>NZ_JAVDYB010000001.1:691250-1036875 GCF_031458235.1 Catenuloplanes atrovinosus | reverse complement strand
GGTGGCGTGGATCAGCTCCAGCCCCGGCCCGAGCAGCCCGCGTCGCTCCCAGCCCAGGATCGCCTCGGACGACGCCGCACCGAAGACCGCGTCCACGCTGACCGCGATGTCCAGGTCACGGGCCACCGCGGCCAGTTCCGTCCCGTACACCAGATCAGGCCCCACGATGTCCGTGGCGAGCGCCGCCAGGCGCAGCGTGACCAGCCCGCCGTCCGGCAGCACCGCCCGCAGCCGGCTCAGATCGGCCGGCCACTGCCGATCCCACTCCCCGAAGTGCGGCCCCATCGACGCGTGCACACCCCGGATGCCGGTCGAGACGAGCCCACGAACCGCCGCGTCCGAGTGCGCCGCACTGCGCGAGTTGTGCGAGAAGTCCAGCATCGTGGTGATCCCCGCGTCCAGCGCCGAGAGCGCCGCCAGCCGCGTCCCCACATACATGTCGTGCGGCGTATAGACCGGTGCCACACCGGCCAGCGTGGTCGACAGGTACTCCCCCAGATCCCCCACATCCGGAATGGTCCGCCGCATCTGCGCCTGCCAGGCATGCCGATGCGTGTCCACGAACCCCGGCGCCACAATGCTCCCGGTCGTGTCCACCACCTCGGCCCCCCGCGCGCCCGGATGGTCACGCAGGTCCGCCCCCACCGCGACGATCTCGGACCCGGAGACCAGCACGTCCCCGCGCCCCAGCTCACCGATCTCCGGGTCCATGGTGACGACCGCGCCACCGGTGAACAGCATCGCCATATCTACCGCGCTCCCCGGTCGAAGGTGTACCCCGCGTGGTGCAGCACGCCGTCGGCGAACCGCCCGTAGGCCCAGAATCCCTGGTCATCCCGGTACACGATCCGGTCCCCATCGATCCGGAACGCCCCCTGGTACGCATGCCGCCGCCCGGCCCGCGTCTCGTCATACCGCCCGTCCGCCGTCAGCTCCTGCCGGATGTAGCCGGTCCGGTCGACCCACATCCCCAGATATGGCGAGGCCGAGCCCCCCGGCACCGCGTCAACCGTCGACACGACCTCCCCGTCCACCACGAGCACCACCCCCCGCGACGGCCACCACACCACCATCTCCTGCGCCCCCTCGGACGCCTCCACCACCGCGAACGTCGCCGCCCCACCGACCCGCACCGGCCCCCCGAACAGCGGCACCACCATCCGCCCCGCGCACTCGACGACCTCCGCCCCGTCCCGGCCCAGCCCCGGCCCCGCCTCGACGATCCGCCCGCCCTCGACCCGCAGATCGATCCCGTCCACCGGATCCGGCATCCAGACCCGCCCACCGACAAAGAGCCGACTCACCACACACCTCCGAAGCGGTTTTTCCTCACCCCCACCCTCGTTCTCCCCGCACGCCCCAACCAGGGTGCGGTGCACCCTGCCTGCCCCCGCCCCCACGCCCTCCATCGCCGCACGGCCCACAAGAACGCGACCATTCCCGCGCCTCCAACCGGCCACCCACCTTGTGAGCCGCAGGCACGTTATTCCCGCCGAATTACGTGCCCACGGCTCACAAAGCCACATTGGACGGTCAACCAGCGTCACGTTATGGGTAGATTTCGCACGGCGATGCGAAATCAGAAGGCTCGGTCGGCAGCTACGGCCCGCAGTCCTGAGCCAGAGTTCGGTGCCGCGATTCCGGGCCGCAGAACCGAGACGGACGGTCCGTCGGCGCTTGCCCGCTAGCGGCAAAAACTCGAACAGCGCTTCAGCCCCGCAGCTACGCCTCCGCCGATGTCGAGGGCCGGGATGAGGCGCCGTACGAGGCGACCCTCCTCGCACGGATCGCCGATTCGTCGCCACGGCGCCTCGACCATGTCGAACGTCCGCGGCGGGTGAGGGGCGAAAGGTGGGTACGTGGGGCGGGGCGGCCGGTAGCGTGGTGATCAACGGGCAGTGAGGGGTTAACAGGGACGAAACGTGCCGGTGTCAGCATCGGTCGCCATGTGAGCCCGGATCAGCGCGCACCCGGGTCAGCGGACATGGAGGTCGGAGTCTTGTTCCTCAGCCGCCACGAGCAGGATCGGCTGCTCATCCACGTCGCCGCGGAGGTGGCGCGGAAGCGCCGTGAGCGAGGGTTGCGCCTCAATCATCCGGAGGCGACGGCGATCATCACGGCCTACATCCTGGAGGCGGCGCGGGACGGGCGGACCGTGGCGGAGCTGATGGAGGCCGGGCGGACCGTGCTGACCCGGGCGGACGTCATGGAGGGCGTGCCGGAGATGCTGGCCGAGGTGCAGGTGGAGGCCACGTTCCCGGACGGCACGAAGCTCGTCACCGTGCACGAGCCGATCCCGTAGGCGGAGGGGCAGCGGATGATTCCCGGAGAGATCGTGCCCGGCGACGGGGAGATCGAGATCAACGCAGGGCGGCCGGTGCTCACGCTGCCGGTGGCGAACACCGGTGACCGGCCGATCCAGGTGGGCTCGCACTACCACTTCGCGGAGGCGAACCCGGCGCTGGACTTCGACCGGCGGGCCGCGTGGGGGCACCGGCTGGCGGTGCCGGCGGGCACGTCCGTGCGGTTCGAGCCGGGCGTGCCGCGCGAGGTGGACCTGGTGCCGCTCGGCGGCCGCCGCATCGTCCCCGGCCTGCGCGGCGAGGCCGCCGGCCCGCTGGACAGCACCACCGGCCCGCTGGACAGCACCACCGGCCCCGCAGACAACCCGACCGGCCCGCGAGACAGCGCCACCGGCCCGCGAGACGAGGACGGAACCGCATGAGGATCGACCGACGACGGTACGCCGCGCTCTACGGTCCGACGACCGGTGACCGCATCCGGCTGGCGGACACCGATCTGCTGATCGAGGTCGAGGAGGACCGCAGCGGCGGCGGTGACGAGGCCGTCTTCGGCGGTGGCAAGGTCATCCGAGAGTCGATGGGCCAGTCGCTGGCGACCCGCGCGGAGAAGGCGCTCGACACCGTCATCACCGGCGCGGTCGTCCTCGACCACTGGGGCATCATCAAGGCCGACGTCGGCATCCTGGACGGCCGGATCGTCGCGCTGGGCAAGGCCGGCAACCCGGACACCATGGACGGCGTCCACCCCGGCCTGGTGATCGGCCCGGGCACCGAGGTCATCGCCGGCAACGGCAAGATCCTCACGGCGGGCGCGATCGACAGTCACGTGCACCTGATCGCGCCGGGCATCCTGGAGGAGGCGATCGCCTCCGGCATCACCACGATCATGGGGGGTGGCACCGGCCCGGCCGAGGGCACCAAGGCCACCACGGTCACGCCGAACGCCTGGTATCTCTCCCGGATGTTCGAGGCGCTGGACGTCTGGCCGGTGAACGTGCTGCTGCTCGGCAAGGGCAACACGGTCTCCGAGGAGTCCATGTGGGAGCAGTTGCGCGGCGGCGCGGGCGGGTTCAAGCTGCACGAGGACTGGGGCACCACGCCCGCGGCGATCGACGCCTGCCTGCGGGTGTGTGACGCGTCCGGCGTGCAGGCCGCGATCCACACGGACACGCTCAACGAGGCGGGGTACGTGCAGAGCACGCTCGCCGCGATCGGCGGCCGGTCGATCCACGCGTACCACACGGAGGGCGCGGGCGGCGGGCACGCGCCGGACATCATCACGGTGGCGTCCGAGCCGAACGTGCTGCCGTCCTCGACGAACCCGACCCGGCCGTACACGCGGAACACGCTGTCCGAGCACATCGACATGCTGATGGTCTGCCACCACCTGAAGCCGTCGATCCCCGAGGACCTGGCGTTCGCGGAGAGCCGGATCCGGCCGACCACGATGGCCGCGGAGGACGTGCTGCACGACCTCGGCGCGATCTCCATGATCGGCTCGGACTCGCAGGCGATGGGCCGCGTCGGCGAAGTGATCATGCGGACCTGGCAGACCGCGCACGTGATGAAGACGCGGCGCGGCAGCCTCCCCGGCGACGGTGGCAAGGACAACCTCCGGGCCCGGCGGTACGTCGCCAAGTACACGATCGCCCCGGCCGTGGCGCACGGGATCGAACGGGAGGTGGGCTCCGTCGAGCCCGGCAAGCTCGCCGACCTGGTGCTGTGGGATCCGGCGTTCTTCGGCGTCCGCCCCGCGCTGGTGATCAAGGGCGGCATGATCGCGTGGGCGCAGATGGGCGACGCGAACGCGTCCATCCCGACGCCGCAGCCGATGCTGCCCCGGCCGATGTTCGGCGCGTACGGCACGGCCGCGGCCGCGACCAGCCTGGCCTTCGTCGCGGAGGCCGCGATCGAGGGCGGGCTGCCGAACCGGCTGGACGTCAAGCGCCGCCTGGTCCCGGTCGCCAGCACGCGGGACGTGGGCAAGGCCGACCTGCCGCTGAACGACGCCACGCCGCGGATCGAGGTGGAGCCGGACACGTTCACGGTCCGGATCGACGGTGACGTGGTCGAGCCGCAACCGGTCGACTCGCTGCCGATGACCCAGCGTTACTTCCTGTTCTGATGGGCGCGACCGACTCGCTCGCCACGCTGCTCGTCCTGGCGGACGGGCGGCTCCCGGCGGGTGGGCACGCGCACTCGTCCGGCCTGGAGGCGCAGGTCAGCGCCGGGCGGGTGCGCTCGATCGAGGACCTGGACGGCTTCCTGCGCGGGCGGCTGGCCACGGGCGGGCTGGTGGCGGCGGCGTTCGCGGCGGCGGCCTGCGGTCGTACCGCGGCGCTGGAAGATCTTGATCGTGGGCTCGACGTCCGAACGCCGTCGCCGGCGCTGCGGGCCGCCTCACGCGCGCAGGGACGCGCGCTGCTGCGGGCCGGCCGGGCGATGTGGACGGTGCCGGCCCCGCCTCGCGCGGACCCGCACCAGCCGATCGCGTTCGGCGTGGTCGCCTCCGCCGCCGGCGTGTCACCGGCGCGGGCCGCGGTGGCCGCCGCGTACGGCACGATCGGCGGCCCGGCGAGCGCGGCCGTGCGGCTGCTGGGCCTGGACCCGTACGGCGTGCACGCGCTGCTGGCCCGGCTCGCCCCGGAGTGCGACGCGATCGCGGAGCGCGCCATGACCTGTCTCGACAAGCCGGTCGACGAGTTGCCGGCCGACGGTGCGCCGCTGCTGGACATCGGCGCCGAACACCACGCCACCTGGGAGGTGCGTCTCTTTGCCTCATAAGGACACCGACGGTTCCCTGCCGCACGGCCACGGACCGATGGACGCCGGCCCCGACCCGCACGCCCCCGCCCCCGCCTCCGGCGCCGCGCCGCGCGCGCTCCGGATCGGCATCGGCGGCCCGGTCGGCTCCGGCAAGACCGCGCTGGTCGCCGCGCTCTGCCGGTCGCTCGGCGGGGAGCTGCGGCTGGCCGTCGTCACCAACGACATCTACACCACCGAGGACGCGGACTTCCTGCTGCGCAACGGCGTGCTCCCGGCCGAGCGGGTGCGCGCGGTGGAGACCGGCTGCTGCCCGCACACCGCGATCCGCGACGACATCTCCGCGAACCTGGACGCGGTCGAGGACCTGGAGGCCTCGCTCGGCCCGCTCGATCTGATCCTGGTGGAGAGCGGCGGCGACAACCTCACGGCCACGTTCAGCAAGGGCCTGATCGACAAGCAGATCTTCGTGGTCGACGTGGCCGGCGGCGACAAGGTCCCGCGCAAGGGCGGGCCCGGCGTCACCACCGCCGACCTGCTGGTCATCAACAAGACCGACCTGGCCCCGCTGGTCGGCGCGGACCTGTCCGTGATGGACCGCGACGCCCGCGCCCGCCGCGGCGACCTGCCCACCATCTTCCAGTCCATCGCGGAGGACCGCGGCGCCTCGCAGGTGGCGGACTGGATCCGCGGCGAGCTCACCGCCCGGCTGCCGGTCGCTTCATGAGCCGTCGCGGGAGGGCCGGCTGATGCGGGCCACCGCGCGGATCGTCGCGGTGCCGGACGGGCGCGGCGGCACCGGGCTGCCCACGCTCGCCGGGGAGCCGCCGCTGCTGGTCCGGCGCACCGGCGCGCGGCGGCCCGGCGTGCCCGCGGACGTGCACCTGGTCGGCGGCGCGGCCGGACCGCTCGGCGGCGACCGGCTGCGCATCGAGATCACCGTCGAGCCGGGCGCGTCGCTGGTGGTCCGTACGGTCGCGGCGTCGATCGCGCTGCCCACGCCGCACGCGCACGGCCGCCCGGACACCTCGCGGGTGGAGGTGCGGGCCACGGTCGCGCCCGGCGGCGTGCTGCACTGGCTGCCGGAGCCGCTGATCGGCGCGGCCGGCTGCGACCACGACGCGATCACCGAGGTCGACGTGGCGGACGGGGGCACGCTGGTCTGGCGCGACGAGCTCGTCTGCGGCCGGCACGGGGAGCCCTGCGGCGACGTCCGGCTGCACACCACGATCCGGTACGCGGGCCGCACGCTCTACCGCCACGACCTGTCCGCCGGCCCGTCCGCGCCGGGCTGGTCCGGGCCCGCCGTGCTCGGCGCCGGTGGGCTGCGGGCCGGTGGCGGGCGGGCGACCGGCTCGCTGCTGGTGATCGACCCGGCCTGGGCGGACGGCGGGCCGCCACCGGCCTCTCCGGTCGGCGACACCGCCGCGGTGATGCCGCTGCCGGGCCCGGCGATCCTGGCCACCGCGATCGGTGCGGACCTGCGGGCGGTCCGCGCGCCGCTGGACGCCTGCCTGCACCTCACGCCGGCGCTCGTCTGATCCGTTCGGTCAGCGCGGCTCGGCCGCCCGTTCCGCACCCGTGCTGGGCCTCGGCACCGCCGGGAGACCCTGGCCGGCTTCGGGGCGGGGCGCCCGCCGCCGGGACGGCCACAGCAGGACGAGCAGCGTGAGCGGGATCAGGGCCAGGCTGACGTACGTGGAGGGTTGGTATTGGTTGATCTTCGGACGCCCGTCGATCGACAGGTCTAGGAAGATCAGCAGGCTCTGCACGACCACCAGGCCGATCAGCACCGCGCGCCGCGGGTGCCGCCAGAGCGCGATCGCACCGGCCGGGACGAGCGCGGGGAACGCGTACAGGCAGAACCGGCCCCAGTCGCCGCCCACCACGAACTGGAGCAGCACCGGGATCATCAGCCAGCCGAGCCGTCCGGCGTGCCGGAAGCCGTAGAGCCCGAGCGCCCACCAGATGCCGAGCGACGTGCCGACCGCGATGCCGAGCGCGTCCACGACGCCCTGCTGCTCCAGCTTCATCCCGACGATCCGGACGCCCGCCCGGACCAGCAGCTCCTGGGTCGGCCAGCCGTGCGTGGGCTTGGCCTGCACCGCCGTGGTCGCGAGCACGCCGGGGACGATCACCAGCGCGGTCCGGGCCGCGGCCGGGACGTCGATCCACCGGGTACGGAAGATCATGTAGATCGGCAGGGCGAACGAGATCACGGTCTCCCGGGCGAGCGCGGCCGCGACCAGCAGCAGTGGCAGCACCGCGGTCCAGCCGGCCAGCGCGGCCAGCATCGACCAGGCGAGCAGCGCCATCGCGGCGGGATCGATCAGGTACGGCTGGTGCAGGTAGAACAGGAACCCGGGCAGGCTGAGCAGCCCGGCCATGGCCAGGTACGCCGCGCCGCGGGTGCCGCCGAGCCGCCGGGTCAGCAGGTGCGCCGCGACGCCGGACGCCGCCACCGCGAGCGCGTTCACCAGGCGGAAGGCCTCACGGTAGCGCTCCGGGCCGCCGAGCTCGTGCGCCAGCAGCGGCGTCAGCATCCGGTACGTGTACGGCGTGTGCACCTGCGCCCGCGGGTTCTCCGCCAGCGCGAGGTAGTGGATCGTGTCGCCGCCGGAGGTCGCCGCGTGCGGCAGGATCAGCAGCCAGGCGGCGGTCAGCGCGGACGCGGCACCGACGGCGAGCGCGATCTCCCGGAACGCGGGAGATCTCAGAATCGCGAAGATCACTGTCGGGTCGCCTCCGGCCTGTGGTCGCGGGGTGGTCATGCCGTCCACACGCGGCCGTACGGATTCCGGTTGCGCCGTCGCCCCCCGTTCGCCCGGTCGATATCCGACGTACGTCACGAGAGGGGGACAGCGTGCGGCGGTCCACCATCCGCGACTTCACTCTAAGTGGACAGGGTTGGACACTGTGTGATCGGCTCACCTGCGCGCGCCGTTATGAACGAGTCCGCTCGACATTCACCGACATATGGCTTTCCGGCCTGCAAACCGGGCTTCTCGGGCGTCTCCCTGCTCGGGAAGGGCGTGACACGCACTTGCATAATCCAGTGATGGCACGGGATTCGGGGAGCGGACTGCCCAGCGGCGGGTCCGACATCGTTACGGTCGAGCTCACCGCCGCGGAGGCGGCCGCGGGCACGACGAAGACCATCGCGCTGCCGCCGGACGGGCGGCTCATCGCGATCAACCTGCCGGCCGGCATCGGCGACGGCGCGATCCTCCGGCTTCCTCGCAACGACGCCTCGTCCGCGGACGGGCCGCCGGAGCTCACCATCCACATCACGGTGACGTCCGCCGCCGGGCAGGACACCACCTCGATCATTCCGCTGCCGACGCCCTACGACGCGACCGCGCCGATCGCGGTTCCGCCCACCGGCGACGACAGGACCACGGTGCTCCCGACGGGCGCGGACGGCACGCCACCGGCCCCGGCCGACGAGGACCGGACGACCGTCATCTCCACCGGTACGCAGGCGAGCGCACCGGACGCCACGCCCCCCACCCCGGCCGCCGGGGCTTCGCCGGGCGCCACGGACGACGACCGGACGGCCGTGATCCCCACCGGCACCGCGCCGCCCGCCACCGGCGGAACCTCGACGCCGCCGTCCGGCGCCGACGAGGACAACACCGCCGCCATCTCCACCGGCACCGGCGAGACCCCCTCGCCCGCGACCGGCGAGACCTCGACGCCGCCCTCCGGCGCCGACGAGGACCGCACCGCCGTGATCTCCACCGGCACCGCGCCGGCCGCCGGCGGCGAGCCCCCGGCGCGCGCGACCGGCGAAACCTCGGCGGTCCGGTCCGGCACCGACGAGGACAACACCACCGTGATCCCGACGGCCGGCACCACCCCGGCCGAGCCGGTCGCGGCCCCGGCACCAGCGACGGCGGCGACGTCCGACCCGGAGAAGGCCGACGACGGCGACAAGACCTCGGTGATCGCCCCGGCCGCGTTCGCGGCCGGGGCGGCGGGGGCAGCCGCGGCCGCGGCGGGCTCCCGGTCCGGCGAGCCGGAGTCGCGGCCCGCCGACGCGCCGGTCAACGCGGAGACCACCCAGCACGTGCCCGCCGCCGCGTCGAGCGAGCCCGCCGGTGACACCACCACCGCCGCGCCGGCCGCCGCCGACACGGCAGCCGCGCCCACGCCCGGTTACACGCTGCCGGGCGGCACCGCACCGGACACCTCCGGCGACGCGGCCGGCGCGGGCATCCCGCCGACCTCCGGCGCGCCGTCGACCGCCTACCCGCCCACGCCCGGCCCGGGCTACCAGCCCGCCTCCGGCGCCCCGGCCCCGGGCACGCCCGGCTACCCGCCGGTCTCGGGTGCCCCGGCCCCGGGCACGCCCGGCTACCCGCCGGTCTCCGGCGCCCCGGCCCCCGGTCACCCGCCCGTCTCCGGTGCCCCGGCCGCCGGTTACCCGCCGATGTCCGGTGCCTCCGGCTACCCGCCGGCGGCCGGCACGCCCGGCTACCCGACCTCCGGCGCGCCCGGATATCCGCCGGTCTCCGGCGCCTCCGGCTACCCGCCGGCGCCCGGCTCCCCCGGATACCCGCAGCATCCCGGCTACCCGGGCGCCCCCGGTCACCCGACCTCCGGCGTGCCCGCGGCCGGCTACCCCACGTCCGGCGTGCCGGACCCGAACGCGCCCGCGCCGGGCACGCCGGTCTGGGGCCAGCAGCAGGCGGGCGGCGCCCCCGGGTGGGGACAGCCGGGTGCGTACCCGCTGGGTTATCCGGCTCCGCAGCCGCCGAAGCCGAAGCGCAACACCGGCCTGATCGTCGGCGCGGGCGTGCTGGTCCTGGTTCTGCTCTGCGCCGGCGTGCTCGCGGTGCCGTGGCTGGTGGGCAACGACCCGGCGGGGCCGGACGACCAGGGCCGGGGCGGCGGCCCCACGCCGGCGGCGAGCCCCACGCCGGTCGCGATGACGCCCGGGCAGTACCAGGCGATGCTGTCCGCGATGGACGGCGCGATCCAGCCGGCCTGGGACAAGATGAACAAGACCACCAAGCCGGACGACCTGTCCACGGCCGCGGACGAGCTGGGCGAGATGCTCGCGCTGCAGGCGGAGGAGCTGGAGCGGGTGACCGCGCCGGAGTCGGTGTCGGACGCGCACGAGCAGCTGGTCGCGGCGCTGAGCGCGCTGAGCACGGACGTGCTGGACACCAGCCTCTCCGCGGAGGGGTCCACGCTGTGCACCGGCTCCTCGGCGGTGAACGTGGTGTCCCGCTCGCAGGGCGGCGCGGCCATGCGGGACGCGTCCACGGCGCTGACGGCGGCGGACCCGGCGTCCAACTTCAAGGTCGGCGGCTGGATGCCGAAGGCGCTCAAGGAGGAGAACCGGCGTCCCCCGAACGGCAACTACTACCGGCAGGTGCGCGGCGGCCTGGGCGAGCTGAAGGTGGACAACGGCGGTGACCGCGACGCGCTGGTCAACCTGGTGAAGAACGGGCAGAGCAGCCCGGAGATGTCGTTCTACGTGCACGCGAAGGGCAACTTCACCGCCACCTCGATCAACGACGGCGCGTACACGATCTTCGTGACGTCCGGCAGCGACTTCGACGGCACGCGGTTCAACCGGGACTGCGACTTCAGCAAGTTCGACGAGTCGATCACGTTCGAGACGACCGCGGAGCAGTACACGATCTGGGAGATCAGCCTTCAGGCGACGACCGGCGGCAACGCCAGCACCAGCGACGTCGACCCGAACGCGTTCCCGGAGTGAGTGCGCCCGCCGGCGCGGGGGGCACGGGCTCCTCGCGCCGGCGGATCAGCCGTAGATGGCCCGGGGCAGGACCGCCGGCGGTACGCCGAACGTGCGCAGCAGCGCCTCGGTGAGGTGGTCGGCCGCGGTCTTCTCGCTCCAGCCGAGCGTGCCGGTGAGGTCGACGACCACGCGCTCGTCGAAGATCGTCACCCACATCAGCACCGCGAACCGCACGTCCTGCTGCGGGATGCGGCCGCGCGTCATCGCGGTCTCCACCAGCCGGGCGAGCCGGTCGTAGAGCGCGCCGATGAACGGGTCCTCCATGTTGCGCCGGGCCAGCAGGCCGCGCGGGGACCGCATGTGCACGGCGGCGGCGCCCCACCGGGTGGCCTGCGCCACCCACTCGTGACATAGAACACGGATGTCCGCGAGGGGGTCGTCGCCGACCGGCAGCCCGTCGAACGCCTCCAGCAGATCACCCATCAGATCGGCGAAGTACGCATCGACCGCGCTGCCGGTGTCGGAGAAGTTCCGGTACGCCGTGGCGGTCGAGATTCCGGCCCGCTCCGCGGCCTCGGCCAGCGGAAACTCCGTCCCGCGCTCGGCGATCAGCGTCCCAACGGCGGCGAGCAGCGCGGAGCGGCGCTGCCGTGCGTCGCTGCGCCGGGGGCGCTCGTCCTCCTCCGCTGCTGGGGCCTGCGTGGACCGGACCCGTCCCGTTGGCAGCGACATGTCCGGGATTGTATCGCCCGGCCTCGCCACGTCCCCGTAATGAGATCGCAAACTGGCTGGGCCACACTCGCAACTGAGAAGATCTTCTCAGTTATTCGGGAGGCTGGTTCATGTCCACGAGACAAACCCGCGTCGCGGTGATCGGTGCCGGCGCGGTCGGCCTGGTGGTCGCGGAGGCCGCGCACGACGCCGGCCACGACGTCGTGATGTGCGCGCGCACCCGGCCGGAGCGGCTGGTCATCGAGCGCGCCGACCGCGTGCGCGAGTTGGACGTACCGGTGCTGGTGGACCCGCGCGAGGCGCGGCACGCCGACTGGGTACTGCTCGCCACCAAGGCGCAGGACGTGGCCGGGGCCGCCGCCTGGTTCGACGGGCTGATCGGCCCGGACACCACGGTCGTCGTGCTGCAGAACGGCGTCGACCACGCCGAGCGCGTCGGCCCGCTGCTGCCGCCCGGGACCACGGTGCTGCCCGCGCTGGTCTACGTGGCCGCCGAACTGCTGGAGCGCGGCCACGTGCTGCACCGCAAGGGCGCGCGGCTCACCGTGCAGGGCTGCCCGGACACCGCCGGCCCGGAGTCGCTGGCCGGCTTCACCACCACGGCCGCGCCGGCCGCCACGGCGGCCACGGACAGCACGCTGCCGGGCGACCGGTTCGCCGCGCTGCTGTCCGGGTCCGGGCTCGCGGTGGAGCGGGTGGCGGACTTCCGCACCGCGGCGTGGCGCAAGCTGCTCACCAACGCGGCGGCGAACCCGATAACCGCGCTCACCATGCAGCGCATGGTGGTCATCCAGCAGAACGACTCGGTGCGCGCGCTGACCCGCGCGCTGCTGCACGAGGCGGTCCGGGTCGGCGCGGCGGCCGGCGCGGCGCTGACCGAGGACGACGTGGCGCGCACCATCGCGGTCTACGACGAGTTCGGACCGGACGACGGTACGTCGATGTACTACGACCGGGCCGGGGGGCGGGCCACCGAGCACGAACTGATCACCGGCTCGATAGTGCGGCTCGGCGACCGGCACGGCGTGGACGTGCCGCTGAACCGGGCGATCCTGGCGCTGATGCGGGGCCTGAACCACAAGTGAGCCCGACCTGCCGCGCCCGGTCCGGGCGCGGCAGGCCCTTGAATGAGTGAGGACTCACTCATATCCTGGTGGCATGACGCCACCCGGCACGCGGCGGCGCGCTCCGGCCATGAGCCCGGAGGAACGCCGCGAAATGATCATCAGAACGACCCTGCCACTGGTCGCCGAGTTCGGCGCGAAGGTGACGACCGCGCAGGTGGCACGCGCGGCCGGCATCGCGGAGGGCACCATCTTCCGCGTCTTCGCGGACAAGGACGAGCTGCTCACCGCCTGCATGTCCGAGGCGCTGCAGCCGGACGCGGTGCACGCGGACATCGCGGCGATCAGCCTCGACGCACCCCTCGCGGACCGGCTCGTGGAGGCGACCGAGACGCTCAGCGCCTACGTGACCCGCATCGGCACCATCACCGGCGCCCTGCACGCCACCGGCTTCCGCCCCGGCGATCCCTCCACCTCGGAAGCACCCGCACCGGACGAGTCCACATCGGATACGCCCACACCGGGCCAGTCCACATCGGATGAGCCCACGTCGGATGCGCCCACGGCGCGCCCCGCGCCGCCGCCCGGTGGCCGGGAGCGGGCCATGATGGGCACCATCGCCGCGCTGGCCGAGCTGTTCGAGCCCGAGGTGGCGGCCGGGACGCTGCGGCGTTCGCCGACCGAGCTGGCCACCGCGCTCTTCGGCATGCTCACCGTGCTCCACCGGCCGGGCCTGCCCGGCCCGCCCTCCGCCACCGACCTCGTCGACCTCTTCCTGTACGGCGCCGTGACCCGAGAGGAAAAATCATGAGAACCAGGCTCATAGCGGTAGCGGCCGCGGTGCTCGGACCCGCGCTGCTCTGGCTGGCCGTGGCCGGCATCGGCGGTCACCCGCTCACCGTCAGCTCCCCGGACGGGCGCACCATCGACGTACCCCTGCCCACCGTGATGCTCTTCGCCCTGGTCTTCTCGCTGCTCGGCTGGGGTTTCCTGGCTCTGCTGGAGCGCCTGCTCCCGCGCCGGGCCGCGGTGATCTGGGCGATCGTCGCGACGCTGGTGCTGCTGGTCTCGTTCGCCCCGCTCGCCGGCGAGATGGACACCGGCACCCGCGTCACGCTCGGCGTCATGCACGTGCTGGTGGCCGCCGCGCTCTTCGCCGGATTCCTCCGCCGCCGCGCTTCATGATCCTCCGTCACCGGCCGTTACGCGGAGCGCGATGATCGACTCCTCGTTCGGATGAACGACGGCAGGCGGACCGGCCGGTGACTCATTCGCGAACGATACTCATGGTTAGATCCGCCCATGGTCATGCGTCGCGGGCTCCCTCCGGCCGCCGTGCTGGCCACCTCGGTGCTGCTCTGCGCCGGTGGCGGCCTGACGCTCGCGTTCGGACTCTCCGGCGACACCATGGGCAGCCTGCTCCCGCCGTGGCTGCTCGTGCCGTACGGCGCGCTCTACCTGCTCCTGGCCTGGGCCGTCCTCCGCGGCCACGGCTGGGGACGCGTCCTGCTGCTGGTCCTCTGCGGCATCGGCGCCGCCCTGGCCGTGGCCCGGATGGTCTACGAGACCGTGCTGGCCGGCATGCCCGGCCTGGGCTGGCCGATCATCTACGCCGCGCTGGTCAGCACGCCGAGCGCGCGCGCCTGGTTCCGCCGGGCTCCGGAGTCGGCCGAGGACGCCTTCTTCGACCCGATGCGCGGCCCGCGCGAACAATCCCCAACCCCCACGAACAAGACCCCGCCACGGGTACGCCGTGAGCCCACCGACGACGAAGAGTGACAGAATCGCGGTCATGATCGAGATCGCGGTGACCGGCGTGACCGGCCACCTCGGCGGCGCCGTCGCCCGCCGCCTCTCCGCCGCCGGCCTCCCGCTGCGCCTCCTCGCCCGCTCGCCCGAGCGCGCCCCCGCGCTGCCGCACGCCACGGTGGTACCCGCCTCGTACGGCGACCGCCCCGCCGCCGAACGCGCACTGCACGGCGTCGAGGTCGCGCTGATGGTCTCGGCGGCGGAGTCCGCCGACCGCGTCGACCAGCACCGCGCGTTCATCGACGCGGCCGCCGCCGCGGGCGTACGCCACCTGGTCTACATCTCGTTCCTCGGCGCCGCGCCGGACGCCACGTTCACGCTGGCCCGCGATCACCACGCGACCGAGGAGCACCTGCGCGCCTCCGGCCTCACCTGGACCGCGCTGCGCGACAACCTCTACGCCGACTTCCTGCTCACGCTGCCCGGCCCCGACGGCGTCATCCGCGGCCCCGCCGCCGACGGCCGCGTCTCCGCCGTGTCCCGCTCCGACGTCGCCGACTGCGCCGCCGCCGTGCTCCGCACCCCCGCCCCGCACGCGAACCGCGTCTACCACCTCACCGGCCCCGAGGCCGTCTCCCTCGCCGACGTCGCCGCGCTGCTGACCAGGCACACCGGCCGCCCGATCACCTACCACCCCGAGACGCTCCCGGAGGCCTACGCCTCCCGCGCCCACTACGCCGCCCCCACCTGGCAGCTCGACGCCTGGATCTCCACCTACACCGCCATCGCCTCCGGCTCCCTCTCCCCCGTCACCGACCACGTCGCCCTCCTCTCCGGCCACCCCGCCACGCCCATCACCGCCCTCCTCCCCACCTGACCCGCGGCGCGCGAGCGTGCCGACTCAGCCCCCGGGCCGCGTCCGATCAGCGCCACGGCATGACGGCGGCCCCCATCCCGAATCCGCGCACCAGGCCGCACGCCGCCACGGACAGATCGTGCGGCGGCGATCTCCGGCAGGCGGACGTGACGCGGGCGCGGCCGGATCAGGTGGCCGGTCCACCCGCGGCTCGTGGTGACCTCGCCGAGAACCGGCTCCGACGCGGCGGGTGGAGCGGAGCGCCAGCGGAGCCGGAGCCCGCCGCGGGTTTGCCCGCGGGAGCATGCGGGCGGCACCACGCCGGAAGCGGGAAGATCGGGGTCCGGGGTCGTCCCCGGAGCCGGCACAGCGCCCGCGGGAGCATGCGGGCGGCACCACGCCGGAAGCGGGAAGATCGGGGTCCGGGGTCGCCCCCGGAGCCGGCACAGCGCCCGCGGGAGCAAGCGGGCCGCACCACGCCGGAAGCGGGAGATAGATCAAGCGGTTGGTGCGGCGGTGGCGGGGAAGAGGTGGCTGACCTCGGGTGGGCCGTCCGCGAGGGAGCGGGCGTGTTCCTCGGCGGCCCGGTCGGCGCCGGTGAGGCGGCCGGTGTGCTGGCGGAGGTGTTCCTCCCAGGAGGAGACGAGGTAGACCTCGACGAAGGTGCCGGAGCCGGCGCCGTCGCGGAAGAGACCCCAGCGGTACGCGCCGGTGCGCTGGACCGCGCGGCGGACCGCGTCCATGGCCGTCACGAACGCGGGGGCGTTGGCGGCGCTGACCTTGTAGCGGACCGTGACCAGGATGGGGCCGGTGCGCGGGTCGGGTTCGAGCGTGAGGTGGGGTTCGGGCCAGAAGACGGCGGGGGCGCGGTCCATGGTGCGGGTGTCGATCAGCGCCCAGAAGCGCAGCGTGAGCGCGCCGGCCAGCATCAGCGCGGCGGCGGCGGTGAGCGCGACCGGGAGGCCGGTGGCGTCCGCGAGCAGGCCCCAGGCGAGCGCGGGCAGCGCCTGGGCGGCGGAGATGACGATCTGGTAGATCGCGAGGCCGCGGGCGCGCACCCAGCCGGGCAGGAACAGCTGCATGGACGCGTTGATGGTGGACAGCACCGCGACCCAGGCGATGCCGGCGGGCAGCAGCGCGATCATGACGAGCGCGGGCACCCGGACCAGGCCGAGCACGGCGAGCACGGCGGCGTATCCGATGCCGGCGGCGAGCAGCATCTGGTTGTTGGAGATCCGGTCGCGGATCGGCGCGAGCAGGAACGCGCCGGCGACCGCGCCGGCGCCGAGCACGGTGAGCATCAGGCCGTATCCGCCGGAGCCGAAGCCGAGGCGCTGGCTGGCGACCAGCGGGAGCAGCGCCCAGAGCGCGTTGCCGGGCGCGATGAACAGCACGGCGCGGAGCAGGATGCGGCGGACCACCGGCGAGTGCCGTACGTACCGGGTGCCGGCGCGGACCGCGGACGTGAACGGCTCCGGCGTGCGCGGCGCGCTGGTACGGTCCGGGCGCCAGGCCGCGAGCACGGCGGCGAACAGCACGAACGTGAGCGCGTTGATGCCGAACACGACGGCGGCGCCGGCCTGCGCGATGAGCAGGCCGGCCACCGCGGGCCCGACCGCGCGCGCCGCGTTGATGCTGATCGAGCCGAGTGCGGACGCGGAGACGAGTTGGTCGCGCGGCACCAGGTCGGGGATGGTGGCCTGCCACGCGGGAAGCGTGAGCGCCTGGCCGGCGCCGAGCGCGAACGTGAACGTGAGCAGCAGCGCCGGGTGTACGTCGCCGAGCGCGGTCAGCAGCGTGAGCAGGCCGGCGACCAGCGCGAGCCCGGCCTGCACGGCCAGCAGCAGGCGGCGCCGGCCGAGGCTGTCGGCGAGCGCGCCGGCCGGCAGCGCGAGCAGGAACACCGGTGCCAGGCTGGCGGTCTGGACGAGCGAGACGAGCGTCGACGCGTTCGGCTCGGCGACCAGCAGCCACTGGGCGCCGACCGTCTGCATCCAGAGTCCGACGTTGCTGACCAGGACCGCGAGCCAGAGGTTGCGGTAGACGGCGATGCGCAGCGGACCGGTGATCGACACGCCGCAGTCTATGCCGGATCGAGACGAATCGCCCCCGGGCCGGGCGTCAGCGCGACCTCGCGCGGGTCGGTCAGTTCGTGGCCGTCCGCGCAGTGCACGGTGAGGTGGACGTCGGCGTCGCAGCCGCGGTGGATCGCCCGCACGGACGGTCCCTCGGGCCCGGTGAGGTAGCGCTCGCCCCAGGCGCGCAGCGCGATCAGGATCGGGTAGAGGTCGAAGCCCTTGGGGGTGAGGCGGTACTCGTACCGGCGGCGGCTGCCCGGCTCCTGGTAGGGCTCGCGGCGCAGCAGGCCCTGCTCGACCAGCATGGCCAGCCGGTTGGTGAGGACCTGCCGGGGCACGCCGGTGCGCTCGCGCATGTCCTCGAACCGGCGGACGCCGCTGAACACCTCGCGCATCACCGCGACCGCCCACTTCTCGCCGAGCACGGCCATCGTGCCGTCGATCGGGCAGTTCTCCACGGACCAGTTCAACGCCTCGGGTCTCACGACAACCAGGCTAAGTCTCGTTGACAGACCCAGCAACCGGCTGGGAGGCTGCGTCCATGGAAGAGACTCAGCGCAGCCGTACGTACACCTGGACGGACCCCGCCGCCGTCGCCGCTCACCTCGGTCGCCGCGGCGGCCTCGACCTGATCCGGGCGATGTGCGCGGGCGAGCTGCCGGCCCCGCCGATCATGCACACGGTCGGGATCGCGGGCATGGAGGCGAAGGAGGGCTGGATCGGCATCGACCTGGACCCGCAGGAGTATCACTACAACCCGCTCGGCTCCGTGCACGGCGGCGTCATCTCGACGCTGCTGGACACCGCGGCGGCGTGCGCGGTGCACACCACGCTGCCGGCCGGCGTCGGCTACACGTCGCTGGATCTGACCGTGAAGTTCGTCCGCCCGGTCACCCTCGCGACCGGCCGGGTGCGCTGCGAGGGCACCCTGCTCAGCCGGGGACGCCGGACCGCGCTCGCCGAGGCGCGGCTCACCGACGCGGCCGGCAAGCTCCTGGCCCACGGCACGTCGAGCTGCCTCATCTTCGAGCTGTGACACCACGCTAAACGGGCGGAAAACGTAAGACCGCGCGTTTCCCGGTCGATCGGGTTGCAGTCCGGTGTGTTTCGGGTTGCATCCGGTCCGAGCGGGAGATGACAGATGAGCACTGAGCCCTCCGCTGCCGCGCCGTCCGCTCGGCGCGGCGGCCCGGCACGCTGGTTCACCGACCGGAGCGTGAACTCGAAGATCCTCTCCGCCGTGGCGGTCGCCGCGATCGCCGCGGGCGTCATCGGCGTCACCGGGTACGTGGAGCTCGACACGCTCGACCAGAAGGCGGACACGCTCTACACCGACAACGTGGCGCCGCTGACCGTGCTGTCGTCGCTGCAACGGGACTTCCAGACCTGGCGAGCCCGCGTCCTGGAGTACGGCGGCGCGAGCACGGAGACCCGTACGACGCTGCGGCCCGAGATCGACGACCGGGAGCGCAGCATCGACGAGGGGATCGGCTCGTACCTGTCGCACGCCGTCGACGCGGATGCCATGAAGACGTTCGAGGAGGACTTCGTCCGGCTGGTGGACCTGGCCGACAACACGCTCATCCCGCTGGCGGAACAGAACCGGACCGCGGAGTTCTTCACGCAGTACCGCGCGCAGTTCGTGCCGGTGATGACCGACGCCGCCGACGCCATCGAGGCGGAGAACGCGGCCGAGGCCGGCCAGGCCAAGCTGCGTGCGGAGGAGGCCAGCGCCGCCGCCGAGACCGGCGAGATCACGCTGGTGGTCGTGGGCCTCGTCGGCATCCTGCTCGCGCTGGCGCTCGGCATCTGGGTGGCCCGGCAGATCGTCGGCCCGCTGGCCAAGGTCAAGCGCTCGCTGAGCCACATGGCCGAGGGTGACCTCACGCTGGAGCCGGACGTGCACGGCCGGGACGAGGTCGGCCAGATGGCCGGCATGCTGACGCGGGCGCTGCGGCAGACCCGCGAGGTGGTGGCCTCCGTCGGCGCCGCCTCACAGAGCCTCGCCGCCGCCGCGGAGCAGACCTCGGTGATCGCGAACCAGATCGCCAAGAACGCCGAGGAGGCCTCCACCCAGGCGAAGGTCGTCTCGGCCGCGTCCGAGGAGGTCTCCCAGGGCGTGACCACGGTCGCGGCCGGCTCCGAGGAGATGGGCGCCGCGATCGGCGAGATCGCGCAGAGCGCCAACAACGCCGCCGAGGTCGCGGGTCAGGCCGTGGCCGTGGCCGAGTCGACCAACCAGACCATCGCCACGCTCGGCGAGTCCTCCCGCCAGATCGGCGACGTCATCAAGGTCATCACCGCCATCGCCGAACAGACCAACCTGCTCGCCCTCAACGCCACCATCGAAGCCGCCCGCGCCGGCGAGGCCGGCAAAGGCTTCGCCGTCGTCGCCACCGAGGTCAAAGACCTCGCCCAGGAGACCGCCCGCGCCACCGAGGACATCTCCCGCCGCGTCGAGGCCATCCAGGCCGACAGCAACCAGGCCGTCACCGCCATCCAGGAGATCGCCGAAGTCATCGGCCGCATCAACGACTACACCACCACCATCGCCTCCGCCGTCGAAGAACAATCCGCCACCACCGCCGAGATGAACCGCAACGTCACCGAGGCCGCCAACGCCACCGGCCAGATCAGCGCCAGCATCGACAACGTGGCGGAGAACGCCCGCATCACCGCCGAGTCGGTCGCCGACGCCCAGCGCTCCGCCGCCGAGCTCTCCCGGATGTCCAACGAGCTCCAGAGCACGGTCTCCCGCTTCACCTACTGACGCCGGCCACCGGGTCACACCGAGAGGAGGTGGTGGAGGGAGTCGTCGTGGAGGGCGGCGCGAGGACCGGCGCGGACGACCTCGCCGGCGTCCAGGATGAGGAAGCGGTCGGCCAGGCGGAGCGCGGTCTCCAGGTACTGCTCGATGAGGAGGATGGCGAGCCCGGCCTCGGTGTGCAGGCGCGCGATCGCCTCCTCGATCTCGACGATGATGGAGGGCTGGATGCCCTCGGTGGGCTCGTCGAGCAGCAGCATGCGGGGGCGGGTGACCAGCGCGCGGGCCATCGCGAGCTGCTGTTGCTGGCCGCCGGAGAGGAAGCCGGCGCGGCGCGGGAGCAGCGCGCGCAGCGCCGGGAACAGGTCGAGCGCCTCGTCCAGCGCGGACCGCTGACCGCCGGGCGCGGCCTCCAGCGTGACCTGGAGGTTCTCGGCCACGGTGAGCTGTGGGAACGTCTCGTGGCCCTGCGGGACGTAGCCGAGCCCTCGGCGTACCCGCTGGTGGGTCTTGAGGGTGGAGATGTCCTCGCCCTCGAACGTGATCGTGCCGGCGCGCGCGGGCAGCACGCCCATGATGGCCTTGAGCAGCGTGGACTTGCCGACGCCGTTGCGGCCCATGACGCAGGTGAGTTCCCCGGCGGGGGCGTGGAGATCAACCCCGAAGAGCACCTGCGCGCGGCCGTACGCCACATCGAGTCCGGACACGTCGAGCGTCATGCGGGTTCCCTCTCCGGCTCGGACCGCGACCGTCCGAGGTAGACCTCGCGGACGCGTGGATCGGCCTGCACGTCCGCGACCGAGCCCTCGCGGAGCAGCCGGCCCTCGTGCAGCACCGTGACCTGGCTGGCGTACCGGCGCAGGAATTCCATGTCGTGCTCGATCACCACGACCGTGTGCTCCTTCGCCACGGTCTGGAGCAGCCGGCCGGTGCGTTCGCGTTCCGCCCGGCTCATGCCGGCCACCGGCTCGTCGAGCAGCAGCAGGCTGGGCCGCTGCACCAGCAGCATGCCGATCTCCAGCCACTGGCGCTGGCCGTGCGAGAGCACACCGGCCGGCCGGTCGGCCAGCTCGGTCAGGCCGGTGGTCTCCAGCACCCCGGCCACCTCGGCGGAGACGCCGCGCCGCGCGCGCAGCAGCGCGAGCGGGCTCCGCCGGAAGGACGCGGCCAGGTCCAGGTTCTCCAGCACGCTCAGTTCCTCGAAGACGACCGAGGTCTGGAAGGTACGGCCGACGCCGAGCCGGACGATCGCGTGCTCCCGGCGCCCGCGCAGCTCGGTGCCGTTGAACCGGACCGAGCCGGACGTGGCCCGGACCCGCCCGGTGATCACGTCGATCAGCGTGGTCTTGCCCGCGCCGTTCGGCCCGATGAGGAACCGCAGTTCGCCCGGCTGCACCGTGAAGTCCAGGTCGGTGAGCGCATGGAAGCCGTCGAAGACCACATTGAGCCCCCTGACCTCCAGCCGTCCGGTCATGCCGCCTCCTCCGCTTCGCTCCCCCGTCGGCATGACCTACGTGGGCTGAGCCCCCTGATGCCCTCGCTTCGCTCGGTCATGCCGGCACCTCCTCGGGCGCGGGTGCCGCCGGTGGCGAGGCTCTCCGGCGGCGCAGCAGCGACAGGCCGGAGGCGAGCAGCCCGGCCAGGCCGCGCGGCGCCCACAGCATCACCGCGATGAACAGCGCGCCCTGGAGGTACGTCCACGCGGACGGGAACGTCTCGCTGAGCCCGGTGCTGGCGTAGTGGTACAGCACCGCGCCGCCGATCGCGCCGCCGAGCGAGAAGCGCCCGCCGATCGCGACCGCCACCAGCATCTCCAGCGACGGCACCACGCCCAGGTCGGCCGGGCCGAGGATGCCCACCACCGGTACGAACAGCGCACCCGCGATCCCGGCCATGGCCGCCGAGACCGCGTAGACCAGCGTCTTGACCACGGCCGGGTCGTAGCCGAGGAACCGCACCCGGTCCTCGCCGTCCCGGACCGCGACCAGCAGGCGGCCGAGCCGGCTGCGGGACAGTTGCCACGCGGCCAGGAACACCGCCAGCAGCGCGCCGAGCACCAGGTAGTAGACGATCCGCTTGCCCGCCGGGTCGTAGAGGTCGAGGCCGAAGAAGTACCGCACGTTGGTCAGCCCGTTGGTGCCGCCGGTGAGGCCCTGCTGGCCGACCAGCAGGATCACGAACGCGGCCGCGAGCGCCTGGGAGAGCACGGCGAAGTACGCACCGCGCACCCGCTGCCGGAACACCAGCGTGCCGAGCAGCAGCGCGGTCACGGTGGGCAGCACGACCACCATGGCCAGCGCGAAGACCGGGTCGCGGAACGGCGCCCAGAGCGCGGGCAGCGTCTCCACGCCGCTCCACACCATGAAGTCGGGCAGCGCACCGGGCCCGGCGTCGGCGAGCTTGAGGTGCATGCCCATGGCGTAGCCGCCGAGCCCGAAGAAGACGCCCTGGCCGAGTGTGAGCATGCCGCCCCGCCCCCAGGCCAGGTGGATGCCGACCGCCACGATCGCGTAGCAGAGCCACTTGGCCAGCAGCTCCAGCCGGAACGCGGGCAGCAGCGCCGGAGCGGCGAGGAGCAGCAGCGCGACGACGAGGAACACACCCCACCTGGAGGCCCTCATGTCAGGGCCCGGGTGCGGAGGACGAACAGGCCCTGCGGACGGATCTGGAGGAACGCGACGATCACGGCGAACACCACCACCTTGGCGAGGCTGGCGTCGGTCCAGAACTCGACGAAGCTGTTCAGCACGCCCAGCGCGAACGCCGCGATCACCGCGCCGCCCAGCCGGCCGAGCCCGCCCGCCACCACGATGAGAAAGGCGTCCACGATGTAGTAGGTGCCGAGCGACGGCCCGACCGGCCCGATCAGCGTCAGCGCCACACCCGCGACGCCGGCCAGCCCGGAGCCGAGGAGGAACGTGAGCTGGTCGACCCGCTCGGTGGCGACGCCGCTGACGGCCGCGAGCTGCCGGTTCTGCATGACCGCGCGCATCCGGCGGCCCTGCCGCATCCGGGTCAGGTAGACCGCGATCGCGGCGACGCAGGCCAGGGCCAGGACCAGGATGAAGATCCGGCTGTACGGCAGCGGGCCGACGCCGCCGGTGAGCCAGGCGGGCGCGGTGACGCCCACGTTCGGCGCGCCGAAGATGTCCCGGGCGAGCTGTTGCAGGATCAGGCTGACGCCGAACGTGAGCAGCAGCGTGTCCAGGGCCCGGCCGTAGAAGCGGCGGATCAGCAGCCGTTCCAGGACCACGCCCAGCGCGCCGGCGATCAGGAACGCCACCGGCAGCGCGACCAGCAGACCCACGCCCTGCAGCACGTACGCGGTGTAGGCACCGATCATGATGAACTCGCCGTGCGCCATGTTGATCACGCCCATCTGGCCGAACGTGAACGTCAGCCCGAGCGCGATCAGCAGCAGCACCGCGCCCATGCTCGCGCCGATGAACAGCTGGTTGAGGATGGCCATCAGCTCAGCCCGGTCGCCCAGGAGTAGCCCTTGAGGTACGGGTCCGGCTTGATCGGCTGCCCGGAGTTCCACACCTCCCGGATCTGGCCGTCCGGCTGCACCAGGCCGATCCGCGCGGTCTTGAACACGTGCTGGTTCTCGCCGTCGATCGTGACCGTGCCCTCCGGCAGGTCCAGCGCGATGCCCTTGGCCGCGGCCTTGACCGCCTCGGTCTCGGTGGTGCCGGCCTTCGCGACCGCGGCGGCCCACAGCTTGACCGCGTTGTAGCCGGCCTCCATCGGGTCGGAGGTGACCTTGTTCGCGCCGTACCGGGCCTTGAACGCGGCGACGAACGTCTGGTTCGCCGCGCCCGGCGTGGTCTGGTAGTAGTTCCAGGCGACCAGGTGACCGGCGATGTTGTCCGGCCCGATGCCGGCGACCTCCTCCTCGGCCACGCTCACGCTGACCGTGGGCATCGCGTCCGCGGTGATCCCGGCGCCGCGCAGCGCCTTGAAGAACGCCACGTTGGAGTCGCCGTTCAGCGTGTTGAAGACCGCGTCCGGGCGGGCCTGACCGAGTTTGTTCACCACGGTGCTGTACTCGGTGTGGCCGAGCGGTGTGTACTCCTCGCCGACGATCTCCATGCCGTTCGCCGCGGCGTAGGCCTTGATGATCTTATTGGCGGTACGCGGGAAGACGTAGTCGCTGCCGACCAGGAAGACCTTCTTCTTGCCCTGCTCCCTGAGGTAGTCCAGGCCGGGCACGATCTGCTGGTTGGTGGTGGCGCCGGTGTAGAAGATGTACGGCGAGCTCTCCAGCCCCTCGTACTGCACCGGGTACCAGAGCAGCGCCCGGTTGCGCTCGAAGACCGGCAGCATGGCCTTGCGGCTGGCGGACGTCCACCCGCCGAAGACCGTCGCCACCCGGTCCTGGCTGATCAGCTTCTGCGCCTTCTCGGCGAACGTGGGCCAGTCCGAGGCGCCGTCCTCGACGACGGGCTCCAGCTTCTTGCCCAGCACGCCGCCGGCGGCGTTGATCTCCTCGATCGCGAGCAGCTCGGCGTCCCTGACCGTGACCTCGCTGATCGCCATGGTGCCGCTGAGCGAGTGCAGGACGCCGACCTTGATCGTGTCGCCGCTCGCCGCGCCCCCCGACGGCGCCTCGCCGACGCAACCGGCCGTGACGGCGAGCGCGACGGCGAGCCCCAGCGCGACGAACGGACTCCGCAGACCTCGTGACATCCGACTTCCTCTCTGCCGGTGCGGGTGCAGAGAAGCTAGGGTCGCGCGATTTCACGCATCCGTACCCGTAGATGTCTTGCCGTTTAAGGACACCTCACAGGCCGCGTCACTCATTTGTGAGATGTTGCACACTCAGCGTAACGGCGCGGCGAATCCTGCGCCGCCGCGCCGCGTACGCGTGAGATCAGACGGCCGCGGAGACGACCGGCCGCAGATCCTCCTCCGGCGGCGTCCACGTGGCCGCGTCCGCGTCGACCTGCTCGCCGGAGCGGATGTCCTTCACCGAGTCGCGCTCGCCGGGGAACCAGACGAACGGGATGCCGCGCCGCTCCGCGTACCGGATCTGCTTGCCGAACTTCGCGGCGCTCGGCGCCACCTCGGCCGGGATGCCGTTGCGGCGCAGCGCCGCCGCGGCCGCGACGCTGCGCGGGCGCTCCTCCTCGCTGTTCACCGCGACCAGCACGCAGGTCGGCACGGAGCGGGACGCGGTGAGCGCGTCGCGGCCGAAGAGGATGCCGAGCAGCCGGGTGATGCCGATCGAGATGCCGACGCCGGGGAAGACGTCCCGGCCCGCGGTGGCCAGGTTGTCGTAACGGCCACCGGAGCTGATCGAGCCGAACCGTTCGTACCCCCGGAGCAGGGTCTCGTAGACGGTACCGGTGTAGTAGTCGAGGCCGCGTGCGATCCGCAGGTCCGCCACGACCAGGCCCGGCTTCTCCGCGACCGCGGTGTCCACCACCCGGACCAGCTCCTCCAGGCCCTCGTCGAGCAGCGGGTCGCTCACGCCGAGCCGCGTCACCCGGTCCGCGAAGCCGCTGTCCGGCGCCGTGATCTCGGCGAGGGCGAGCACCCTCTCCGCCTGCGCCGCGGACAGGCCCTGGCCGGTGAGCAGCTCGGCGACCTTGGCCGGTCCGATCTTGTCGAGCTTGTCGACCTGGCGCAGCACGTCCTCGGTACCCTCGATGCCGAGCCCGCGGTAGAAGCCCTCCAGGACCTTGCGGTTGTTGACCTGGATCGTCACCGGCGGGATCGGCAGCCCGCCCAGCGCGTCGCCGATCACCAGCGGGATCTCGGCCTCGTAGTGCGCGGGCAGCGAGTCCCGGTCCACGATGTCGATGTCCGCCTGGTAGAACTCGCGGTACCGGCCCTCCTGCGGGCGCTCACCCCGCCACACCTTCTGGATCTGGTAGCGGCGGAACGGGAACTGCAGCTTGCCCGCGTTCTCCAGGACGAAGCGGGCGAACGGCACGGTCAGGTCGAAGTGCAGGCCAAGTTCATCTCGTTGCCCAGTGTCAGCCGATCCGCTTTCGCCGTCGTCGGCCTGGAGCCGGCGCAGGACGTAGACCTCCTTGGACGTCTCGCCCTTGCGCAGCAACTGGTCGAGCGGCTCCACCGCGCGCGTCTCCAGCGGCGCGAAGCCGTACAGCTCGAACGTGCGCTGGACGCGGCCGATGATCTCCTGCTCGATGAGGCGCTGCGACGGCAGCCACTCGGGGAAGCCGGACAACGGCATGATCTTGCTCAAGACAATCGATTCCTCTTGATCGAGAACCCGTCACAGGCCGCGGGCCGGCGCGTCGCGCAGCTCGCGAAGGTACGGGTTGGTGGCGCGCTCGCGCCCGATGGTCGTGGCGGGGCCGTGGCCGGGCAGGACGACGGTGTCGTCGGGGAGCGGCAGGATCTTCTCCCGCAAGCTCGTCAGCATGGCGTCCATGCTGCCGCCCGGCAGGTCGGTGCGTCCGATGGAGCCCGCGAAGAGCACGTCCCCGGAGAGGCAGATCTCCTCTTCCCGCTCGCCGGGGAGCCGGAACAGCACCGACCCGCCGGTATGGCCCGGGGCGTGGTCGACCGCGATCTCCAGGCCGACCAGGCTCAGCACGGCGCCGTCGGTCATCTCCACGACGTCGTCGGGCTCCGCGTACTCCAACCGGCCGCCGAACAGCGCCCGATAGTCCATCGACAGCGCCTTGGCCGGGTCGGTCAGCAGCTCGCGGTCGCCGGAGTGCACGTACGCCGGGATGCCGCGCGCGCCGCAGACCGGCGTCACGGAGAACGTGTGGTCCAGGTGCCCGTGCGTGAGCAGCACGGCGGCGGGCTGGAGACGGTGCTTCGCCAGCAGTTCCTCGAGCCGGTCGACGACGCCGATGCCCGGGTCGACCACCACGCACCGCTCCCCGGGACCGGTCGCCACCACGTAGCAGTTGGTCCCGAAGGCATCGGCCGCAAAGCCGTCGACGAGCACGTGCCCTCCATGGTCCGGGATTTCGCGACCAGCTTATCCGCACCGGCAAACGACAATCCGGAGGGCGCGAAGCGCGTCGATGATCTTTGATGGCGTGTCGGCGCTACCTGAGCGTCACTTTCACAGCGCCGGGCCGTACACTACGCCCTCGTGTGGCGTGCCGCACTCAAAGTGCGATCGCCCCCGCGGACTGTGACAGGAGATAGGACTCGTGGCTCCCAGCAAGGCTCGTCAGCGAAAGCTCGCGCGCGCGAAGCTCGACCGTCAGATGGCGCGGCGGGCGGCCAAGGAGCGCCGCAGGCGCCGGCTCGGGGCGATCACCGCCATCAGCGTCGTGGTGCTGCTCGGCGCGGGCGTCGCGGTCTGGGCGCTGGGAGTCTTCGACCGCGACGAGGACAGCACCGAGGCCGGCGGCGAGTCGTGCGCGTGGACCACCCAGTCCGCGGCCGACTCCAGCCGCGACGTGGGCCAGCCGCCGACGGAGAACATCCCGTCCGAGGGCACCCGGCCGGCGACCATCACGTTCAACTCGCTGGCGCCGGTGACCGCCACGCTGAACATCACGGACGCGCCGTGCTCCGTGGCCAGCTTCACCTACCTGGCCGGCCGGCAGTACTTCGACAACTCGAAGTGCACGGAGATCACCGAGGAGGGCGCGCTGCACTGCGGCGACCTCACCGGTGACGGGCTGGGCGGGCCGACGTACACGTACTGGGACGAGAACGTGCCGGCCGCCACCGACCCGTCCGCGCCGCCGTCGGGCAGCGTCACCCCGGCGTACCCGGCCGGCACGATCGCGCTGACCTCGCCCACCCCGGGCCAGAACGGCAGCCAGTTCCTGATCTTCTTCAAGGACTTCAACCCGGCCACCCCGCAGTACCCGATCATCGGGTCGGTCGCCACCGGCCTGGAGACGGTGCAGGAGATCGGCAAGACCGAGACCGTCGCCAACGAGGCCGGCGAGAAGGTCGTGCCCAAGTCCGACGTGCTCATCACGTCGCTGACCGTGGGCGAGGTCGGCGCCACCGCCGCACCGCCCGCGCCCGCCGCCTCCGCGTCCACAGCTTCCTGACCTACCCTCACTCTTATCGGCTGCCAGCACATAGTCATCCAGGAGGAACACCGTGTCGTCCATCAAGGAGCGGCAGCAGCGCGCCGCAGCACGGGCAAAGCTCGAGCGCGAGATGGCGGCTCGCCGAGAGGCCGCCGCGCGTAGGCGCAAGACCCTCTGGATCGTGGCCTCCGCGAGCGCGGCGGTCCTGATCGTGGCCGCCGGCGTGCTGATCGCGGTCACGGTGCTGCGGGAGGACGACACCACCGCCTCCCCCGTGCAGGCCGGCACCACCACCTGCACCTGGACGCCGTCGCCGGACCAGGGCCAGGGCACCACGGTCGACGTGGGCACGCCGCCGGCCAGCGCCGCCAACACCGGCAAGTCGGTCATGACGGTCACCACGAACTTCGGCGCGGTCGACGTGACCATGGACCGGACCAAGTCGCCGTGCGCGGTCGAGTCGTTCACGTTCCTGTCCGGCAAGAAGTTCTTCGACGGCACCAAGTGCCACCGCATGTTCCCCGGCATGCTCCAGTGCGGCGACCCGAGCGCCAAGGGCGAGGGCTACCGCGAGTCCGACGGTACGGGCGGGCCCGCCTACCGCTACAGCAACGAGTACCTGCCGACGAACGACCTGCCGGCGTACCCCGCGGGCGTGGTCGCCCTGGCCAACAGCGGCGCGGACGGCACCAACGGCAGCCAGTTCTTCTTCATCTACGAGGACGTCGAGCTGTCCCCGGACTACACCATCATCGGCAAGGTCTCCGAGGCCGGCCTCGCCATCCTGAAGAAGGCCACCGAGGCCGGCCACGACGGCGCCTTCGACCCGAGCCCGGGCGGCGGCCACCCCAAGAACGAGGTCAACATCCAAACGGTCACGGTCGCCGCCGCCTGACCCTCCCGAGTTCCCCCGGCCCCCGTCCCCTCCCGGCGACGGGGGCCTTCTCGTTCCCCCGGCACGCCCTTCCCGGCGACCGCCGGGGCCCCGCCTGGTCATACCGCCGGCTGGTCACGTCGCCTCTCGGTCACACCGCCGCGTCGCCGCACCGGACGCCCGGCCCCTCCACTGTCCAGCCGCGCCGCCGCCCCGCCACCATCGCCCCAGCCACCGGGCCATCGGACGCCCGGCCGCGCCGCTGTCCCAGCTCACCGAGTCGCGTGCCGCCACCAAGCCGACCGGCCGAAGCACCCGGCCGAACGCCGGCGCGGGCCCTGAGCGCCGATCAAGGTGATCACCGGCTTGCCTGGGGCCCCTGCGCAGGCAGCCGCATCGCCCGCACACCGGGAGGACCGGACCGGCCTGTCTCTGCCGGTCTGCGACATGATCCGGTGCCGCCCGGCCGGACATTTTCCATATGAACACCGCCGGCACGCGAAGCCTCCGTCCGAAATTTCGGCATATCGGCGACGGCGCTGATCGTCGATAGCGACTATGTGAGGCTCAGGCACGTAATTCCAGGCGAATAAGGTGCCTGAGGCTCACAAAGTGGGCGATCAGTCGCGATTCCGGGAGAGATCACGTCTCGCCACGATCGTGCAGGGAGGAGCGCCAGCGACGACCGGTGCCCGCGGGAGCATGCGGGAACAGGCCCGCCGGAAGCGGGAAAATGGAAATCAGGCGCCTGACGTCACCCGGTAGGCGTCGAAGACGCCGTCGACCTTGCGGACCGCGGCGAGCAGGTGGCCGAGGTGCTTGGGGTCGGCCATCTCGAAGCTGAAGCGGCTCACCGCCACCCGGTCGCGGGTCGTGGTCACGGTGGCGGAGAGGATGTTGACGCGCTCGTCGGAGAGGACCCGGGTCACGTCGGCCAGGAGTTTGTGGCGGTCGAGCGCCTCGACCTGGATCGCGACCAGGAACGTGGAGGCGCTGGTGGGCTTCCACGTCACCGTGACGATGCGGTCCTCCTGGACCTTGAGGTCCTCGGCGTTGGCGCAGTCGTCGCGGTGGACGCTGACGCCGCCGGAGCGGGTGACGAAGCCGAAGACCGAGTCGCCGGGCACCGGGGTGCAGCAGCGGGCCAGCTTGATCCAGACGTCGGAGACGCCGCGGACCTCGACCCCCGGGTCGTGGCCGGTGGCGCGGGTCCTCGGCGGGCGGGTCGGGACGGCGGTCTCGGCGATGTCCTCGACCGCGCCCTCCTCGCCGCCGTAGCCGGCGACCAGGCGCTGCACCACGGACTGCGCGGAGACCTGGTTCTCCCCGACCGCGGCGTAGAGCGCGGAGACGTCGTTGAGGTGCAGGTCGCGGGCGATCGCGATGAGTGCGTCGGAGGTGAGCAGGCGCTGGAGCGGCAGGCCCTGCTTGCGCATGGCCTTGACCATGGCCTCCTTGCCGGCCTCGATCGCCTCCTCGCGGCGCTCCTTGTTGAAGTACTGCCGGATCTTGGTGCGGGCCCGCGGGGACTTGACGAAGCCGAGCCAGTCCTGCGAAGGGCCGGCCGAGTCGGACTTGGACGTGAAGATCTCGATCACGTCGCCGTTGGAGAGCGTGGACTCCAGCGGGACCAGTTTGCCGTTGACCCGCGCGCCGATGCACTTGTGGCCGACCTCGGTGTGCACCGCGTAGGCGAAGTCGACCGGCGTCGAACCGGTAGGCAGCGGGATGACGTCGCCCTTCGGCGTGAAGACGTAGACCTCCTGGCTGGAGAGGTCGAAGCGGAGCGCGTCCAGGAACTCGCTCGGGTCGCTGGCCTCGCGCTGCCAGTCGAGCAACTGCCGCAGCCAGGTCATCTCGTCGATGTGCGCGGGCGGGCCGACCACGGTCGCGCCCTTCTGCTCCTTGTACTTCCAGTGCGCGGCGATGCCGAACTCGGCGGTGCGGTGCATCGCGTACGTCCGGATCTGCATCTCCACCGGCTTGCCGGACGGGCCGATCACGGTGGTGTGCAGCGACTGGTACATGTTGAACTTCGGCATCGCGATGTAGTCCTTGAACCGGCCGGGAACGGGCTGCCAGTTCGCGTGGATCACGCCGAGTGCCGCGTAGCAGTCGCGCACGGTGTCCACCAGGATGCGCACGCCGACCAGGTCGTAGATGTCGTTGAAGTCCCGGCCCCGGACGATCATCTTCTGGTAGATCGAGTACAGGTGCTTGGGACGGCCGGTGGTCTCCGCCTTGATCTTCGCGGACTTGAGGTCGGCCTGGACCTTCTTCGTCACCTCGCGCAGCAGCGTGTCGCGCTGCGGCTGGTGCTCGCCGATCAGGCGGTTGATCTCCTCGAACCGCTTGGGGAACAGGAACCCGAAGGACAGGTCCTCCAGCTCCCACTTGATCGTGTTCATTCCCAGCCGGTGCGCCAGCGGGGCGAGGATCTCCAGCGTCTCCTTGGCCTTCTGCTCCTGCTTGGCGCGGGGCAGGAAGGTCAGCGTGCGCATGTTGTGCAGCCGGTCGGCCAGCTTGATGACCAGGACGCGCGGGTCCTTCGCCATCGCCACGACCATCTTGCGGATCGTCTCCGCCTTGGCCGCGTCGCCGAGCTTCACCTTGTCCAGCTTCGTCACGCCGTCGACCAGCAGCGCGACCTCGCCGCCGAAGTCGGTGCGCATCGCGTCGAGGCTGTAGTCGGTGTCCTCGATGGTGTCGTGCAGCAGCGCCGCGACCAGCGTGGTCGTGTCCATGCCCAGGTTGGCCAGGATGGTGGCGACCGCGAGCGGGTGCGTGATGTACGGATCGCCGGACTTGCGGTACTGCCCGAGGTGCCACTTCGCCGCGACGTCGAACGCGCGCTGCAGCAGCCGGACGTCCGCCTTCGGGTGGGAGGCCCGGTGGATCGAGATCAGCGGCTCCAGCACCTCCGCGACCTGCGGCGTCTGCCACGGCGCGTTGAACCGGGCCAGGCGGGCGCGCACGCGGCGGCCGGACGGCGCGTTGGACAGGAAGGTGGGGTCCTCCTCCTGCTCGCCGGCGGCCAGTTGGTCGGCCACGCTCGGGCCGCCGGGGAACGGCAGCACCACGCCGTCGCCGTCGTCGGTGGGATGCGGCTCGAGATCGTTCATCGGGGGCTCGGGCACCCGCTCGGCCTCGACGGCCGAGACGATGTCCGGGAGTCGCTCCACCTCGTTCGTCGCCACCGCGCCCTCGCCTGCTCCGCCTTCACCGGGAGAGGCGACGTGACTCGACATCGACCCCTCACCTCTCCCATCGGCCACATGTGTGGACGCCCTGACCGTATCCGCCCGGTCCACGTCCGCGCCACCGGGGCGTCACGTCCGGACGCCAATCGTACCCGTCCGGCCAGCGGAGACACCCCACGCTCGACCATCCGACGAACAAGGATCAAACGGTCAAGAGCGCATCAACGGTACGACCGGCGAGTCGCCGGCGGCCCTCCAGGAACGCCAGCTCCAGCAGCACGGTGAACCCGGCGACCGTGCCGCCCGCCTTCTCCACCAGGTCCAGCGTGGCCCGCGCGGTGCCACCGGTGGCCAGCACGTCGTCCACGACCAGCACGCGCTGCCCGGCCACGAACGCGTCCTCCTGCACCTCCAGCGTGGCCTCGCCGTACTCCAGCGCGTACGACTCGGAGTGGGTCTTGCGGGGCAGCTTGCCCGCCTTGCGGATCGGGACCACGCCGACGCCGGTCGCGTAGGCCAGCGCGGCCGCGATCACGAACCCGCGCGCCTCCACGCCCACGACCACGTCGAACGAGTCCGGGCCGTGGTGGGCGGCGATCGCGTCGATCGTCTCCTTGAACACCATGCCGTCGGAGAACAGCGGCATCAGGTCCTTGAACAGGATGCCCGGCTTGGGGAAGTCGGGCACGTCGAGCGTCCGGCTCGCGACCAGCGCGGCCACGTCGGCACCGAGGTCGCCGGAGAGTGAGGGAGTGGATGTCACGGAGTCATTCTTCGGGAGTCCGCGGCCGGACTTCAACTCGGGGCCGCGTTCCATGGCGAAGGGCCCGCCCGGCTGACGCCGGACGGGCCCTTCGGTGAGGTTTCTCAGCCGCGGCGCTTGGCCCCGGTGCTGCCCGGGCGCCCGCCGCGGTTGCCCGCGTTCTGGCGCTTGGTGTTCGGCCGGGCGCCGACCCGCGGCGTGGAGCCGGCCAGCGCGTGCTCCGACTCCCCGGCCGCGGTCTCCGCGCCGCCCTCGGCCGCGCGGTTCGCCAGCGCCGCCCGGCGGGACAGCACCCGCTGGTTGTGCACCTTGATCCGCGGCTCGAAGTCCTTGAGCGCGACCAGCACCGGCGTGGCGAAGAACAGCGACGAGTAGATCGCCAGCGCCATGCCGACGAACAGCACCAGGCCCAGGTCCTCCAGCGTGCCGGCGCCGAGCAGACCGGCACCGATGAAGAGCAGGCCACCGACCGGCAGCAGCGCCACCAGCGAGGTGTTGATCGACCGCATCAGCGTCTGGTTGATCGCCAGGTTCGCCGCCTCCGCGTAGGTCTGGTTGCTGCCCGCCGTGATGCCGCGGGTGTTCTCCTGGACCTTGTCGAAGACGACCACCACGTCGTAGAGCGCGTAACCGAGGATCGTCAGGAAGCCGATGACCGTCGACGGCGAGACCTCGAAGCCGACGATCGAGTAGACGCCCGCGGTGAGCACCAGGTCCAGCAGCAGCGAGACCACGGCCGCGACCGCCATCCGCCACTCGAACCGGAGGACCAGGTAGAGCGAGACCACCGCGATGAAGACCAGCAGCGCCAGCACCGCGCGCTCGGTCACCGAGGCACCCCAGGCGCCGGAGACCTGGCTGTTCGACACCAGCGCGGGGTCGACGCCGAGCGTCCCCGCCACCGAGTTCTTGATCTCGATCGAGTCCTCGGCCGAGACCTCGCCGGTCCGGATCAGGATGGTGCCGGTCGCGGCGTCGCCGACCTGCTGCGACGACTCGACCTTGATCTCGTCGCCCGGGTCCGCGGCCTCGATCGCCTTGGCCACCGCGTCCGACGCCTCCGGGATCGTGACGCCCGCGGCCGGCACCTGGAACTCGGTGCCGCCGGTGAACTCGATGCCGAGCGTGAAGCCGCGCAACGCGAAGCTGCCGACCGCGATCAGCACGCCGATCGCCGCCACCACGAACCACATGCGGCGCCGGGCGATGATGTTGAGACCGGCCTCGCCCTTGTAGAGGCGACTGGCGAGACCTTCCTTGGCAGCCATGTCAGGCCTCCTTCACGCGCGACGAGCGCGGCTTGACGGTGTCGGCGGTCGGCTTCTGGGCCACGACCCGGCCCAGGCCGCTGACCCGCGGCGAGAGGAACGCCTTGGTCCGGGCGAACATGGTCATCACCGGGTGCCGGAAGAGGAACACGACGATCAGGTCGAGCAGCGTGGCCAGACCCAGTGCGAACGCGAAGCCCTTCACCTGGCCGACCGAGACGACGTAGAGCACGACCGCGGCCATCAGCGAGATCGCGTTGGCCGAGATGATCGTGCGGCGGGCCCGGGTCCAGGCCCGGCCGACCGCGCTGCGCGGGCTGCGGCCCTCGCGGATCTCGTCCTTCAATCGCTCGAAGTAGATGATGAAGGAGTCGGCCGCGACGCCGAGTGACACGATGAAGCCCGCGATGCCGGCGAGCGTCAGCGTGAAGCCGATCTGCCGGCCGAGCACGATCAGCGCGCCGTAGGTGAGCAGCGCGGACAGGATCAGGCTCAGGAAGATCACGGTGCCGAGCAGGCGGTAGTAGAAGAACGCGTAGATCGCCACCAGCGCCATGCCGAGACCGGCCGCGATCAGACCGGCGCGCAGCTGCTCCGCGCCGAGCGTGGCGGACACGTTCTGCGCCTCGTCGGCCACGAAGGTCAGCGGGAGCGCGCCGTACCGCAGCTTGGACGCCAGCTCGTTCGCCGAGGCGGAGTTGAAGCTGCCGGTGATCTGCGAGTCGCCGGTGAGCACGGCCTGGATCTCCGGCGAGGAGATCACCTGGTTGTCCAGCACCACCGCGACGCGGCAGCGGCTGCCGTCGCCGAGCGCGGTCTGGTCACAGGTGCCGCCCTCGTTGTTGTACGCCTCGCGGGTCAGCGCGGTCCACTTCTCCTGGCCCTCGCCGGTGAAGTCGAGGCTGACCACCCAGTCGCCGGTCTGCTGGTCGAGCACGCCGCTGGCGCCCTCGACGTCGGTGCCGAGCACCTTGGCCACGTCCAGCAGGTACTTCGCGCCGGCCTCACAGGCGACCGCCTGCTTGGTCTCGTCGACGATCGAGCCGGCCGGGCGCGCGTCCAGCAGCGCGCAGCTGATCTGCGGCACGTTGAACTGCATGGCCGGGTCGAGCGCCCACACCTCCGTCTCCGGGCTGAGCGTGGCGAACGGCGCCAGCGTCTCGGCCAGGGTCGGGTCGGTGGTCAGGTCGGCCACGCCCTGGAGGCCGGTCGCGGCGGCCCAGGCGGCGTCGCCGACCTTCTTCTGGATGGCGGTGCGGATCGCGGCCACGTCCGTGCTGACCGGGGCCGGCGTCGCGGAGCCGCTGGGGGCCGGGGTCGGCGTGGCGGACGGGTCGCCGGACGCGGCCGGCGTCGGCGTCGGGGTCGCCTCCGCGCCACCGCCCTGGCCGCCGGTGCCGCCGCCCGAGCCGCCGCTGGCGGACGGGCTGGAGGTCACCGCGGCGCCGGACGGGCTGGGCGCCGGGGAGCCGCTGGCGCCGGGCGACGCGGACGCGCCCGGCGACGGCGTGGCGGTCTCGGTGACCTGCGGCGCGACACCGGAGCCGTCCGCGGCCTTCAGAACCTTCCGGAAGCGCAGCTGGGCGGCCTCACCGACCTGCTTCAGATCGTCCCGGTTCTCGCCGGCCAGCGAGATGACGATGTTCCGGTTGCCCTCGACCACCACCTCCGCCTCGGAGACGCCGAGCGCGTTGACGCGGCTCTCGATGATCTGACGGGCCTCTTCGAGCTGCTCCGCCGGCGGGTCCGATCCGTCCATGGTGGTCGCCGTGTACGTGACCCGGGTGCCACCGATCAGGTCCAGGCCCAGTTTGGGCTCCAGACGGTCGGTGAAGCTGCCCTTGCCGCCGACGAAGAAGACCATGAGGAAGAGGACGACGAAGATCAGGCCGAGCACGGCGAGTTGCCGCCCGGGGCGCATCTGTCCCTGAGGTGGTGCCACGGCTGTTGAGTTCCTTTACGGGCCTGGTGGCCGCCGGGTGGGGCGGCTGAGTTGGAGCGCCGACGCGAACCGGCGAGGAGCGTGGTGTGGTGCGAGAGGGACCCGCTGGCGGGCACACCTCGCGCGATTATCCAACAACTTCGATGACCCTTTGTGAAGGGGTCACTCCTTGACAACGTCCTTGCTGTCCAGAGAGGCACGCTGCGAGTCGGCCGGGGTCTCGTCCGCGACCGCGACGGCCTCCTCGGCCTCCGGCGCGTCCGCCCTGGTCACGACGCGGGCGATCGCCGGGCGGGCGAAGCGCAGCAGCACGTCGGGGTGCGCCTCGATGGTGACGGTCTCGTCGTCGTGGCCGGCGACCGTGCCGTACAGCCCGCCGATGGTCACCACCTCGTCGCCGACGGTCAGCCGGCTCTGCATCTGCTCGGCCTCGCGGCGGCGCTTCTGCTGCGGACGAATCATCATGAAGTACGTGACGGCCACCAGGCCGACCACCATGAGGATCATCGGGATCGGGCTGCCGGAGCCGCTCGCCGCCTGTTGTGCAATAGGTGTGAACACGCTGAGACCTTCCAGCTGGTGGTCTGCCCGACGGCCGGCGGAGCGCGGGCGAGGAGGCAGATTAATGTCTATCGGATCGCGGCGAGTGTAGCCCCTGTGACTGAAAACTCGTCGTAGGGGCGTGCAATCCGTTGATCCCCGATTACTCCCCGCCCCTCGAGAACAGGTCGGGCTGACCGAGTGAGATCGGGCCGGGCGGCGTCTTGCCGAGATGGTGCCACGCGGCCTCGGTGGCGACCCGGCCGCGCGGCGTGCGCGCCAGCAGCCCGGCCCGCACCAGGAACGGCTCGCACACCTCCTCGACCGTGTCCGGCTGCTCCCCCACGGCGACGGCCAGCGTCGACAGGCCGACCGGGCCGCCGCGGAACGACGTGACCAGCGCGTGCACGACCGCCTTGTCCAGCCGGTCCAGGCCCAGGTCGTCGACGTCGTAGACCTTGAGCGCGGCCTTGGCCACGTCGCGGGTGACCACGCCGTCCGCGCGCACCTCCGCGAAGTCGCGCACGCGGCGGAGCAGCCGGTTCGCGATGCGGGGCGTGCCGCGGGAGCGGCGGGCGATCTCGGCGGCGCCGTCGTCCGTGATCGGCACGCCGAAGATGCCGGCCGAGCGGCGGATCAGCGCCTCCAGATCGGCCGCGTCGTAGAAGTCCAGGTGCGCGACGAAGCCGAACCGGTCGCGCATCGGGCCGGTCAGCAGGCCGGACCGGGTGGTGGCGCCGACCAGCGTGAACGGCTCCACGTCCAGCGGGATCGCGGTGGCCCCGGGGCCCTTGCCGACCACCACGTCGACCCGGAAGTCCTCCATCGCGCTGTAGAGCAGTTCCTCCGCGGGGCGCGCGATGCGGTGGATCTCGTCGATGAACAGCACGTCGCCCTCGGAGAGGCTGGTGAGGATCGCGGCCAGGTCGCCGGACCGCTCGATCACCGGGCCGCTGGTGGTGCGGATGCCCACGCCCAGCTCCGCCGCGACGATGTTGGCGAGCGTGGTCTTGCCGAGACCGGGCGGGCCGGAGAGCAGGATGTGGTCCGGCGGCGCGCCGCGGCCGAGCGCGCCCTTCAGCAGCAGGTCGAGCTGGTCGCGCACGCGGTGCTGCGCGATGAACTCGTCCAGCCGCTTCGGCCGGACGCTGGCCTCCGCCTCCCGGTCGCCCGGGTTCGCGTAGGCGGAGACGATCACGTCTTCGGAACTCATGCCGGCCGGGCCTCCCCGCCGCGGTCACGCGGTGCGGCGCACGCGCTCATCGGGTCTTGCCCAGCAGCCGGATCGCCTGCTTGAGCAGCTGCGGGACGGGCGGGGTGGGGCCGTCGACGGTCTCCGCGACCATGGCGACCGCCTGGTCGGCCTGACTCTGCGTCCAACCCAGCCCGGTGAGCGCCTGCGCGACCTGGGTCTGCCAGGCGCCGGAGGTCGGCCCGGTGACGCCGTCCGCGCCGATCGGCAGCGGCCCGATCCGGTCGCGGAGTTCCAGGACCAGGCGCTCCGCGCCCTTCTTGCCGATCCCGGGTACGCGGGTGAGCGTCGCCGTGTCGCCGCCGCCGATCGCCTTGCGCAGCACGTCCGGCGAGTGCACCGCGAGCGCGGCCTGGGCCAGCCGCGGCCCGACCCCGGACGCGGTCTGCAGCAGCTCGAACAGCTGCTTCTCGTCGTCGTCGGCGAAACCGTAGAGCGTCAGCGAGTCCTCGCGGACCACCAGCGAGGTGGCGAGCCGCGCCTCCTCGCCGAGGCGCAGGCCGGCCAGCGTGTTCGGGCTGCACTGCACGGCCATGCCGACGCCGCCGACCTCGATCACGGCGGCGTCCGGCGCGACGGCCACCACCCGCCCCCGGACACTGGCGATCATCGGGTCCCCCCTCGCTGGCGTACCGCCGCTGCTTGCTCGGTCTTGGCCTTCCGCACCGCTGCCTCGATCTTCGCCGCGGCCGCGGCCACGCGCGCCCGGGTGCCGCCGCGCCAGACGTGGCAGATCGCGAGCGCGAGCGCGTCCGCCGCGTCCGCGGGCCTGGGCGGCGCGTCCAGCCGGAGCAGGCGCTGGACCATGGTGATCATCTGCGCCTTGTCCGCGGTGCCGGAGCCGGTGATGGCGGCCTTGACCTCACTCGGCGTATACGTCTCCACGGCTATCCCGCGCCGCGCGCCGGAGAGCACGGCGACGGCGCTGGCCTGCGCGGTCCCCATCACGGTGCGCACGTTGTGCTGGGCGAAGACCCGCTCGACCGCGACGCTCTCCGGTTCGTAGCGCGCGACCAGCTCGTTCAGCTCGGTCTCCAGGCGCAGCAGCCGCACCGGCAGCTCGTCGGCGGCGTCGGTGCGGACCACGTGGTACGCCACCAGCGTGCACGGACGGCCGGGCACGCCCTCGACCACGCCCACGCCGCACCGGGTCAGGCCCGGGTCGATGCCGAGCACCCGCACGCGCCCACCCCTCCCCGAGTCCGGCCGCACACCTGTTCGACACCTTAGCGCCGCCGCGCGCGCCCGCTCGCGGCGACACGCCTCAGGCCGTGATCGCCTTCATCACGAGATCGACGACCTGCTCGGGGAACCGCTCCTCGTCCAGCCGCGGGTTCCACCGCAGCATCCGCTGGATCAGGATCGGGCCGGTGAGCGCGGTCAGCACCACCTCGACGTCCAGGTCGGCACGCAGTTCGCCGCGCGCGATGCCGCGGCGCAGGATCTCCCGGGTGACCGCGCGGCGCGGCTCGACGATCTGCTGGTACGTCGTGTACTGCTCCGCGGAACGCATCGCCTCCGGCACCAGGCACGGCATGATCTTCTCGGCGCGCGGGTCCTTGTTCTTGCCGATGGACCGCGCCAGGATCAGCAGGTCCTCGCGCACGTCGCCGGTGTCCGGGTCGGCCGGCGGGCGCTTGAGGCGGGCCAGCGCGTCGCGCAGCAGCGCGTCCTTGCCCGCCCAGCGGCGGTAGATGGTGGCCTTGCCGACGCCGGCCCGGGCCGCGATCGCCTCGATGGCGAGCGCCTCGATGCTGCTGCCCTCGGCCAGCAGGTCGAGCGTGGCCTCGATGATCGCCTCGTCCGCGCGGCTGCTCCGCGGGCGCCCTGGCGCGCGCGGCTCGGGCGGTCGCGGCGCATCCGGCGCGGTGAGTGTCATCGTCCCATTCTCCTTGATCTTGATTTCAACCGGCCGGCGCGGGTGCGGTGGTGTCCCCCACGCCGGTTTCCGCGGCCTGGGGGACACCGTGAGCACGGCGATTATCGGACGTCGACCAGGTTCGGATCGCCACCGGTCTCGGCGACCTCCTCGCGGACCCGCTCCACCTGCGTCGGCGGCGTGTGCGCCGCCCGGCCGCGGCCGGGCAGCCACCTGAGCGCGACCAGCACGCCGATGAACACCACGACCGCGCCGACGACCGCGGAGACGTGCATGGCGTTGACGAACGCGTCGTTCGCGGCGGTCACCAGCCCGGCACCCTGCGGCCCGGCCTGCGCCGCCACCGCGTACGCGCCGGCGATCGACTCGGAGGCCGCGTCCCGCGCGGCGTCCGGCAGCGGCGCGACCGCGTCGGCGATCTGGCTCCGGTAGACCGCGGCCAGCACGGAGCCGAGCACCGCGATGCCGAGCGCGACCGCGACCTGCCGGATCGTGTTGCTGATCGCGGAGCCGACGCCGGCCCGCTCGCGCGGCAGCGTGGACATGACCGCCTCCATGGCCGGCGGCATGATGTTGGCCATGCCGGCGCCCTGGACGAAGAAGAGCACGGCGACCACCCAGATCGGGACGTCCGTGTCGACCAGCAGGAACCCGAGCAGCGACACGCCGACCAGCGCGAGACCGGCCACCGACACCGCGCGCCCGCCGAAGCGCTGCACCATGCCGGCGCTGGCCGGCGCGAACGCCAGCTGGGCCACGGCGAACGGCAGCAGCAGCAGGCCGGTCTGCAGCGGCGTGTAGTCCCGGACCAGCTGCAGGTAGAAGCTCATGAAGAAGAACGTGCCCATGCTGGCGAAGAAGACCAGGCCGATCGAGGCGATCGAGGCGGAGAACCGGCCGTTGCGGAACAGCTTGACGTCCAGCGAGGGGTAGGCGTACCGCCGCTCCCAGGCGACGAACGCGGCCAGCACCGCCACGCCGGCCACGATGAACGCCCACACCGCGGGCTGGTCGAAGCCGTTCTCGCCGCCGTCGATGATGCCGTAGACCAGCGAGGTGAGGCCGACCACGGAGAGCACCACGCCGAGCAGGTCGATCCGGCCCGGGTTCGGGTTGCGCGACTCCGGCACCAGCACCGCGATCAGGACCATGCCGAGCAGCGCGATGGGTACGTTGATCAGGAAGACCGAGCCCCACCAGAAGTGCTCCAGCAGGACGCCGCCGAGGATCGGGCCGATCGCGACCGCGAGGCCGACCGAGCCGGACCAGAGGCCGATCGCCCGGGCGCGCTCGCGCGGGTCGAAGACGACCGAGATGATGGAGAGCGTGACCGGCATGATCGCCGCGCCGCCGAGACCCATCAGCGCGCGCGTCGCGATCAGCTGGCCGGGGGTCTGCGCGTAGGCCGACGCCAGCGAGCTGAGCCCGAAGATGAGCAGGCCGGCGATCAGGAAGCGCTTGCGGCCCCAGCGGTCACCCAGGATGCCGAAGCTGAACAGCAGCGCGGCGAAGACCAGCGTGTACGAGTTGACGGCCCACTCGAGCTCCGCCTGGGTGGCGCCGAGGCCCTCGTTCGGGTCGGCGAGCACGCGGATGGCGACGTTGAGGATCGTGTTGTCGAGCACGACCACGAGCAGGCTGATGACCAGGACGCCGAGAATGGCCCAGCGCCGCGGGTGACCGGTGTTGGTCTGCGGATCCATCCGCGTCCCCCCAGAAGTTTCGATACGAAACGGTTCCGTATCCGTGCGAGACACTACAACGTGTCGTTGCGATACGGAACCGTTTCGTATCGGAAGTGGTGCCGGTCACGGCTTGTGCTGGTCGTACCCGACTCCGTTGCACTGTCGTCCACCGTTCACGCAGTGCGCGATCACCTCGGCCTGGCGTGCCGGGTCCCACCCGTTCATGAAGTCGAAGTGGAACGTGTTCGCCGCCCCGGACGACAGCGCCAGCCCCTTGGTAACACCGCCGGGCAGCTTGTACGGCACCTTCATCTCGAACATCGGCAGCGGCACCGGGTGGCTCCGCGGGCACTCCCCCCGCACCGGCCACGCCATGTGCGACTTGTGGTCCGGGGTGTCCAGGTGCTTGCCGTCCCAGCAGCTCGGCGCCTTGTGGCGGACGATCAGCGAGGAGCCGTCCGGGCACGACGCCGGGATCTCCGGGCCGGTCTGCCCGCCGCAGCTCCAGGTGCCCTGGAACGTCTCACCGGCCGGCGCCTTGGCGTTGCCGACCAGCAGCCGGAAGCCGGCCGGGAACGGGCGCACCCGCCGGTAGTCGTCGATGCCGGACTTGTAGTAGACCGTCACCTGCTGCGGCGTCAGCGCCTTGCCGTTCTGCAGCAGCGTCGGGAACCAGTACGACGAGGCGTCCTTCGGGTCCTGGCACGAGGTCTTCCCGCCGACCAGCTTCTCCGGCGTGCTGAACGCGTCGGTCGCCGGATTTCCGACGAACGTGTGGTCGTGCGAGGCGCCGGTCAGCCCCGGAAAGACGATCGGGTCGTCGCCGCGCCGGTGCGTCATCGTGCAGTTCGCCGCCACCTCCCGGTACTGCGCGCGCGGCGGCGGGCCGTCGAACGTCGGCACGGTCACCGGCGTGGTCACGGTGGGCGCGGCGCCGCCACCGCCGGTCCGGGACGGGCTGGGCGACGGCGACGCCGACGGGGGCGCGCCGGCCGGCGTGCCGGCCGGGGACGGTGCCCCGGTGGCCGGCGCGCACGGCGGCATGGTCACGCCGGCCCGCTCGGCCGGCGTGGCGAGGTCCGCGTACTCCGCGGGCAGGCAGGTCGGCAGCACCAGCGCGGGCGCCGACGAGCCGTCCGCGGTCGGCACGGTCGTCACGGAGCAGGCACTCGCGGCCAGCACCAGCGCCACGACCGGCACCAGGCGGCTCAGGCGATCGGTTCTCACGGCTTCCTTCCGATTCCCACATGGAGGGGTACGTCCGGGAGCAGGCTAGATCCGCCGGGAACCCGTTTCCTGAGCCGAAAGTCCCAGGACCGGCTCAGCGGCCGGTCCAGCGGAGCACGGCCTCGGTCCGGTTGCGCGCGCCGAGCTTGGTGAAGACCGCGTGCAGATGGTTCTTGACGGTCTTCTCGGTCAGGCCCAGGCGCTCCGCGATCACCACGTTCGCCAGGCCCTCCGCGACCAGGTCGAGCACCTCGCGCTCGCGCGCGGTCAGCCCGTACCGCCGGCGGGCCCGGTCCAGCCGCTCCGCCTCGCGCGCCGCCGCCTCCGCCGTCTCCTGCGCGCGCCGCAGCGCCTCCGCGGCCACGGTCGCGGCGGCCGGTGACAGCCAGCTCCGCCCGGACGCCACCACGGTCACCGCGCGCAGCAGCTCGGCCGGGTCGAACTCGCCGTGCACCAGGTAGCCACGGGCGCCGCCGCGCAGCATCTCGCGTACCACCGCGTCGCTGTCGTCGCTGGTCAACGTCAGCACCGCGGTCAGCCGCGCCAGCTCCGCCACGATCGACAGCCCGTCCGCGACCGGCATCCGGTAGTCCAGCAGCGTCACGTGCGGGCGCAGCCGGCGCGCCGCGTCCAGCGCCGCCCGCCCGTCCCCGGCCTCCCCCACCACCAGCGCGGCCCCGGACGCGTCCAGGTGCGCGCGGAGCGCGTCCCGCACGGTCGGGTTGTCGTCCACCACCAGCACCCGGATCACGCGGCGGCACCGGCCGGCACCGGCACCCGGACCCGCAGCAGCGAGCCCTCGCCGGGCGCGGAGCGCACCTCGGCCGCGCCGCCCACGCCGCTCGCCCGCTCGTGCACGCCGACCAGCCCGAGCCGGCCGGCCGCGCGCAGGTCGTCCAGGCTCGCGGCGGCGAACCCGACGCCGTCGTCGGCCACGCTCAGCTCCACCTCGCCGGGCATCGCGGCGACCCGCACCCAGACCCGGGCGGCGCGGGCGTGCCGCTCCACGTTCGCCAGGCCCTCGCGCAGGATGCGGAGCAGTTCGTACCGGGTCTCCAGCGGTGGATCGACGTCGTCGATGCTGGTCCGCACCGGGATGCCGGTGCGCCGCTCCCAGTCCCGGCACGCGCGCGCCACGCCGTACCCGAAGTCCTCGCCCGGGTCGTCGGCGCGCAGGCCCTCCATCAGCTCCCGCGCCTCCCGGGCGGCGGCCTCGGCACCACGGGAGACGGTGTCGGCGAGTTGCTCGGCGAGCGCGGGGTGGCGGCGCAGCGACTGCGGCAGCGCGACCGCGGCGAACGAGACGCCGCGCAGCGTCTTCGCCACCGAGTCGTGCAGCTCGCGGGCCAGCCGGGCGCGCTCGGACGCGGCGGCCGAACGCTGCGCGGAGGCGACCACGGCCACGGTCAGCTCCACGTACCGGACCAGCGCCGCGGTCGCCACGGTCGCGCCGACCCCGGCCAGCAGGCCGAGCACCGGGAACGCGGCGACGAACGCGGTCACCTCGGGCGACGGGCGGCTCTGCCGCAGCAGCACCGCGGCCGAGGCGAACCCGAGCGCGGCGTGCAGCGCCCAGAGCGGCAGGGCGCGCATGCCGATCAGCGCGCCGGCCAGCGCGGCGGCGCCGGCCGAGTAGCAGAAGAACGCCATGCCGCCGCGGCTGAGCGCCAGCACGCCGCCGGCCACCAGCAGGTCCGCGAGCAGCGCCGGCCACGGGTGCCGCACCAGCGCGCCGGGCCGCCGGGTGAGCACCGCGACCTGCGCCACGGTGGCGGCCACCACCAGCGCGACCACGGCCGGGACCCGCCACCGCTCATCGATCAGCAGCAGCCCCGCGGCGGCCGCGGTGACGGTCACGACCGCGCGCCCGAGCAGCACGGCCCGGGCGATCGCGGCCGGCGCGACGAGCTGGCCGCTCATGCCGGACCCGCCGTGCGACCGCGGACCCGCCGTGGTCGGCGATTCGCTCGCGAACTCGCTCATGATCGCGTGAATTCCACGTCGTCGATGAAGAAGCGGTACGCGTTCGGGACGGCCTCGGTGGCGATCTCCAGGTCGATGCGGCGGATCGGGCCGCCGCCCGGGAGCAGGTCCGCGACCGGCACGGTGAACGGGACCCACTCGTCGACCGGCGCGTTCAGCGTGGCGGGGCGGTCGCGGGAGAACGCGGTGGTGCCGGAGAGCGAGAGCCGGGCGACCGTGCCGTGCAGCCGGCCGCCGTAGATGCGCAGCCGGAGCCGGGCGCCCTCCGGGACGGTGAACGGCTCGGCGGCGACCAGCGAGACGGAGGCGGTCTTCTCCTTGGGCTCCACGCGCAGCGCCACGATGTCGGTGCCGGGGACCAGACCGGCCGGTACGACCTTGACGCCCACGCCCTCGGCGGACCAGCCGGAGCCGAGTGCGGTGGTGTAGACGGCGCAGGCCGGGCGCGGTGAGGCTCCGGTCGCCACGCACGGCGGCACGGCGGGGCCGGGGCTCGTGCTGGGGCTCGGGCTCGCGCTGGGGCTTTCGCCCGGGCTCTGCGGCGTGGACGGGCCGGTGGACGCCTCCCGGCCGGGCACAGGCGTCGTGACCTGCGGTGGCGTCGTGACCTGCGGTGATGCCGCGACCGGACGGGGCGGCTCGCCGGGCGGGGCGATCAGCGGTGGCACGCCCACGGCGATCGCGCCGACCGCGACGGCGAGGGCCGCGTATCGGCCCCACCGCGTCCGCTCCGCCTGCACGCGCTCGCCGCCTCACCGCTCGGGTCATCGCCCGGCGCGGGCCCGGCCGGGGTCAAGCGGGAATCCTAGCGACCCGGGACCCGCGATGCCGAGAGAGCCTTCTCCCGCAGCTCAGCGCGGTAGGTGACGGGGTTCCGGGCGGGAACCCCGTCACCGAGGACTACGCGTCGACCGCGGCCATGACCTCGTCGGAGACATCGAAGTTGCCGAAGACGTTCTGCACGTCGTCGCAGTCCTCGAGGACGTCGATCAGCTTGAAGATCTTGCGAGCGCCCTCCTCGTCGAGGGGGACGTTGACCGAGGCCACGAAGTTCGTGTCGGCCGAGTCGTACTCGATCTTGTTGTCGGTGAGCGCGGAGCGGACCGCCGGCATGTCGGTCGGCTCGGAGACGATCTCGAACGCCTCGCCGAGGTCGTTGACCTCCTCGGCGCCCGCGTCGATCACGTACATGAGCAGGTCGTCCTCGGTCAGGCCGTCGGTCTTCGGGACGATCACGACGCCCTTGCGGGAGAACATGTACGCCACCGAGCCGGCGTCCGCCAGGTTGCCGCCGTTGCGGGTGAGCGCGGTGCGGACCTCGGTGGCGGCGCGGTTCCGGTTGTCGGTCAGGCACTCGATCAGCAGCGCCACGCCGTTCGGCCCGTAGCCCTCGTACATGATCGTCTGCCAGTCGGCGCCGCCCGCCTCCAGGCCGGAGCCGCGCTTGACCGCGCGGTCGATGTTGTCGTTCGGCACCGAGCTCTTCTTCGCCTTCTGGATGGCGTCGTAGAGCGTCGGGTTGCCGGCGGGGTCGCCGCCACCGGTGCGGGCGGCGACCTCGACGTTCTTGATCAGCTTGGCGAACATCTTGCCGCGCTTGGCATCGATGACGGCCTTCTTGTGCTTGGTGGTTGCCCACTTGGAGTGGCCGGACATCACATGCCTCCCGTAGTCGTCGTCTAGCTCGCCCGCGCCATCTCGACGAATGCCGCGTGCACTCGGAGATCCCCGGTCAGTTCCGGATGGAAGGCGGTGGCGAGCACGTGCCCCTGCCGAACCGCAACAATCCTACCGGCGGCCGCACCGGACGTTACGCGGCCCAGCACCCGCGCGTCCGGCCCGACCTCCTCGACCCACGGCGCGCGGATGAAGACCGCGTGGAACGGGTCGCCGTCGATGCCGTCGATCTCCACCGCGGCCTCGAACGAGTCGACCTGGCGGCCGAACGCGTTGCGCCGGACCGTCATGTCGATGCCGCCGAAGGACTGCTGGTCGGGGCGCCCGTCCAGGACGGTCCCGGCCAGCATGATCATGCCGGCGCAGGAGCCGTAGACCGGCATGCCGTCCGCGATCCGCTTGCGGATCGGGTCGAGCAGGCCGAAGTCGACCGCCAGCTTGGAGATGGCGGTGGACTCGCCGCCCGGGATCACCAGCGCGTCCACGGTGTCCAGTTCCTCCGGGCGGCGCACCGGCCGGGCCAGCGCGTCGCACTCGGCCAGCGCGCGCAGGTGCTCGCGGACGTCCCCCTGGAGCGCAAGGACGCCGACCGTCAGATCGCGGCTCACCAGCCCCGCTCCTGCAGGCGGTGCGGCACCGGGATGTCGTCGACGTTGATGCCGACCATGGCCTCGCCCAGGCCGCGGGAGACCTTGGCGATCACGTCGGGGTCGTCGTAGAACGTGGTGGCCTTGACGACCGCGGCCGCGCGCTGCGCCGGGTTGCCGGACTTGAAGATGCCGGAGCCGACGAACACGCCCTCCGCGCCCAGCTGCATCATCATCGCGGCGTCGGCCGGCGTGGCGATGCCGCCCGCGGTGAACAGCACCACCGGGAGCTTGCCGGTCTCGGCGACCTCCTTGACCAGCTCGTACGGCGCCTGGAGCTCCTTGGCCGCGACGTACAGCTCGTCCTCCGGCAGGCTGGTCAGCCGCTTGATCTCGGCACGGATCTTCCGCATGTGGGTGGTCGCGTTGGAGACGTCGCCGGTGCCGGCCTCGCCCTTGGAGCGGATCATGGCGGCGCCCTCGGTGATCCGGCGCAGCGCCTCGCCCAGGTTCGTCGCGCCGCAGACGAACGGCACCGTGTACGCCCACTTGTCGATGTGGTTGGCGTAGTCTGCCGGCGTCAGCACCTCGGACTCGTCGATGTAGTCCACGCCGAGCGCCTGGAGCACCTGGGCCTCGACGAAGTGGCCGATCCGCACCTTCGCCATGACCGGGATCGACACGGCCTCGATGATGCTCTCGATCATGTCGGGGTCACTCATCCGCGAGACGCCGCCCTGCGCGCGGATGTCCGCGGGTACCCGCTCCAGCGCCATGACCGCCACGGCGCCGGCGTCCTCCGCGATCTTCGCCTGCTCCGCCGTGACCACGTCCATGATCACGCCGCCCTTGAGCATCTCGGCCATGCCGCGCTTCACGCGGGCGCTGCCGATGACGGGCTGACCTGGGTTTTCGGTGGCGGGGTTCTCGGACACGAGATGCTCCTCGGGAGTGTGGTGGACGCAGCGAATGGTACGCGCGACTGGTTGCCCCGCCGACGGCCAATCGGCCCCCGGGTGGCCTCCTCCACAGCGAATCGGCCTGCCGATGTCCGACATGCCGCCTACGCGAACGCGCCCTCCGCACCGCAACCGGACCACCGGGGCACTTCCGCGACCCACGGCGGCACCGGCTCCGACGCGGCGTCGGAGCGGCGGCGGAGCCGCCGCTCGGTTGGCCCGCGGGAGCATGCGGGCCGCACCACGCCGGAAGCGGGCACATCGACCGTGGGGTCCGGGGCTCGGCCCCGGGCAAACTCAGCGCCCGCGCGAGCATGCGGGCCGCGACCACGCCGGAACCGGGCACATCGACCGTGGGGTCCGGGGCTCGGCCCCGGGCAAACTCAGCGCCCGCGCGAGCATGCGGGCCGCGACCACGCCGGAACCGGGCACACCGACCGTGGGGTCCGGGGCTCGGCCCCGGGCAAACTCAGCGCCCGCGCGAGCATGCGGGCCGCGACCACGCCGGAACCGGGCACACCGACCGTGGGGTCCGGGGCTCGGCCCCGGGGCAAACTCAGCGCCCGCGGGAGCATGCGGGCCGCACCACGCCGGAAGCGGGCACATCGACCGTGGGGTCCGGGGCTCGGCCCCGGGCAAACTCAGCGCCCGCGCGAGCATGCGGGCCACGCCCGGGTCGACCTAGGTCTTGACGTCGCTTCGCGGTGCCACCTGGTGCGGTGTGATCTGGCGGGGTGGCTCGGTGAGGGACGGGGTCAGCGTCGGCTCGTCGATGTCGAAGTAGCGGGGGCGCGGGTGGCCGCGAGCCATCCCGAACAGGCGGACCAGCGGGCGGTCGCGGTTGATCAGCGCGTCGCGGACCGAGTCCGTGTGGACCTGGCGGGCGAGCGCGACGCGGCGGCTGGCCGCGATGACCGGCTCGGCCGCGGCCAGGCCGGTGGTGGGCGCGAGCCGGCGGAGCTGGCGGGTGAGGTCGTTCTCCGCGGCCTCGCGCTCGCCGGAGTCGGCGACCGTGCCGAGCCGGGGACCGGTGCCGAGCGCGGTGCCCGGGTCGAGGCGGGAGCCGGCGTCCAGCGCGATGCGGGCGGCGGCGTAGAGCTCGACCGCGTCCAGCTGCTCGGCCAGGACGGCGGCGGCCGCGGCACGGCGCAGCAGGTGGGCGTCGAGCGCGGCGGCGGCGGACGACGCGCGGGCGTGCAGGCGTTCCACCCGGCGGTCGGTCCAGACCAGGTACGCGGCGAGCAGCGAGACCACCACGGCAGCGCCGGCCCACCACCACAGCTCGGGCATCGTGCTCATTCGATCACCTGCGGGGCTTCCAGCACGCGGCCGTCCGTGGCCTCGATCGCGGTCTCGTAGACCTCCAGCACCCGGCGCGCGACGGACGGCCAGTCGAACGCGTCCACGGCGCGGCGCGCGAGCGCGGACAGCTCGGCCCGGCGGGCCGGGTCGTCGAGCAGCCCGGCCAGCGCGTTCTCCAGCGCCGCCGCGTCGCCGACCGGGAACAGCTCGGCGGCGCGGCCGTTGTCGACCACGCGGCGGAACGCGTCCAGGTCGCTGGCGACGATCGCGGCGCCGGCCGCCATCGCCTCGGTGAGGATCATGCCGAACGACTCTCCGCCGGTGTTCGGCGCCACGTAGACGTCCACGCTGCGCAGCATGCGTGCCTTGTCGCGCTCGGATACCAGGCCCAGGAAGCACACCCGGTCACGCAGCTCCACCGGTACGCCCTCCAGCAGGTCGTCGCGGTCGCCCGGACCGGCCACCAGCAGGCGCAGGCCGGGACGCGACCGGGCCAGCGACACCCACGCCTCGCGCAGGATCGGGAAGCCCTTGCGCGGCTCGGTGAAGCGGCCCAGGAAACCTATCGCGCCGCCGGGGCCGGGCCAGCCGTCCAGCGGCTCCGCGCCGGCGAACTTGGCCACGGCCACGCCGTTCGGGATCTCCACCGCGCCGCCGTCCAGGTGCTCCACCTGTACCCGCCGGGCGAGCGCGCTCACGGCGATGCGCGCGGTCACCCGCTCCAGCACGATCTGCAGCGCGCCGTGCACCGCGGCCAGCGCGCGGGATCGGGTCATCGCGGTGTGGAACGTGGCCACGACCGGCCCGTCCGCGGAGAGCACGGCCAGCAGCGACAGGCTCGGCGTGAGCGGCTCGTGCACGTGCAGCACGTCGAAGTGGCCGCGGGCCAGCCAGCGCCGGACGCGGGCCGTCGACACCGGGCCGAACGAGATCCGCGCCACCGAGCCGTTGTACGGCAACGGGACCGCCCGCCCGGCCGCCACCACGTATGGCGGCAGCGACGAGTCCTCGTCCGCGGGGGCCAGCACGCTCACCTCGTGACCGAGGCCGATCAGCGCCTCGGCCAGGTCCATCACGTGGTTCTGCACGCCGCCCGGCACGTCGAACGAGTACGGGCATACGATGCCGATCCGCACTCGTACCCCCTCAGGCCATTGCTTGCGCGGGCTCGTCCACCCACACCCGCTGCAGCATGTGCCAGTCCTCCGGATGCTCGGCGATCCCCTGTGCGAGCCGATCCGCGATCTCCTGCGTCAGGAACCGCACCCGCTCCTCCAGGGTGCCCCCTTCCGGCACGGGTATCGGGCCTACCAGCCGACCGTGGGCGATTCCATCCGGGTCGTACCACATGTGCACCGCGTAGAGCGGCGCGCCGGTGCGCAGCGCCAGCAGTGCGGGGCCGCCGGGCATGCGGGCGCGACCGCCGAAGAACGTCACGTCGACGCCGCGCCGGGACAGGTCCCGGTCGGCCAGCAGCGGCGCCAGGTAACCGGACGTGACCTTCTCGGCCAGCAGGTCCAGCGGGGCGCGCTCGCCGCCGCTGGTCGGGATGATCTCCATGCCGAGCGATCGGCGGAACGCCAGGAACCGCTGGTAGACGCCCTCCGGCTTGAGCCGCTCGGCGACGGTGATCAGCTTCCAGCCGTTCGCGCCGACCCAGGCGCCGGCCGCCTCCCAGTTGCCGGCGTGCGGCAGCGCCAGCACCGCGCCGTGGCCGGACGTGGCGAGCCGGGCCAGTTCCTCCTCGCCGTCGAAGCGGAACCGGCGCAGGTGCTCGTCGCGGGAGTACGTGTGCAGGCGGAAGGTGTCCATCCAGTAGCGCGCGTAGGACCGCATGCCGCGTCTGACCAGGTCGTTCAGTTCCGCGTCGGATATCTCGGGCCGGACCCGGCGCAGGTTGGCCCGGAGGCGCTCGACGCCCTTGCCGCGCTTGCGCACGGCGCGGTCCGCACCCGCGTGGAACAGCGCGATCGCCACCCGCTCGGGCAGCCACTGCACGGCCTGCCACCCGGCCCGGAAGGCGAACTCCGCTAATCCGCTCATGCGGTCGTGCTCTGCCGCTGCGCGCGCAGTGCCGCCTGGTCCTGCTTGTAGACGTGCCGCATGCGCTGCCACGCCGTCACGATCGAGAGGACGGCGAGTATCCATAGCACCGCCTGCAGGCCCCAGAGCACGCCGAACGCGGTGCTCAGCGCGCCGATGCCGATGCCGATGAGGCGCTCGGCCCGCTCCACGATGCCGACGTTGCAGTCGAAGCCCAGGCCCTCCGCGCGCGCCTTGACGTACGACACCAGCACGCTCGCGACCAGGCAGACCAGCGCCACGGTCGCGGTGACCCAGTCGCCCTCCTTGCCGAACCAGTACACCAGCGAGCCGAAGATCGCCGCGTCCGCGACCCGGTCCATGCTGGAGTCCAGCAGCGCGCCGAACCTACCGTTCGGCCCCTCGCGCAGGCGGGCCATCGTCCCGTCGATCAGGTCCGTGAGGCACGCGACCGTGATGAACAGCGCGCCGATGATGAAGTGACCGCGGGTGCCGAAGACCACGGCGCCGACGACCACGCCGATCGTGCCCGCGACGGTGACCGCGTTGGGCGTCACACCCAGCCGGAGGAGGGCACGACTGACCGGTTCGATGAGGTGAGCCATCCCGGCGCGCGCCGAGACCGAGAGGATCTTTGCCATGGCCGTCCCACCATAGCGGCGTGTCGCGGCACGCGACACCGCACGCGCTGATAGCTGACGCACAGTCACCGCTTGCCACCGACCTATTACATCAGGCAACGTGACCGGTATCACCTTGCGAAACTTCAGGTTAAGAGCGGCGTTGGGAGATCATCGCGACGCCTCTACGCGACGGGGCCATGAACGACACAAATCGACCCGAGGGAGGTGCGCCGCATCATGGCGCAGAAGACGCAGGAGAGGGCGGTCACCGGCAGTGCGCCGGTGGTGGATGAACCCGGCAGGGTACGCAACGTGGTGCTGGTGGGTCACTCCGGCGCCGGCAAGACGACTCTGGTGGAGGCGCTGCTGGCCGCGACCGGCACGGTTCCGCGCACCGGCACCGTGACCGACGGCACCACCGTCTGCGATCAGGACCCGGCCGCGATACGGCAGCAGCGTTCCGTCACGCTCGCCTGCGCGCCGCTGATGCACGACGGCATCAAGGTCAACCTGCTCGACAGCCCCGGCTACGCGGACTTCGTCGGCGAGTTGCGCGCCGGGCTGCGCGCCGCCGACGCCGCGCTGTTCGTGGTCTCCGCGGTCGACGGCATGGACGCGGCCACCGCCGCGCTCTGGGAGGAGTGCGCCGCGGTCGGCATGCCGCGCGCGGTCGCCGTCACCCGGCTCGACCATCCGCGCGCCGACCTCGACGAGACCGTGGCGCTCTGCCAGCGGGTCTTCAGCGACAACGTGCTCCCGCTCTACCTGCCGATGCTCGACGACGACGGTGAGAACGTCACCGGCCTGATGGGACTCATCACCCAGCGCGTCTTCGACTACACGAACGGCTACCCGCCCGAGGTCCGCGACCCCGACCCGGAGCACTACGGCGCGATCGAGGAGGCCCGCAACGAGCTGATCGAGGGCATCATCGCGGAGTCCGAGGACGAGACGCTGATGGACCGCTACCTGGCCGGTGAGCAGATCCCGGTGGACGTGCTCATCGACGACCTGGAGAAGGCGGTGGCGCGCGGCCACTTCTACCCGGTCGTCCCGGTCTGCGCGCCCGACCGGGTCGGCCTCGACGCGCTGCTGGAGCTGCTCACCAAGGCGTTCCCCTCCCCGCTCGAACACGACCTCCCCACCGTCACCGGCATCGACGGCTCCGCCCGCGAGCCACTGCTCTGCGACCCCGACGGCCCGCTCGTCGCGGAGGTCGTCAAGACCACCATCGACCGGCACGTCGGCCGCGTCTCCCTGGTCCGCGTCTTCTCCGGCACGCTCACCCCGGAGAAGGTCGTGCACGTCTCCGGCCACGGCCTCGCCTCCCGCGGCCACCCCGACCACGACGCGGACGAGCGGATCGCGCACATCTACTCGCCGCTCGGCACCGCGCTGCGCGAGGTCGGCGCGTGCATCGCCGGCGACATCTGCGCGATCACCAAGTCCGGCAGCGCGGAGACCGGCGACACCATCTCCACCAAGGAACAGCCGCTGCTCGTCGAGCCGTGGGACATGCCGGAGCCGCTGCTGCCGGTGGCGGTGGTCGCCAAGTCCCGCTCCGACGAGGACGCGCTCGCCAAGAACCTGGCCCGGCTGGTCGCGGGCGACCCCACGCTGCGCCTGGAGCGCAACCCGGACACGCACCAGCTCGTCCTCTGGTGCATGGGCGAGGCGCACGCGGACGTGGTGCTGGACCGGTTGCGCACCGGCGGCGCCGACCTGGACACCGAGCCGGTCCGGGTGCCGCTGCGCGAGACGTTCGGCGGCCCGGCCAAGGGCCACGGCCGGCACGTCAAGCAGTCCGGCGGCCACGGCCAGTACGCCGTCTGCGACATCTCGGTCGAGCCGCTCCCACCCGGCTCCGGCTTCGAGTTCGTCGACAAGGTGGTCGGCGGCGCGGTCCCGCACAACTACATCCCGTCCGTGGAGAAGGGCGTGCGCGCCCAGATGGAGCGCGGCATCGCGGCCGGCTATCCGGTGGTGGACCTGCGGGTGACGCTGTTCGACGGCAAGGCGCACAGCGTCGACTCGTCCGACGCCGCGTTCCAGACAGCGGGCTCGCTCGCGCTGAAGGACGCGGCCGAGAAGGCGACGATCACGCTGCTCGAACCGGTGGACGACGTCACGATCCGGGTCCCGGACGCCTACGTGGGAGCGGTCATGAGCGACCTGTCCGGCCGGCGCGGGCGGGTCATGGGCAGCGACGCGGACCCGGACGGCAGCAGGACGCTGATCCGGGCGGAGGTCCCGGCGACGGAACTGGTGCGGTACGCGGTCGAGTTGCGCTCGATGACGTCGGGAGCCGGGACGTTCAGCCGTGCGTTCGTCCGCTACGACCCGATGCCGTCCCACCTGGCGGATGCCGTGAAGAAGGAACACGCCACGGCGTGAGGTGGGTGAGGTCTGGGCCCGGGGCGGGTGTGGCGCCTCGGGCCCCGTCGTCGGGAGCACGATGCCGACGGCGGCGGCCGAAACCGTCGATCAGCCGGTGGCCGGCCACGCCCGCGCCAGTAGGTCGCGCGTCTCCGTCAGCAGCTGGGGCAGGATCTTGGTGCGGCCCACGATCGGCATGAAGTTGGCGTCGCCGCCCCAGCGGGGGACGACGTGCTGGTGCAGGTGCGCCGCGATGCCGGCCCCGGCCACGGAGCCCTGGTTCATGCCGATGTTGAACCCGTGCGCGCTGCTCGTCGACCGCACCACGCGCATCGCCGTCTGCGTGAAGACCGCGAGTTCCGCCGTCTCCTCCACCGTCAGGTCGGTGTAGTCGGGCAGGTGGCGGTACGGGCAGATGAGCAGGTGGCCGGGGTTGTACGGATACAGGTTGAGGACCGCGTAGACCAGCGCACCACGCGCCACCACCAGGCTGTCGGCGGCCGGCAGCCCCGGCGCGAGGCAGAACGCGCAGCCGTCCGACGGGCGCTCCTGGCCGGCGATGTAGGTCATCCGGTGTGGGGTCCAGAGCCGGTCGAGATCGTCGGGTTCGCCGGTCTCGACCGGGCTGATGAAGGTCTCTCCCACGCAGCGATCCTATGGGGTACGCGGATGCCACCCGTCGGCACCGGCCAGGAACGTGCGCGCGTCGTAGCCGTGCGGCGACGTCAGCTGCGGACGCGCGGGACCGCGACCGGCGCCGGGGCCCAGATTGCACCACTCGGCGTAGCGGGCCTCGGTCCAGGGCCAGGTGCCGAAGTCCGACCACGGGGTGCCGGGCCGGATGTGCGCGCCGAGCCAGGAGTCGCGGATGATCGTCTGGCCGATCGCGTTCGGGTCGTTGCCCGGGTGCCAGGGGCGGCCCAGGTAGACGGTGCCGGCGGGGGCGTCGCCGGTGAAGCGGCAGTGGGTGAAGAGTTGCCCGTGCGGGTTGCCGGCGTCGGTGCTGGCGGCGGTCACGTACCCGAGACGGCGGTTGAGGGAGTGGATGCGGCAGCGGTCGAAGACCGCGGTGGCGCGGCCGAAGATGAAGTCGACGTCGCCCTCCACGTAGCAGTCGCGGAAGTACGCGCGCGAGATCGTGGTGGCGGCGGGACTGTTGACGTAGAGCGTGTCCTGGTTGGCCAGGAACGCGACGCGCGCGAAGACCAGCCGGTCGCCGCGGGTGAGCACGGCGACGGCCTGGTGACCCGAGATCTCCGGGTGGGCGGCCTCGTCGAACGCGTTCACGACGGTGAGGTTGCGGACGGTCACGTCGTCGGCGGAGATGGTGACGGACGCGCTGCCGGACGTGCCCCAGGTGCCACCGGTGGCGGGGTTGGGCGTGCCGTTGGCGCGGTCGTCGACGACCAGCACGTCCGCGGGGCGCCGGCCGAGGCCGATCAGCGTCAGGCCCGGCCGGTCGGCCGGAATGACGACCTGCCCACGGTACGTACCCGGGCGGAGCCGGATGGTGAACGGCCGGCCCGGCGGCGCGGCGTCGACCGCGGCTTGGAGGCTGTCGCCGGGCGCGACGGTGAGGCCGTCGCGCCCGGCGGCCGCGAACGCGGGGGGTGCGCCGGTGAGCGCGGCGAGCGCGCCGGCACCGGTCGCGGTGAAGATGGTCCGTCGGCGCATGGGCGTGCTCCTCCGGGGTGGGCGAACGCGGCGCGGAAACACGGGACTGAGCGGTGAACACGTGGAGCCGGCGGGACCGCGACACCGAGGGAAAGCGCTTACCCGCGCACCTGGAACGACGCTAACGCGCGCCCGGCGACACGGTCAATGACATCGATGTGCAGCTTTGTTGCAACGCCCCGGAAACGCGCGACGGGCCGGGTCACGCGCCCCGGCCCGTCGCGTCACGACGTCACCGCGCGTGCTTGGCGGCCGCCTGGTTGGCGAGCGCCGTCACCTCCTGCATGGTCCGCTCCTCCAGGTCGGCCGCGCTGGTGTCGGGCGCGGGCGGCTCCGCCACCGGGTTCGCCGACGGCGGCACGTTGGTGCGGGAGCGGACGATGTCGGAGACGTGCCGGACCGCCTCGTCCAGCGGCACGCCGTTGCGCTGCGAGCCGTCGCGGTAGCGGAACGACACGGTCTGACCGGCCACGTCGTCGTCGCCGGCCAGCACCATGAACGGGATCTTCTGCTGCTGCGCGGTACGGATCTTCTTCTGCATCCGATCGTCGCCCGCGTCCAGTTCGGCCCGGATGCCCGCGGCCTTCAGCAGGTAGATGAAGCCCTCCAGGTAGGAGGCGTGGTCCTCGCGGATCGGGATGCCGACCACCTGCACCGGCGCCAGCCAGGCCGGGAACGCGCCCGCGTAGTGCTCGGTGAGCACGCCGAAGAAGCGCTCGATCGACCCGAACAGCGCTCGGTGGATCATCACGGGCCGCTGGCGGGAGCCGTCGGACGCGGCGAACTCCAGGTCGAACCGCTCCGGCAGGTTGAAGTCCACCTGGATGGTGGACATCTGCCAGGTGCGGCCGATCGCGTCGCGCGCCTGGACCGAGATCTTCGGGCCGTAGAACGCCGCGCCGCCCGGGTCGGGGACCAGTTCGAGGCCGGAGTCCTCGGCCGCGATCCGCAGCGCCTCGGTGGCCCGGTCCCAGTTCTCGTCCGTACCCACGGACTTCTCCGGGTTGCGGGTGGACAACTCGAGGTAGAAGTCGTCCAGGCCGTAGTCTCGCAGCAGGTCGAGCACGAACGTTAGCAGCGACTTCAGCTCGTCGCCCATCTGCTCCGGCGTGCAGTAGATGTGCGCGTCGTCCTGCGTCATGCCGCGCACCCGGGTGAGGCCGTGGATCACGCCGGACTTCTCGTACCGGTAGACGCTGCCGAACTCGAACAGGCGCAGCGGCAGCTCACGGTAGGACCGGCCGCGGCTCCGGAAGATCAGGTTGTGGAACGGGCAGTTCATCGGCTTGAGGTAGTAGTTCGCGCCCTCGACCTCCATGGGCGGGAACATGCCGTCCGCGTACCACTGCAGATGCCCGGAGGTCTCGAACAGGCTGCCCTTGGTGATGTGCGGCGTGTTCACGAACGAGTAGCCGGCCGTCTCGTGCCGCTCGCGGGAGTAGTTCTCCAGCTCGCGCCGGATGATGCCGCCCTTCGGGTGGAACACCGCGAGGCCGGAGCCGATCTCGTCCGGGAAGGAGAACAGGTCGAGCTCCGCGCCGAGCTTGCGGTGGTCGCGGCGGGCCGCCTCCTCCAGCAGCTTCTGGTACGCCTTGAGCGCGTCCCGGGTCGGCCAGGCCGTCCCGTACACCCGCTGGAGCTGTGGGTTCTTCTCGCTGCCCCGCCAGTAGGCCGCGGCGGAGCGCTGCAGCTTAAACGCGCCGATCAGCCGCGTGTTCGGCAGGTGCGGGCCGCGGCACAGGTCGCCCCAGCAGACCTTCTCGCCGGACGCGTCCAGGTTGTCGTAGATGGTCAGCTCGCCGCCGCCGACCTCCATGATCTCCTCGGCGTCGAAGCCACCGGCGCCGGCCTCGCCGACCAGCTCCAGCTTGTACGGCTCGTTGGCCAGTTCCTCGCGGGCCTGCTCGATGGAGGAGAACTCCCGGCGGCGGAACCGCTGGTTGCTCTTGATGATCTCCTGCATCTTCTTCTCGATCTTGCCGAGATCGTCCGGCGTGAACGGCTTGGCCACGTCGAAGTCGTAGTAGAAACCGTCCCGGATGTACGGCCCGATGCCGAGCTTCGCCTCCGGGAACAGGTCCTGCACGGCCTGGGCGAGCACGTGCGCGGTGGAGTGACGCAGCACGTTCAGCCCGTCCGGCGAGTCCAGCGGGACCGGCGTCATCACGGTCTCGTGGTCGGCGGACCAGTCCAGGTCGTGCAGCTTGCCGTGCTCGTCGCGGACCACGACGATCGCCTTCGGGCCGGCGAGCGGCAGGCCGATCGCCGCCACCGCGTCGGCCGCCGTCGTCCCGGCCGGGACGACGACTTGGTCCGTCTCAGCGGGCTTCGATGTCGGTGCGGACACGGTGGGATCTCCGTTCGGTCGGTCGAGTAACCCACCGATGCTATCGCTGCGCACGCCGCCGCCGACGAGGGACGCGCTCCTGCCTCGCGCGGTCCGGGCCGCCGCACGGACCGAGCCGCCGGACCCGCCCCGGGCGCGTCGGCCAGGTCGTACGCTTCCCGCGCGCGATCCTCCCGCACGCGCGGCGGGCGGGCGAGCACCGGCCCCGCGCCGCGACGGCGCCGGTGTCCGCGTACCGGCGGATGTCCGGCAGCAGTGGTTTCGGGCTGTACCCACCGGCCGCCGGAGTCCGGCCCGGCGCCGGGTCAGAGCGTGCCGCGGCGCGCGTCCTCCCACTCGTCCACCGAGGTGGTGTTCGTGGCCAGCACCTTGTCGATCTCCGCCAGCTCCTCGCCGGAGAAGTCCGGGACGGCCAGCGCGCCGATGTTCTGGTCCAGCTGGGCGGTGCTGCTCGCGCCGATGACCAGCGAGGTCACCCGCGGGTCGCGCAGCGCCCAGGCCAGCGCCAGCTGCGCGAGCGTCTGCCCGCGGCGGCCGGCGATCTCGTTCAGCGCGGTCAGCTGCGCCACGCGGTCGTCGTCGATCGTGTACTTGCCCTGGTCGACGCGGGACCCGGACGGCACGCCGTCCAGGTACTTGCCGGTGAGCAGGCCCTGGGCCAGCGCGGTGAAGCCGATCACGCCGGCGCCCACCTCGGCCGCCGCGTCGAGCAGGCCCTCGGTCTCGATCCAGCGGTTGAGCATCGAGTACGACGGCTGGTGGATCAGCAACGGTGTGCCGAGCCCGCGCAGCAGGCCGGCCATCTCACGGGTGTGGTCCGCGTCGTAGGAGGAGATGCCGACGTACAGCGCCCGGCCCGAGCGCACCGCGGTGTCCAGCGCGGTCGCGGTCTCCTCCAGCGGCGTGTCCGGGTCGTACCGGTGCGAGTAGAAGGTGTCGACGTGGTCCAGCCCGAGCCGGGCCAGCGACTGGTCCAGGCTGGCCAGCACGTACTTGCGCGAGCCGCCGCCCTGCCCGTACGGCCCCGGCCACATGTCCCAGCCGGCCTTGGTGGAGACGACGATCTCGTCACGGTACGGACGCAGGTCCTCCCGCAGCAGCCGCCCGAAGTTGAGCTCGGCCGCGCCGTACGGCGGCCCGTAGTTGTTGGCCAGGTCGAAGTGGGTGATGCCGGCGTCGAACGCGTGCCGCACGATGTCCCGCTGCGTCTCGATCGCCACGTCGTCGCCGAAGTTGTGCCACAGCCCCAGTGACAGCACCGGCAGGTCGAGTCCGGAACGCCCGGTGCGCCGGTACCGCATCGGGCCGTCATAACGGTCGGGAGCCGGAATGTAGGTCATTCCGCATTCTTAGCAGTTCGTCCCCCGGTCGGCAGGGGTACGCCGAACGGCGGCGGCGGGTCGGGAGAGCGGTCGAAATCCGTACCGATGGACCGGTCTTTATCGCCTGATATTTCCTGACTCATCCCACAACATCGATGCCCTGCGCGCCGCGACGCTTGCCACGCCAAGTACGTTCTTCGCATGGCCACGGTGTTGCTCGTCGAGGACGACCACGTCGTGCGGGGTGCGATGTTGCGCAGCCTCGCCGATCGTGGGCATGCCGTCCATGCCGTCGGCACGGCGCTGGAAGCCCTGCGCCGCGTCGCCGCGGAGACCCCGGACCTGGTCGTGCTGGACCTCGGGCTGCCCGACCTGGACGGCGCGGACGCGCTGCGGATGCTGCGCGGCATCACGGACGTGCCGATCATCATCGCCACCGCGCGGGACGACGAGCAGTCCATCGTCCGGCTGCTGCGCTCCGGCGCGGACGACTACATGGTCAAGCCGTTCACCGGCGCCCACCTGGACGCGCGCATCACCACCGTGCTGCGCCGCGCCGGGCGGGCCACCCGCACGGCCCAGCCGGCCGTGCACCAGGTCGGCGGCCTGCGCGTCGACGTCGGCGAGCGCTCCGCGCAGCTCGACGGCGCGCCGCTGGCGCTGACCCGCAAGGAATTCGACCTGCTCGCCTATCTCGCGGCCCGCCCGGGCCGCGTGGTGTCCCGCCGGGAGCTGTTGGAGGAGGTATGGCGACAGCCATCGGTCGGCGAGGACCAGACGATCGACGTGCACCTGTACTGGCTTCGTCGCAAGCTGGGCGAGTCCGCGGCGAAACCCCGCTACCTGCGCACCGTGCGGGGGGTCGGATTCCGGTTGGTGGCACCGGACTGAGGGCCGGGCTGGCGTACGTCAGCGCGGCGATGACCGCGGTGGCGGCGCTGGTCTTCGTGATCCCGCTGGCCGTCCAGGTCCGGGAGGACGCACGCGAGCGCGCGCTGACCGAGGCCGGCCGGCGCAGTGCGATCGTGGCCGGCGCGCTGGCCGCGCAGGCCGACGAGGCGGGCGTGCGGCGCGCGATCGAGGCGGCCGGCAGCGGACCGCTGACCGACACCCCGGTGGTGCTCGGGCTCTCCAACGAGTCCGCGACCGGCCGCGCCTCCGACGCCGACCTGGAGCGGACGGTCGGCGCCGGCCGCCCGATCGTGGTGGACTCGGACGGCGGCGCGCTGCGGCTGGAGCCGGTGATCGTCGGCGAGAACACCGCGGTGATCGAGGTCTTCGTGCCCGATCACGCGCTCAACGACGGCGTGCCCGCGATCTGGTGGACGCTCGCGCTGATCGCGCTCGGCCTGGTCGCGGCCAGCGTGTTCGTCGTCGACCGGCTGGCCGCGAAGACGGTCGGCTCCGCGCGGTCGCTGGTCCGGGCCGCGATGGCGGTCGGCGACGGCGACCTCGGCGTGCGCATCCAGCCGACCGGGCCGCGCGAGCTGGCCGAGGCCGGGTACGCGTTCAACCGGATGGCGGACCGGCTGGTCACCTCGCGCACCAACGAGCGGGAGATGGTGGCGGACCTGTCGCACCGGCTGCGTACCCCGCTGACCGTGCTGCGGCTGGACGCGGAGGCGCTCGACCCGGACGACACCAGCGTCGGCGACTTCTCCGCGGCGGAGCTGGACCGGCGGCGCACCATCCGGCGCATCCGGCAGGCGATCGTGACGCTCGAGGGCGAGGTGGACGCGCTGATCACCACCACCCGGCGCGCGGTCGCGGACCGGGGTGCGCCACCGCCGGAGGACGGCGGCTGCGACGCCAGCGAGGTGGTCCGGGAGCGGATGACGTTCTGGTCCGCGCTGGCCGGCGACCAGAACCGGCCGTACCGGGTGATCGGCGCGCAGACCCGCATCCCGGTGCAGGTACCCCGGTCCGAGCTGGCCGCCGCGCTGGACGCGGTGCTGGGCAACGTGTTCCGGTACACCGCGCAGGGCACCGCGTTCGAGATCGGTGTGTCCCGGCGGGACGGCTGGATCGCGATCCGGGTCGACGACGCGGGCACCGGCATCGCGGACCCGGAGCGGGCGCTGCAGCGCGGCGCGTCCGACCGCGGTTCCACCGGGCTCGGGCTGGACATCGCGAAGCGGGCCACGCTGGCCACCGGCGGCTCGGTGAGCATCGCGCGGTCGTCGCTCGGCGGTGCCAGCGTGGTCATGCTGTTCGGCGACGCGGAGGCCAAACCCAAGCAGGCCAGCCGGTTCGGCCTGGTCGGACGCCTGGCGGGCGAACCCGGACGGCCCCGGTGGCCGCGCCCGCGGGATCACTCGGAGTGATGTGCAGGACACCCAACGATCCGAAATCCAAACTTTGCTTAGTTTCGCCTTAAGCCCATTCCCACAGCCATCTGCCAGGTGGCAGTCTTCTACCCGATCCCATCCGGTTACGTCGGACCACCGCCCGCATTTCGTCCCCACACCCCGGTCCGGTGTAACCCGCGCGCGGCGGGGTGCGGTCCCCCAAACCCTCACCCCGTCGCGCGCCCACCATGCGGAGGTATCACACGCGTGTCGTCGCACCGCGAGCTTCCCCGGCGGCGAACGGCCACAACGCGCTCATTCATCCGGGATCTTCCGGCGTCCTTCGCCTCGACGTCCGCGCGGCACCGTCGCGCGGGCGCGCCCGAGCCGCGCCTGAAGGGGCGCTGGGACAGCGTGCGCGCGCTGGTCACCGCCCGGGTGGTCCCGGCGATCACGTCGCTGCGCGACCGCCTCACGCCGACGCCGCAGGTGACGCCGGAGAACGAGACCCTGACCCCCTCGGCGGTACGCCGGGAGGGCGCCCGCCGCCGCGTCCAGGAACTGCCCGCCTGGGCCAGCCGCACGCAGCTCATGCGCGTGCAGGCGATCCGGCGCGACCGCGGCGGCCGTCCCGCGGTGGCCGCCCCGGTCTCCCCGCGCGCCGCGAAACGGCACGGCGAGGTCGTCCGGCGCACCTCGGCCGCGCGCGACCTGGCCGCCACCGCGCGCCTGCCCAGGCGGATCAACCTGGCCACCGGCGCCGTGCTGCTCGGCGTGCTCCTGCTGCTGATGCCCGCGGTGCTCACCCAGTGGTCGCCCGGCATCTCCTCGCTGCCCGGCCTGGTGCCGATCGCGGCGCTGCCGGCCAGCCAGCCCGAGGACGGACTGGTCTACGACGGGCTCACACCGGCCGCCCGCAACTCGCTCTGCATCGGCGCCTACGAGGTCAACGGCACCGAGGACGTCTGCTCGTACGGGCCGGACCCGGCACCGCCGTCGTTCAAGGTCACCCAGGACGTGGCGCCGATCGCGGAGGGCGTGCCGCCGCTGGTCGAGCCGGTCCGGGACACCACCGGCGTGCCGGACGACGCGGAGGTGGTGCGCGACGAGGGCGCGGTCGTGCCGGCCAGCTCGATGCCCGCGCTGGTGCCGGACCCGGCCAGCGGCGACGACGCGTTCACCATGGGCGACGACGGCGTGGCCTGCGAGGGCGACGGCTACCAGGGCAAGCGGGTGCAGGTCATCTACGCGTACCCGACGGACGCGGTCAGCCGGTACAGCCGGTACCTGCCGTCGATCCGCCGGTGGTCCGCGGAGGTCGACGAGATCTTCTCCGCGAGCGCGGCCCGCACCGGCGGCATCCGCCACGTCCGCTACGTCACCACGCCCGACTGCCGCGTGGACGTGACCGAGGTGCAGCTCCCGGCCGACCGGCTGCGCAGCTTCGACCAGACGCTCGAGGGCATGCGCGCGCTCGGCTACGACCGCACCGACCGGAAGTACCTGATCTTTGCGGACACGAACGTCTACTGCGGCATCGCCACGTTCATCAAGGACACCCGCGCCGAGGCGGGAAACCTGAACAACGGCGGCCCGTCGTACGCGCGGGTGGACGCCGGCTGCTGGTCCGCGCCGATGGCCACGCACCAGCTCGTGCACACGCTCGGCGGCGTCGCCGACACCGCGCCGAACGGCACCGGCATGGGCCACTGCCTCGACGACCACGACCTGATGTGCTACGCCGACGAGAGCGGCGAGGAGGTCCGTACCAGCTGCGAGAGCCCGTCCGCCGAGGCGCTGCTCGACTGCGGCGGCGACGACTACTTCAACACCGCCCCGGAGCCGGGCAGCTACCTCGCGCAGAACTGGAACCTGGCGAACAGCGAGTTCCTGATCCGCGAGCCCGCCCCGGCCGAGGCACCGGCCACCGGGCAGACGCCCGACCGGCCGGCCGGCGTCGCACCGCCGGCGCGCGTCAGCCCCACACCGTCGCCGCAGCGGTCCACGGCCGCGACCAGATCGCCCTCGCCCACGCCGGCCTCGCCCACGCCCACCGGCGGCGAGGACGACCCCGAGGACCCCGAGGACCCGGAGGACGCCGGCGACGACGACGATCAGAGCCTGCCGGAGCCGGTGCGCGGCGGCGTGGGCGGCGGCGCGACCGCCTCACCCGCGCCCTCGGCCACGCCGTCCGCCGCCTCGCCGACGCCGTCGCTGCCGGCCCCGCCGCCGGACGAGTCCGGCCTGGCCAGCGAGCCGCCGATCGGCGCACCGCCGCCACCCGGCTTCCTGAAGATCCGGGACACCACCAGCACGTCCACCCGGATCAGCTGGAACGCGGACGCGGACGCGGTGCACTACACGGTCGCGGTCAACGGGCAGATCATCGGCGTCACCGCGGCGACCCGGGCCCGGATCATCGGCCTGCAGCCCGGCACGGAGTACAGCATCCAGGTGCTGACCAGCGACGGCGAACGGTTCACGGACGCGCTGGCCGCCAAGACCGCGCCGGCCGCCCGCCCGATCATGGAGGGCTGGTTCCAGCTCAACAACGCTCTCACCGGTGGCGCCGCGCACCTCTACGGGGCCCGTACCAACGAGTCCACGCCGATCGTGGTCCAGCGCGCCGAGGGCGTCACCCAGCAGCAGTGGAGCCTGCGCCGGGTCGGCAACGCCTTCCGGCTCGTCTCCCGGGTCACCGACAAGTGCGTGGTCCCGCTGGGCGGCGAGGTCGCCGCCGGAGTCCCCCTCGTCCAGGTCACCTGCAAGGAGGCGGCCGATGAACAGCTCTGGGTCGTGCTGCCCACCGACAACGGCTTCACGCTCCGCGCGGCCGGCGCCAACCTGGTGGTCGGCCTGGGCGAGCAGCGGTACGGCGGCGCGCGCGTGCTCGCGCTCCAGAACCCGGAGGGCCTGCTCCACCAGTCCTGGACCGCGCTCCCCGGGTAGCCGTCCATGAGCCCGCGCCGGTCTCCCGCGATCCCGGCCTCCACCTCGGAGGCCGGCCCGTTCCTGACCCGGCGCCGCGTGGTGCGCTGGGCGATCCTGCTGTTCCTGGCCGTCCTGCTCTTCCTCGCCTGCTGGCAGGACCCGGTCTACGCGACCCCCGGCGCCGAGCCCGTCCCCACCGCCGTCCCGGTCCGGATGGCCGACGTCGACACGCCTACCGCCGGTCACGCCTCCGTGACCGCGCTGCTGATCGTCACGGGCGTGGTGACGCTCCTCTTCACCGCGATCACGCTGGCCACGCTCCGCCGCCGCCCCTGACCGGGCTCACGTGCCGGGCCAGCCCGCCTCGACGTCCCGGATGACGGCGGCGATCACGTCGTTGTTGGCCCGGTCCCAGCGGTGGAAGGCGTCCCGGACGGTGCGCAGCAGCGCCGCCTCGGGCCACCGCGCGACGCTGGTGTCCAGGAAGGCGCCGAGGCCGCCGTCCCGGTCGATCCGGGCGAGGAAGTCGGCGTCCGGCGGGGCCGGGTCTCCCGTCCGCACGAGCGCCGTTCGCACGGCGGCTCGCAGTTCAGGGTTGTCGCCCCGGAGATTCCACAACCATCCTGGCGAACGCTCGATCACGCTACGGGAGACGATCTCGCCACCGTTGGGCCATGCGATGTTGGCCACGAACGCGCCGGCCGGACAGCCCGCCACCACCCACACGAGGGTCCTCCGGAACTCGTCCACCGGGAAGAGGTCGGAGAAGGTGCTGTCGTGAGCCGGGACGCCTTCGGCGAATTGGACGAGGCGTGGATCCCTGCGACGCCAGTCCGCGATGTCGTCCGGGCGCTGGAGCAGGAGCCGATAGAAATAGTGCGTCAGGACGTGACTGTTGTAGTCGGCCTCGTCATCGGCGCCCAAGCCCTCCACGTCCGGCTGCGAGAACATCGACGCCTCGGTCGCGGTCACCACCGCCGCCACGACGTGGTAGCGGTGCGGGGCAGCGCGTCCGGAACCGTATGCGGCGGCCGCCGCGTGGTAGTCGTCCCAGCGGCCGAGGTCGTTGAACGCCTGAGCGAGCCACACCGGCTCCGCGGGAACGGGCCGGGCGTCGAGCAACTCCAGTGACTCGCCGGGCGCGTTGTTGTCGAGCAGCGTGCGGCCCTTGCGGTCCACCCAGCGCGCCCAGATCCGGTCCCGCACCGGCAGCACGTCCGCGAGCGGCGGCAGCTCGCCGCGCAGCACCCGCGCCTCGGCCGCCCTGGTCGCGGGCAGGTCGGCCACCGAGTCGCCGAGCGCGACCAGCCGGGTGGACAGCCGCGCGTCGCCGGCGTCCATGATCTCGTCGCCGTCCAGCATCAGCTCGTGGTAGAGCACCTCGACGGCCGCGGCCTCGCCGGTCAGGTCGCGCCCCTCGCGGTACCAGGCGGCGGCCGCGCGGTGGATCGCGGCCAGCGCGCCGGCCTGCACGGGGTCGGAGGTCATCAGGTGCAGCATCGCCCGGCGCACGTCCGGCAGGTGCCGGAGCACGTCGCCGTCGCGCTTGACCAGCCACACCTCGTCGGCGAGGCGTTCCAGCAGTTCGGCGGCCTCGTCGTCGGTGACGTCGCCGAGTCCGCAGTGCGGGGCGAGCACGTGGCGGATCAGGTCCGGCGTCACCCGCCGCAGTACCAGGCCGGGGTGGGCCAGGCGGCGGACGCGCGGGCCGGGGATGTGCCCGAGGAAGCGCTCGTAGAGCACCTCGCGCCGCATCTCGCCGTCGAGGCCGCGCACCGAGGCGGCGTTGCCCGCGATGAACTCGTCCCGCTCGGCCGGCGACAGGTGCGCGAAGAACCGCGCGGCCACCCGCAGCGTGAGCGGGTTGCCGCCGATCAGCTCGACCAGCGCGGGCGCCTGGGTGTCCGCGACGCCGTGCGCGACCAGCAGCTGGGCCGCCGCGCCCGGCGCCAGGTCGGCGAGGCAGACGGCCTCCGCGACGGTGACCCGGCCGGTGATGCCGGCCGGGTCGATGGCGACGTCGGCGCGGCCGGACAGGATGACGCGCAGGCCGCGCAGGTCCATGGTGTCGCGGAGGCGGGCGATCCAGCGGAGGATGCGCGCCTCCGGGTCGTTGTCGTGCAGGCGTGGGCGGGACGGGTCGGGCCGGTCGCGCTGCCACTCCTCGAACGTGTCCAGGATCAGCAGCACCACGCGCGAGTCCAGCTCGTGCATGCGCACCAGCAGTGACGCGTCCCGCTCGAACGCGGTCGCGTCGCCCGCGCCCTCGCCGGCCGCGAGCGAGCCGGTGTAGCGGGCCGGGGCCGTGCCCGCGCGCTCCTGGCGCACCTGGTAGCGCAGCGCGGAGAAGTCCGCGGCCGCGACCGGGTGCGCGTTGCCGAGCTGGCGGGTGACCTCGAAGGACAGTTCGAGTTCCGCGTCGATGCGGAACTGCACCCGGTCGAAGTCGATGACGATCACGACCGGGCCGGTCGAGCCGGGGCGCAGGATCTCCCGCAGGTACGGCTCGGCGAACGCGGCCAGCGCGGTCGACTTCCCGGAGCCGCCCAGCCCGACCACCGGCAGCAGCGGCACCGGTACGTCCCCGGCGACCGCGATCGGCGCGGAGGCGAACTCGCGCAGCCGGAGCAGTTCCTCCTCCCGCCCGAAGAACCCGTTGCCGAGCAGCGCGCCGTAGCTGTCCGCCACCGCCTCCACGCGGACCCGCCGCCGGGCCTCCGCGAGGTCGCCGGCGAACCCGCCGAGCGGCTCGGCCCAGGCCAGCGCCTGGAGCACCACGCGCGGCGACGGCTCCTCCGGGACCGACTCGGGCAGCGCGCCGGCCAGCGCGCCCGCCACCGAGGCCGCGTAGTCGCCGCTGGCGCCGGTGACCACGCCGGCCGCCGCGCCCAGCTCGGCCGAGACGGACGGCCGCGCGGCGCCGATCGCGCGCGCGGCCAGCAGGCGCAGGTAGCGGCCGGCCTCGTCGGTGGGGATGTCGCCGACGTCGGCGAGCGCCGCGACCAGCGCCTCCGGCGTGAGCCCGTGCAGCGTCTCGCGGCGCGGCCCGCTGCGCATGGTCCAGCGCCAGCCGTCCTCCGTGTGCGCGCGGTCGAACGCGGGCACGAGCAGGTCCAGCACGCGCGCGCCGTCCGCGGCGTCCAGGCCGATCACCAGCGCGCCCGGGTCGGCCGCGCCGGAGAGCGCGGCCCTGCGCCGTACCCTCGCGGTGTGGTCCTCGTGGCCGGTGTCGGCCGCGGGCGGCGGCGCGGCCAGCGACGAGGCGAACGCGGACCGCTCGGCCGCGGAGCGGCCCTCCCACATCTCGCGGATCGCGGCGAGCGCGGCCGCCTCCGACGAGGGTTGCGTCATCGCGCCACGCCCGCGGCCAGCATGCGCAGCACGGCGAGCGCGGCCGGATAGCCGTGCAGGCCCTGCGCCTGTTGCAGCGCGAGCAGCGACGGCACGGCCGCGACCAGCGCGTCCGGCGGCTGCGCGCCCTCCGGCGTGAAGTGCGCGGCCACGTCGTACGCGGTCGGGAACGACAGCTCCTCGATCGCCGCCTCGAAGCCCTCCGGCGGCGGCTCGTCCCAGCCGACCAGCACCAGTCGCTGCGACGGGTTGTCGGCCAGCCGGCCCATCAGGTTCACCACCACGTCCTTCACCCCCGCCGGTACGTCCAGGGAAGCCCCGCCGAATCCTTCCAGCACCAGCCACACCGGCCGGTCACCGCCCACCTCGGACACGCGCTGGGTGAGTCCGGGCAGCACGCCGTCGCGGACCTCGCGCGGCGCGGTGGTGAGCACGTCGCTGTGGGCGAGCGCGGGCTCGGGCGCGGAGAGCGCGCCGGTGATCCAGCGGGCGAAGCCGTCCGCGTCCTGGGCGAGCGCGTTCGCCAGGTCGAGCGTGACCACCACGCCGTCGCTGTGCCGTTCCACGAACTCGCGGACCAGCAGCTTGGTGAAGCGCTTGCCGGTGCCGGGCGCGCCGCGGAGGACGAAGAGGCGCTCGACCGGCGGCGCGTCGTGCCGGATCGCGCGCCACATCCGCTGCTGGGTGAGGCGGCGGCCGATCACCGGGTGGTTGTTCAGCCGCGGCAGCACGTGCACGTAGGGCACGCCGTCCGGGAGCGGCCGGTCCAGGATCGGCGACCAGTCCCGGACCGGTACGGCCCGGTTGCGCACGCCGGTGACGCCGCCCTGGTGCAGAGCCACGATCCGCCACCGCTGGTCGAAGACGGGCGCGCCGGAGGAGCCGCCGAGCGTGTTCACGTCGTGCAGGTAGCGCACCGGTGGGTCGCCGAGCTGCTCGTCGAGGTGGCCGTCGGAGAGCAGCAGCGGCTCGCCCTGCGGGTTCGGCCCGTGCGGGTGGTGCAGCAGGCTGACCTCGAACGGGCCGGCCGGCGGGGTGCCCATCAGTTCGGCCTGGGTGGCGCCCTTCGGCGGTGCGGCGAGCCGGATCAGCGCGAGGTCCCACGGCCCGGCGGGCGCGGCGATGCCGGCGATGTCACGCACGTCCTTGGCCAGGCGCTCGCTCTCGGTCGGCGGGCTGCCGTAGAGCAGCCACTCCGGGTGCAGCGTGGCGGTCTCGCCGGCCAGCCGGGTCGCGGCCCGGTCCACGTAGTCCCGGAACGTGATCTCCAGGCGGCGCAGGCTGTCCGGCGCGGCGGCGAGCGTGTCCTCCGTGGACACCAGCAGCGGCCACACCACGTGCGCCATGGTGGCCACCACGGTGGGCCGGACCAGCACGCCGGTGCCGGCCTGGGTGCCGTCCACGTCTATCCGGCAGACGTAGTCGCAGGCGCGCAGCAGGCCCTCCGCGTACATCATCGGGTTGACCGCGTGCCGTTTCCCGTTCTGGAACGCCTGGAGCTGGAACCGGCCGGCGTTCTCGTCGATCGCGCGCAGCCGGGTGACCAGCGACGGACCGGCCAGCCCCTCCTTGATCAGCTCGAACGCGAACACGTCCAGGAAGCCGTGCTTGGCCGAGACCGTGAACGCGTCGGCCAGCAGGTCCCGCAGGTCCGGCGTGGTCTGTGGCGGCTGGCGCACGCCGTACGCCCGGCTGACCCGCTCCCACACGCGCTCGACCACGATCCAGTCGGTCTGCCCGGCGGTCACCGTGTCCGCGAGCCCGGCCGCGTCCGTCATCGCGCCGCGGCGGGCAGCACGGCCGTCAGCTCGGCGGTGATGCGCTCCATCGCGTGTGCCCAGTTCCGCCGCTCCGGCTGGCCGGCGAAGTGCAGCCCGAGCACGGACCGGCCGTCCGCGTCCAGGTCCACCACCGCGGACCCGGAGTTGCCGCCGAGCGTGGAGACGTCGTGCGTGAGGATCCAGCCGCGCGGGTCGTCGGGCAGCTCGCCGGCGGCCGCGGTGATCCGGCCGGGCGCGAGCCGCTTGTAGCTCTTCACGCCCGCGAAGATCCGGGTGAACAGCTCGCGCGTGGTGGAGTGCTCGTTGCCCGGGTAGCCGACCGCGTAGACGCCGCGCCCGGCGGTGGCCAGCCCGCCGCGGGTCACCGGGTCGTCGCCGCGCGCGACCGGGACCGGCGGCGGGAACGCGCGGCCGGGGACCGGCTCCAGCTCCAGGATCGCGAGGTCGAGGCCGTCGAAGTTGAGGCCGCCGAGCACCGGGTGGACGTGCTCCGGCGCGCCCTCGCGGCCGACCGAGACCACGCGCCGGATCGGGAACCGGCGGTCCGGCCACGGCCGCCCGACCTCGTGCCCGAAGTGGACCGCGACGCCCGGGTTGAGCCGGCCGGTGAACTGCCCGTCCCGGCGCACGCCGCGCGGCGCGATCCCCTGCAGCACGTGGAAGTTCGTGGCGACCAGCCCTTCCGCCACGACCCAGGCGGTGCCCTGGTAGCCGAGCGGCGCCGCGGCCGGGTCGTCGACCCGGCCCACCGACCGGCAGACGCCCCGCACCTCCTCGGCGAGCCGGGACAGCGGCGCCGCGTAGTCGCCGATGCTGGGCGCGAGCAGGTCGACGAAGTCGTCCTCGACGAACAGCACCGGGCGGGTGCCGTCCGTGACCACCACCGCCTCCAGGCCGGAGACGTCCTCCGCGGTGAGCGCGGCGGCGGTGCCGTCGCCGAGCAGCTTGTCCAGCGCGGTGTCCGCCCGGGCGAGCAGGGCGTCGCGCAGCACCGGGTCGGGCGCGACGCCGGTCTTCGTCTCGATGTAGGCCAGCTCGGCCTCCAGGCGCTCGACCAGCTCGGTCCTGGCCCCCGGTGCCGCGTTGCCCGCGGAGGTCGCGGCCGACTCGGCCAGTGACTGGCGCCCGCCGCCGGTGGAGATCAGATCCAGGTACCGCGCCGGGTCGCCGGTCATGGCACCCGCCCCTCCACCAGCCCGGACAGCACGTCCACCAGCCGCTGCCGGTACGGGTTGGCGGTGGCCGACTCCAGGCCGCCGCTCAGCGTGGCCAGCGCGGTGGACGCCTGCTTGATCAGGTCCGGCTCGGCCGCGCGCGGATAGAGCACCTGCAGCCCGCGGACGTCGCCCTCGGACAGGTCGATCCCGTTGCCGGCCGGCGCGCACGGCGACGGCGCGGTCTTGTAGAAGAACGGCTCGAACTGGTACAGCATCACCGACTTGGCGTCGAACGGGCCGGCGAGCGTCTCGTCCGACTCCCGGGTGCGCAGGTTGAAGTCGACCTTCGCCCGGGTCCACCGGTTCGGCGGGCCGGCCAGGTACGTGTACACGCCCGGCCGCCGGCCCGCCTCGTCCGCGACGAACACGCCGCGCGGGTCCTTGGTCGGCACGTAGCCCTCGTCGTCCTCCCACCGGAACTCGTCCGCGCACGGGCCGCGCATGTTCTGATGCGTGTGCTTGAACGCGAGCGCGTGCAGGAACTCGTGCCGCACCGTCCCGGCCCAGTCGTCCGGCAGGATGCCGTCGAAGCCGGACAGGTTCAGGCTGCGCTGGTGCGGCGCGCCGCCGATCGGCGAGCTCGCGTCCGCGAGCGTGGCGTCCGTGCTGTCCGTGCCGACCAGCGACCAGTAGCCGCCCTGGTCGAAGCTGACCCGGATCTCCGCCGCGTACTCCGTGTCCTTCGTGGTCCACCGCCGGTACGCCCCGGTGGCCGGGTCGCGCCCGAAGTCCAGCGTGATGCCGCAGACGTCGGTGATCTGACGGGTGGCCTCCTCCACCTTGGCGTGCGCCTCGGTGTCGCCGTCCAGGAAGGCGACCCGGAGCACGGCGCCGGGCGCCCACCGGGACAGGTCCTGGACCAGGAACTCGAGTCCGGCCGTCTCCGCCGCGACCCGGCGACGCCAGGCGTCACGGACCTCAACGGCCGCCTCGATCGGCTCCGGCAGTGAATCCAGCATTCGCGCCATGATCCGCACCCCCCACGATGGACGCTCAAGTCCTCGCTTCGGAGCATTCGCCCACGTCGGGCCGGTGTCAACGACGGATGCCCGATAGTGCTAGGACGCGTACGTGTCGATCTCCCCGATCAGGGTGATCTTGTCGCCCTCCGGCATGAACGAGTGGGTGACCGCGGCCTTGGCCAGCTCCGCCACGCCGGCCCGGTCCAGGCCCAGCAGTTGCGCCGCCACCCGGTACTCGTCGTTCAGCGTGGTGCCGAACATCGGCGGGTCGTCCGAGTTGATCGTCACCGGCACGCCGGCCGCGACCAGCGTGGGCAGCGGGTGCTCGGCCAGCGACGGCACCGCGCGGGTCCGCACGTTCGACGTCGGGCACACCTCCAGCGCGATCCCGTGCTCGGCCAGGTACGCCATCAGCTCCGGGTCGCGCGCCGCGCCGATGCCGTGCCCGATCCGTTCCGCGCCGAGGTGCCGGATCGCGTCCCACACCGTCTCCGGCCCGGTGGTCTCGCCCGCGTGCGGCACCGAGCGCAGCCCGGCCGCGCGCGCCGCGTCGAAGTACGGCTTCCACTGTGGCCGCGGCACCTCCGGCCCGCCCAGCCCGAAGCTGATCAACCCGTCCGGCCGCTGGTCCAGCGCGATCCGCAGCGTGTCCTCGCCCGCGGTCGGCCCGGCCTCGCCCGGGATGTCGAAGCACCAGCGGAGCGCGATGTTCAGCTCCTTCTCCGCGTGCAGCCGGGCGTCCTCGATCGCCTCGCAGAACGCCTCGGCCGGCATGCCGCGGTTGACCGTGGAGAACGGCGTGATCGTCACCTCCGCGTACCGCACCTGTTGCCGGGCCAGCTCGCGCGCGATCTCGTAGGTCAGGATTCGCACGTCCTCCGGGTCCCGGATCAGGTCGACCACGCTCAGGTACACCTCGATGAAGTGCGCGAAGTCGCGGAACTCGAAGTACCTCGCGAGCGCCTCCGGGTCGGCCGGCACCGGCGTGCTGCCCTCGTGCCGCGCGGCCAGCTCGGCCACGATCCGCGGGGAGGCGGAGCCGACGTGGTGCACGTGCAGCTCGGCCTTGGGCAGTCCGGCGATGAAATCGGTCAGGTCGCTCACGCGCGTGCGTCCTTCTCGGGAGTGCGGGCCACCACGAAGTTGCGGTGGAAGGGGAAGAAGACGAGACCATTCTCCACCGGGTACGCCTCCGCGAGGCGCTCACCCAGCGCCGTGCGGAACACCGGCCAATCCGCTTCCGGCAGGGCCGCCTTGACCGGCCGCAGCGCGGTCCCGTCCATCCACCGCAGCACCGGGTGCTCCGCCCCGTCCGCGGCGGGCAGCGGGTGGAGGTAGGTGGTGGCCCACGCGTCGACCGCGCACCCCAGCCGCGCGAAGATCCGTCCGTACGCGGCGAAGTCCGGCACCCGGCGGATCAGCCCGACGCCGTTCAGCGCGTCGGCCCAGCGCGGCGACGCGGCCAGTTCCTGGAGCGCCCGGTGCGACGGCGCGCCGAAGTTGCCCGGCACCTGGAGCGCGATCACGCCGCCCGGTGCCACCGAGGCCGCCCAGCGCGGCAGCAGTTCCTCGTGGCCGGGCACCCACTGCAGCACCGCGTTGCTGACCAGCACGTCCACGTCCGGCGCGGGCTGCCACGACCGTACGTCGCCGACCGCGAACGCCACCGGCGCGCCCAGCGCGGACGCCTTCGCGATCATCTCGGCGGACGAGTCGACGCCCTCGACCCGCGCGGACGGCCAGCGCCGCGCCAGCGTGGCGGTCAGGTCGCCGGGCCCGCAGCCGAGGTCCACCACCCGCCGGGGTGCGTCCACCGGCACCCGGCCGACCAGGTCGAAGAACGGCCGCGAGCGCTCGTCGCCGTACCGCTGGTAGACGTCCGGATCCCACATACGCACCTCCACCACAAACCGTACGTTCGTCTTGCAAGACTCTAAACGACAGCGGCCGTCCCGGGGGATAGGCTCGCGCCGTGGAGAGAAGAAGCTTCCCCAAGCTCGGCGGACGGTCGGTCGGCGTCATCGGCCTCGGCACCTGGCAGCTCGGCGCGGACTGGGGCGAGGTCGACGAGGACGACGCGCTCGCCACGGTCGACGCCGCCGTCGCGGCGGGCGTCACGTTCCTGGACACCGCGGACGTCTACGGCGACGGGCGCAGCGAGCAGCTGATCGGCCGCTACCTGCGCGAGCACCCCGGGCACGGGCTGACCGTCGCGACCAAGATGGGCCGCCGGGTGCCGCAGGAGCCGGGCAACTACACGCTCGACAACTTCCGGGCCTGGACCGACCGCTCCCGCGCCAACCTCGGCGTGGACACGCTCGACCTGGTCCAGTTGCACTGCCCGCCCACGCCGGTCTTCTCGGCGCAGGCCGTCTACGACGCGCTCGACACGCTGGTCGAGGAGAAGCGCATCGCGGCGTACGGCGTGAGCGTGGAGACCTGCGCGGAGGCGCTGGAGGCGATCTCCCGCCCCGGCACGGCCAGCGTCCAGATCATCCTGAACGCGTTCCGGCTCAAGCCGCTGGAGGCGGTGCTCCCGGCCGCGTCCGAGGCCGGCGTCGGCATCATCGCGCGCGTCCCGCTCGCCAGCGGCCTGCTCTCCGGCAAGTACGACGCGACCACCTCGTTCCCGGAGAACGACCACCGGAACTTCAACCGGCACGGCGAGTCCTTCGACGTGGGCGAGACGTTCTCCGGCGTCGACTTCGAGACCGGCCTGGAGGCCGTCCGCCGGCTCGCGCCGCTGGTCCCGGACGGCGCCACCACCGCGCAGTTCGCGCTCCGGTGGATCATCGACCAGCCCGCCGTGACCGTGGTCATCCCGGGCGCGCGCAACGCCGCCCAGGCGGAGGGGAACGCGGCCGCCGCCGCACTGCCGCCGCTGCCCGCGCAGACGCACGCGGCCGTGACCGAGGTCTACGACGAACTGATCCGCCCCCAGGTGCACTCGCGATGGTGACCAAGGTGTGGGGCACGCTGACGCTGGGCCTGCTCGGCTTCGTGCTCGGCGCCCTATGGATCTTCGAGGGCCTCGAGATGATCCCCGGCAGCTCCGTCACCAAGGGCCCGCCCTGGGCGATCGCCGGCACAATCCTGCTGGTCAGCGGCCTGATCGCCATGGTCGTCGGCGTCCGCGTCCGCTCCCGCCTGCGCCCGCCGACCCCCGCCCCCACCGACCCCGCTCTCCTCCCGATCACGGAACAGCCCACCGCCGTCGGCCTCCCCGCCATCCGCGAGGACGCGCCACTGCCGAGGTGGCGCTAGAAACCCCACTCCATCCAGCGATACGGACGCGCCGCACGCCTCACACCACGCGGCGCGTCCGTCCCGGCGACGCACAGTCCCACGGCGCGGTGACAGCTCCGCGACCGGGAGAAGGTTCACCAGATCGGCGCCGGACAGCGCGGCGACCGCCCGCCTGGAGCCGTGGGGCGTCATGGCATCGACCCGCGGGCCGGGAACCGCGGGAAACGCGGCGCGGCGGGTGCGGCCCGATGGGCGCACCCGCCGCGGAGCAGCGCGGGCTTCGGGGCCCGCGCTGCCGTCCGTATCGTGTGGTGGGTTTCAGTCGGGCCAGTGGCCCGTGACGCGACGGACGCCGACGGCGCCACCGCGGTCGACGGCGGCCTTGACCACCGCGAAGATCGCGCCCTGGATCGCGGCCGCGACCAGGATCTCGCCCCAGCCGCGGTCCTCGTCGGTCGCGTTGGGTGCGTCGTCGTCGTTGCCGGCCAGCTTCCACACCTCTTTGAACAGCGCGCCCGCGATCGCACCCGCGGCCACGCCGGCGAGGATGCCGACCGGCTTGTACGCCAATGAGTTGATCTTCTTGCCCATCGTGATCCTCCCCTCTCAGCGACGACGCCGGATCAGCCACAGCGCCAGCACGAGCGCCGCGGCCGTGGCGGCCGCGATCGCCGCGGCGGGCACCGGGTTGCGGCGCACCGCCTCACCGGCGTCATGTGCACGAACCGACACCTCGTGCGCACGGACCGACACGACGTCGGCCGCCTCGTGCGCGCGCTGCGACACGGTCTCCTTGGCGTCCTGGACGCGCAGCGCCAGGTTCGCCTTGGCCTGCTCGACCTGCTCCTTGGCGCGCGCCTTCACGTCCGCCTTCGCGGCCAGCGCCTGCACCGTGTCGCCGAGCTCGGCCCGGGTGCGCTCTATCTCGGCGCGCAGCGCGTCGAGGTCCTGCGACGACCCGTCGTTCTTGCGCACATCCTCCATGGTCATGACCGTCCTCGCTTCACGGCCTCGGTGACCGCTTCCACGTCGGCCTTCACGCCGTCCGTGGCGGCCTGCGGCATCGGGGGTACGGCCTGCTTGACCTGCTTGCGGCCGAGCAGCGCCAGGATGCCCGCGCCGATGAAGAGGACGACCGTGACGATCAGCGAGGCCAGCCAGGCCGGCATGACCAGCGCGAGCGCCAGGATGATGGTCGCGATGCCGGCGCCGAGCCCGTAGAGCGCGAGCGCGCCACCGCCACCGAAGAGCCCCACGCCCACTCCGGCGTGCTTGCCCTTCTCCGTGAGTTCGGCCTTGGCCAGCGCGAACTCGTCCTTGATGAGTCGTGTGATCTGTTCGCTGGCCCGCTGCACCAGCTCGGACGTGGAGGGTTCGCCGACCCGGGTCACCACCCGGCCGTTACCCGCCTGAGCGGAACTTCGGTTCAGGACATCCGCCATGCCGTATTACTTCCCCGCATCCGCGCGGTTTATGCAGGTCTAGTGGGTGTGTACGGGCTCCTCCGGCCCGACGAACGCGTGACTGCGCTCCTCGCCGTCGTCGCTGCCGCCGAAGAGGCGCGCGTCGTCGGGCGGTTCCGCGGCCGGCCGCTCCCGCGGCGGGCGGCGCTTCTCGCCCCACTGCCAGCTCAGGTCGCCGCGCGAGTCGCCCACCTCGGCGCGCCAGCGCGGCATCGCGGACGGCTGCCGGTCGCGCACCCAGGCGACCAGGTGCTCGCGGACCAGGCAGCGCAGGTCCCAGAGCGTGGGCGCGTCCTGCGCGCTGACCAGCGCGCGGAGCCGGACCACGCCGCCGACCGCGTCGGTCACCTGGAGCACGCAGACGCGGCCGTCCCAGAGCTGCGTGCCCTCCAGCAGCGTGCGCAGTTCCTCGCGCATGTCCTGCACCGGCACGGACCAGTCGACGTCGAACTCCGCGGTGCCGAGCACGGCGGACTGCGTGCGTGTCCAGTTCTGGAACGGCTTGCTGGTGAAGTACGACGTGGGCAGGATCAGCCGGCGGTCGTCCCAGATCTGGACCACCACGTACGACAGCGTCAGCTCCTCGATCTTGCCCCACTCCCCCTCGATGACCACCACGTCGTCGAGACGCACCGCGTCGCTGAACGCCAGTTGCAGACCGGCGAAGAAGTTGGAGAGCAGCGTCTGCGCGGCCAGCGCCGCGACGACGGAGAGCAGGCCGGCGGAGGCGAGCAGGCCGCCGCCGATCGCGCGCACGTCCGGGAACGTCATCAGCATCACCCCGGCCGTCACCACCACGATCACCGCGATGGTCACCCGGCGCAGCATCACCACCTGGGTGTGCAACTGGCGGGCGCGCCGGTTGTCCGGCACGTCGGTGCGCCAGCGGGACAGCGTGAGGTCCTCGAACGCGACCAGGAACGCGCCGATCAGCCACGCGGTCGCGGCCATCACCAGAAGCACCAGCGCGTGCAGCAGGTGCCGCCGCCACTCCGCGCCGGCCGAGTCCGCCGTGGTGAACCGCACCGCGAGCTGGATCGCCATCAGTGTGATCGCGAACTGCACCGGCCGGTGCGTGTGCTCGGCCAGCTCGGACGCCAGCCGCGAGTGCGCGGCCAGCTTCTTGATGATCACGTGGGTGACCGCGACGAAGATCAGCGCCAGCGCTGCCGCCGCGGCCGTCACACCGACCGTGATCAGGATGTCCTCCACGGAAACGTCTCTCCCTCCGTGTCGGGGTTTTTCATGCACAGATCGTTACTGAGGAAACTTCGCACCCATGCTAGGCACAACACGCGCCCGGGCCGGGTCGCGCGACGCGACCCGGCCCGGTTTTAACGCAATGTTGATCAGACCTTCCGGTAGCGCGCCTGCACGAAGCAGAACACGCCGTAGCAGCCGATCCCGAGCGCGACCAGGGCGAGCAGGAACGGCCCGTAGCTCTGCTCGACCAGCGTGCGCAGCGCGGCGTCCAGCCCGCGCGCCTTCTCCGCGTCGTACGTCACAGCCGCGACGATCACCAGGAGACCGGCGATGCCGTACGCGATGCCCTTGGAGATGTAACCGGCCATGCCCAGGCGCCGGGACACGGTCCGCAGCTTCGGGCTCATCTCGCCGGTCTTCAGGTGCTCCTCGAAGTTCTTCTTCGCGCCGTGGTAGATCAGGCCGGCGCCGATGCCGAGCACCGCCAGCCCGGCCAGGCCGACCAGCCCGCGCCCGCCGGCCGAGTCCATCAGCTTCTCGGTGAGCTGCTGAGAGCTGTCACCGCTGGACGACTTCGCGCCGGAGAGCACCTTGTAGGCGGTGAAGGCGAAGTACAGGTAGGCGAGCGCGCGGCCGACGGAGATGAGCCGCTCGACCACCCGCTCCCTGCCGTTCTCGGCCTGGTGGCCGACCGCGGCCTCGAGCGCCTGCCAGACGGCCATCGCGACCAGGCCGACGCCGATCGCGCCGACCAGGAACGCACCGAACGGCTGGGACGCCAGCTCCTCCAGCGCGCCCGACTGCGAGCCCTCCTGGCTGGCATTGCCGAACGCGACCTGGAGGGCCAGCCACGCGAGCAGGAGGTGCAGCACGCCGTACCCGATGAATCCGGCCCGGGCGAGCAGCTCCAGCGACTTGCTGTTGGCGGCACGGGACGCCGTGCCTCGAGCGTCATGGGTGAGCGACATGAAGTGTCAGTCACCGAATGGGGAGATTCGTAAACCCCGTGCTCAGGCGACTGAGATCTGGATCGCTGCCTGCGTGTCGGTCAGCGACTCCAGCTGCACCAGGAAGCCGCCGACCTCGGTGGCGGCCTGGCCGACCGTGAGCTGGATCTGCTCGCCCGCGACCTCGAACGTGGCGACCTGGCCCTGCACCTCCACCAGCTTGGCCTCGACGCCCAGGACACTGGCGGTCGCCGAGGCGCCGCGGTCGAACGTCACGGTGCACTGGTCGAGACCGCAGGCGGTGTCGTAGCCCTCGCCGCTGCACGCGGCGAGCGACAGTGCGAGCACGGCTCCGAGAAGGGCGGCGGGCACGGCGCGGATGATGCGTCGGTTCGTCACGCTTCCAGGGTACGGGGGCGGCACCACCGACATGATCAACGCCGGTTATCGTGCGCCGCATGCCGTTCGACGTCGACGCGATCCGTTCCCGCTATCCCGCACTCGCCGAGGGCTACCTGCACTTCGACAACGCGGGCGGCAGCCAGGTCGCCGCGCCGGTCGCGGACGCGGTGGCGGACACGATGCGCGCGGCCGTCTCCAACCGCAGCACCGCGTTCGAGCCGGGCCGCCGGTCCGGGGAGATCGTGGCGGCGGCCCGGCACGCGCTGGCCGACCTGCTCGGCGCCGTGCCGCGCGGCGTCGTGCTCGGGCCCAGCGCCACCGCGCTGACCTACCGGGTGGCCCGCGCGCTCGCCGGCACCTGGCGGCCCGGCGACGAGATCGTCGTCTCCCGGCTCGACCACGACGCGAACGTGCGACCGTGGGTGCAGCTCGCCGCGCGGGCCGGCGTGACGGTCCGCTGGGCCGAGTTCGACCGGGCCACCGGTGATCTGCCGGTCGCGCAGTACGAGCGGCTGGTCGGCGCGCGGACCCGGCTGGTGGCGCTGACCGCGGCCGGCAACGCGAACGGCGCCGCGCCGGACGTGGCCGCGGTCGCCGCGATCGCCCGCGCGGCCGGCGCGCTGACCTATGTGGACGGCGTACACCGCACGCCGCACGTCGCCACGGACGTGGCCGCGCTGGGCGCGGACTTCTACGTGACCAGCGCGTACAAGTGGTCCGGCCCGCACCTCGCCGCGGTCGCGGCCGACCCGGCGCTCTGGGAGCGGCTGCGCCCGATGAAGCTGGCGCCGTCGCCGGAGTCGGTGCCGGACCGGTTCGAGCTGGGCACCGCGAGCTTCGAGCAGTTGGCCGGCGTGATCGCCGCGGTCGAGCACCTCGCCGACCTGGCCCCGGCCACGCCCGGGCTGGACCGCCGGGGCCGGCTCCGCGAGTCGTTCGCCGAGATCCAGCGGTACGAGTCCGCGCTCCTCGCCCGCCTGCACGACGGGCTGGCGTCGCTGTCCGGCGTGTCGCTGCTGCCCGCGCCCGCGCGCCGCTGCCCGACCGTGTCGTTCCGGCTCGCGGACCAGCCGCCGGCCCGGACCGCGGCGCTGCTCGGCGAGCGCGGGATCTGCGTCTCGGCCGGCGACTACTACGCCTACGAGTACTTCGAGGCGCTGGGCCTGCGGGACAGCGGCGGCGCGGTCCGCGCGTCGCTCTACCACTACAACACCGAGGCCGAGGTCGACGCGCTGCTCACCGCGCTGTCCGAGCTGGCCTAGCGCTACCCTTGCCGGAGTCGATCGAGGGCGGGGAGGCCACCATGGGTGTCGAGGTGCGGGACAACGCGGCCGACGGGCGGTTCGAGATCCTGCTCGACGGCACGGTCGCCGGCATCGCGGCCTACACCGTGCGCGAGGACGCGCTGGTCTTCACGCACACCGAGGTCGACCCCGGGCACGAGGGCCAGGGCCTCGGGTCGAAGCTGGCGGCCGGCGCGCTCGACGCGGCCCGGGAGCGCGGCGCCACGGTCGTCCCGCGGTGCCCGTTCATCAAGGCCTACATCGAGCGCCACCCGGCGTACCAGGACCTCCTCGCGGCCTAGCCGCGCAGCGACGGGAACACCTTCGACCGGTAGAGGTCGAAGAAGCCCTGCTGGTGGGGGCCGATGTTGGAGACGTACACCTCGTCGAAGCCGGCCTTGGCGTACTGCTCGATCTGCTGCAGGTGCGCGTCCGGGTCGCTGCCGCAGACGTGCGCCTCGCGCATCTTCTCCGGCGGCACCAGCTGCGACGCCTGCTCGAAGTGCCGCGGCGACGGCAGCACCTGGGACAGTTCGCCGGGCACGCCCGCGTTCGGCCATCGCTCGTACGCGATCCGCACCGCCTCGTCCTCGGTCGGCGCGAAGCAGGCCTTGAAGCCGCCCTGCGCGGGCTTGTCGCCGCCGCCGTTGTCCCGGAACCGGCCCACCAGTTCGCCGTCCGGCATGGTGCTGACGTAGCCGTCGCCGATCCGCGCGGCCAGGTCCACCGCCTTCGGCCCGAACCCGGAGACGTAGATCGGTGGCGGCGTCTCCGGCATGGTGTAGATCCGCGCGTTCTCCACCGTGTAGTGCTTGCCGCGGTGCTCGACGAAGCCGCCCTTCCACAGCTCGCGCATCACGTGCACGGCCTCCTCGAGCATCTCCAGCCGCACGTCCGCGCTGGGCCACGCGTCGCCGAGGATGTGCTCGTTGAGCGCCTCCCCGGAGCCGACGCCGAGCACGAAGCGGCCGTTCATCAGCACCGCGGACGTGGCCGCCGCCTGGGCCAGCACGGCCGGGTGGATGCGCACGGTCGGGCAGGTCACGGCCGTGGTGACCGGCAGCGTGGTGACCTGGCTGAGCGCGCCGATCATCGACCAGACGAACGGGCTCTGGCCCTGTGCGTCGACCCACGGATGGTAGTGGTCGGAGATCCAGAGTGCCTCGAAGCCGGCCTGCTCGGCGCCGCGCGCCTGCTCCAGCAGTTCGGCCGGCGTGAACTCCTCGCTGGACAGGAAGTAACCCACCTTCATGCCGACTGTCGTACCCGCGAAAGGGCTGGTCAATCGTCGTCGCGCGGGGCCAGCATCACGTGCATGGCCTCGCCCGGCTTCGCCTCCGGGCAGCGCAGCCGGATGTCCAGGTGGCCGAACGGGCTGCCGACCAGCCAGCAGTGGTGCGGCTGACCACTCCCCGGGTACGCGTACGACTCGAAGAATCGGCAGGTCACGCACATCTTCGTGACCGGGATCTGATCCGCCTGCTGCATCGTCCGGATCTTCGTGGTGACCACGTCGAGCAGGTGCTGGCGGCGCAGCGCGTCCAGGTCGTGCAGGCCGTGCAGCAGGTCCGCGGCCCAGTTCATCGGCTCGACCGGCTCGGCCCGGCCCCGCTCGGTCAGCGACAGCCGCACGTCGCCCGGCGAGAACGACGGCGTCGGGCCCATCGTGACCAGCCCCTCCGCCACCAGCGTCTCCACGGCCGCGAGCAGTGACTTCGTGGTCATGCCGAGGTCCTTGGAGAGCTCGCTCAGCGGGTAGCTGCCGGGCCGCCGCCCCAGCACGAGCAGGACCTGCTGCTGGGCGAGCGTGCGTTCGGCCGCCGGCGCGCCGTCGTCGGCCGCGCGGACCGCGACCGCCACGCGGGCCAGCCCGGCGGCGAGATGGTGCTGCGACAGTTCGAGATCCACAATTCCGCCCCGGGTCGGCTACTCTCCGTCTCTGTGCAGCTCGTCACAGTACCCGGTTTGCAAATTGCAGAGCATGACGGCCGAACGGCTATCGTTTACCGCCGCCGAACATCGCTCTAATGGCGATGACCAGGAACAATATGCCGACGATCACGCCCAGCCCGCGCACCACCGGGATCTCCGACCAGGGTCGTTCCTCGGCCGCGAGCACGGACATCACTCGGACGGGTGCCTGAAATGCCTCCACGACTGAAACCATAGGACCCTTTCGGGGGTACGGCGAGCGGGCGCGTCGGACCGGCGGTGCGCGCACTCCGTAGGGTGTCCCGGTGCCACCGCCCCGCCGCCGCCCCGCCCCGGTCTCCGCCGCGCCGCGGTCTCCCAAGCCGCCGCCCAGCGTCGACCTGGCCACCGGCGAGCCCGAACCGGAGGACGCGTACGCCCGGCTCGCCTACTACGACGTCGACCTGTCCGGGCGCGAGGCGGAGTCGGTGACGTTCACCCAGTGCCGGTTCCGCGCGGCCGACCTCTCCGGCGCCCGCCTCGACCGGCTCACCCTCACCGACTGCCTGGTGCAGAATTCCAACTGGGCGAACCTGACCACCGACGGCGGCGCACTGACCCGCGTCGAGCTGCGCGAGTCCCGGATGACCGGCCTCACCATCGGCGACGGCACGCTGCGCGACGTCCGCTTCGAGGAGTGCCGCCTGGACCTGTCCGCCTGGCGCTTCACCCGCTTCGAGGCCGTCCACCTGACCGGCTGCAACCTCACCGGCGCCGACTTCACCGGCGCCGACCTGCGCGGCGCCCGCTTCACCCGGTGCGACCTCACCGGCGCCCAGTTCCACCAGGCCGACCTCACCGGCACCCGCTTCCGCGGCTGCACCCTCGCCGGCATCGGCGGCCCCGACCGCCTCCGCGGCGCCGTAGTCCACGAAAGCGACCTGCTCGCCCTCTCCTACGTCCTCGCCACCGCCATGGGCATCACCATCGACCCGGACTGACGCGCACCGCACAGCCGCCACCGGCCCAAAAAGCCGTCACCCGAGCCTCCGCACGCCGTCGCCGCGAAGCGTCGAGCCGTGGCCGGCGGACCCCGCCGGCAGGGGCAGCAGACCACGCGAGCCGGCGCCTTGCCGCGCGCACGCCCGCGATCACCACCGAGCGCCCATCACGCCCCGGGGGTGCGTGACCGGGGCGCCGGACCAGCCGGGTCTCCGGCGAAGGCCGCACCCGCCCACGATCATCACCGCCCGGAGGGGGACCGCCCTGCGCGGCCGTGCGCGCGTGATCGGGGTGCCGGACCACGGCGGGACCGGCAGAGAGGCCGGCCACGGCCGAACGGTGCCCGCGGGAGCACTGGGAAGCGGCCACGCCGGAAGCGGGAAGATGATCTAGGGATATTTGCACGCGCGGGGTATGGGCTCGCGCCTGTTAGGCTGTTGGCCATGGGAATCGCGGATGACGCGGTGCAGGTCCGGGCGCAGGGGTGGCGGACGCTCGCCGCGCTGCACGGGCTGATCGACGCGACGCTGGAACGGGCGCTCGCGTCGGGGCACGGGTTGTCCGTGGTCGAGTTCACGGTGCTGGACGCGCTGTCCCGGCAGGACGGCTTCCACATGCGGATGTCGCAGCTGGCCCGGGCGGCGGCGCTGTCGTCGAGCGCGGCGACCCGGCTGGTCAACCGGCTGGAGGATCGCGGGCTGCTCGCGCGGTACCTGTGTCAGGACGACCGGCGCGGCATCTACTCGGAGCTGACCGAGGAGGGGCGCGAGCTGCTGGCGAAGGCGCGGCCCACGCACGACGAGGTGCTGGCGAGCGCGCTGGACGAGGCCGGCCGGATGCCGGAGTTGGCGCCGCTGGTCCGCGCGCTGCACCAGCTCCATCCGTAACACGCATTTGACAGCGACGGCCATTGATTCGATCAGGCCTGTCCAAGCAGGATCTTGAGCACATCCATCGTGGAGGTGCTTCGTGCGCTCACCGGGCAAGATCCTCACCGGGCTCCTGATAGCGGGTCTCGGTGTCTCTCTCCTTCCGTCGGCGGCGCTGGGTGCGCCGCCGGACCGGCCGGTCCGCGACTTCGGCAACGGGCCGGAGCGCAACCAGATCGCGGCGGCCGACGCGGCCCTGACGCTCGCCGCGACGGCGGCGGCGCCGGATTCGTCCTGGTCGGCGGACCGGCGGGGTGGCGGCTACCCGCGCCGGACCGCGCTGCACGTCTACCCGGAGAACCCGGCGGACAAGTCGATCAAGCTGGGCCTGGTGCCCTACCACGCGATCGCGCCGAAGCTGAACGCGTTGCAGGCCGCCAGTGACCGGGTCTCCGCCGAGGTGATCGGCCGGTCCGCGCTCGGCCGTGAGCTGTACCTGGTGACCGTGACCGCGCCGGAGAGCGCCGCGGAGACGCGCCGCCAGGCCGAGTGGCGCCGGCTGATCGAGGACGACCCGGTCCGAGCCGCGCGTGACCGGTCGCTGGCGCGCGACTACAAGGCCCCGATCTGGATCAACGCGAACATCCACGGCAACGAGTGGGAGGGGACGGACGGCTCGCTGCGCCTGATCGAGCAGCTCGCCACCGCGACCGACGCCGCCACGGCCGCGCTGCTGCGCCGCACCCGCGTCTACTTCACGGTCACCAACAACCCGGACGGGCGGATCGCCGGCACCCGGGCCAACGGCGCCGGCTTCGACGTCAACCGCGACCACGTCACGTCCTCGCAGCCGGAGTCGCGGGCCGTGCGCGCGGTCGCGATCGACGCGCAGCCGCTGGTGATGCTGGACGAGCACGGCTACACCGGCACCACGCTGATCGAGCCGTGCACGCCACCGCACGGGCAGAACTACGAGTACGACCTGTACCTGCCGCCGGCGTACGGCAACGCGCTCGGCATGGAGAAGAACGTCAACGCCCTCGGCCTGCCGGTGGACATCCCGTTCCGCGACTTCGCACCCGGTGACTGGGACGACTGGCCGCCGGTCTTCACCCCGATGTACGCGATGTACCACGGCGCGATCGGCCACACCGTGGAGATCCCGCTGCGGGTGAACAACGCCGACTACGACGCGCTGCCCGTGGCCGAGCTGCGGCGCCGTGCCGCGATCAACACGTCCGTGGTGGAGGCGACGATCCGGGGCACGCTGACGTACACGGACGCGAACCGCGCCTCGCTGATCGCCGGCCAGATCGAGCAGTTCCGCCGGGGCTGGGCCGGTGAGCCGCTGCGCGACGTGCCGGACGGGTTCGTGCCCGGCTACGGCCCGGAGGACCGCTACCAGACCACGTTCCCGCGCGCGTACGTGATCCCGGCCGGGGGGCCCGCCGCCGCCCGCCTGGTCGACCACCTGATCGCGCACGACATCCGGGTCACCCGCGCGTCCCGGCCGTTCACGCTGACCGGGCGCGCCTACCCGGCCGGCACCTACGTGGTCGACATGCACCAGCCCAAGCGCGGCCTGGCCAACGCGATGCTGGAGGCCGGCCGGGACATCTCCGCGGCGGTCCCGCAGATGTACGACATCTCCGGCTGGTCGCACCGGCTGCTCTGGGGCGCGCCGGTCTCGGTCGTCGAGCGTGGCGCGCTGCCGTCCGGCCTGCGCCCGGTGTCCACCGCCGCCCCCACCGGCGCGGTCCCGGCCGGCCGCGGCGACCTGCTGCTGACGCTCGCCGACGCGGCCGACGTCCGCGCGCTCAACGCACTGCTCGCCGCCGGCGTCCCGGCCCGGCGGCTGCCGGACGGCACCGTCGTGGTCCCGTCCGCGTCCCGCCGCGAGGCCGTCTCGGTCGCCACGACCTACGGGGTACGGTTCACCACCGCGCCTCGCGGCGCCGCCGGTGTCCCGCTCACCCGCCCGGTGATCGCGGCCGCCGCTGCCGCGGACGAGCTGCTGGTCCTCCGGGACCTCGGCTTCGAGGTCCGGACGATCTCCACCGCCGCGCTGAACGCGGGCGAGTCCCTGGACGGCGTGTCCGCGCTGTACGTCTCGGCCGGCCTGTCCTACGCGTCGCTCACCCCGGCGGCCCGCGCCGAGGTGGCGTCGGTCGGCGCGGTGATCACCCGGGGTACCACCGGCGCCCGGTTCAACGCGGAGGCCGCGCTGCTCCCGGTCACCGCGGTCGCCGGCCGCTCGGACGCGAACGGCGTGGTCTCCGTGGTCAACGGCCGGGGCCCGGTGGGCGCGTCCGCGCCGCCGCACTCGTTCGTCTACTCCCCGCTGTGGTTCACCGGTCTGGGCGCCGGGGTGGTCGCGGAGCAGCGCTACGCGGCCACGCCACTGGTGGCAGGCCACTGGCGTCCGGCCGAGGACGGCACCGGCGGGCCCGGCGCCGCCGCCGGCCAGGCCGCCGTGGTCTCCGGCGTCTCCGCGTCCGGCACCGCGGCGGTCCTGTTCGGCACGGAGCCGCTGTTCCGGGCCCACCCCAAGGGCCTGTACCCGCAGGTGGCGCGCGCCCTGTTCTGGTCGGTGACGGCCGGCGTGCCCGCCGGCGTGTGAGTGTGCGGGCCGGCGGCGGATCCCGCCGCCGCCGGCCCGGCGTCATCGGGGCGGCCCGGGCCGCGGCGCGGCGCGCCGGTCGAGATCCCTGACCGCTCTCCCCGGCGGATAGGGGTCACCGGTCGTCGGGCAGCTGGGTGATCCGGAAGCTGAGCCGGTCGCCGACCTCGCACATGCTCGCGCTGATCGACCAGGACTCGCAGACCAGCTCCGCGCCGCGCCGGGTCCAGCGGAAGCCGTGCGAGTCGACGTGGTCGTCCGGGTTCGACCGGACGATCCGCTGTAGTTCCGCCAGATAGTGCGCCGGATGCATGTCCCGCCCTCCGCGGCCGGCCGAGTGTCACGTCCCGCTCCATCCAACGACGACCGTCGACGCCGGCGCGTCGGCCGTCGAGTCGCGGTTCGCCGTCGTTTTCCGCGGGAATGCCGCTGAACGGCAGTCCCGTTCCGGCCGGGGCACCGGACGAGGCGTCACCCGGCCGCGCGGCGGCGCACGCGCAGCCCGATCCACAGCAGCACCAGACAGGCCACGACGAGGGCCGGTTCCAGCGCGAAACCGGCGGTCAGCCCGTACCGGTCGGCCAGGCCGCCGAGCAGGAACGGGAACGCGGCCGCGGACACGCCGAGGATCAGCTGCGAACGGGCGTTCGCCCGGTCCTCCTGCCCGCCGGCCGCGTCCAGGGTGAGCGACAGTGCCAGCGGATACAGGTTCGCGATGCCCACGCCGGTCAGGAACAGCGCGACCACGGCGACGGCCGGCCGCGCGGTCAGCCAGAACAGGACGACGGCGGCCAGCGTGAGCGCCAGGGAGGCGTATAGCAGCGCCACGGTACGGCCGGGCCGGCGGGTCAGCCGGGCGCCGGCCACCCGGCCGGCCAGGATGCCGGCGAGGTTGCTGCTCATCGCCGTGCCGGCGGCGGCAGCGGTCCAGCCGTGGCCGATCAGCGTCTGCGGCCCGAAGTAGACCAGGCAGAACTCGATCGCCGAACTGACCGCGGTCACCACCGCGAACAGCCAGCAGGCCGCCGGCAGCCGCCCGGCCGTGCTCGCGGCGGCCCGGTGCGGGCGCGCGGGCAGCGGCCGGCCGCGGTAGCGCAGGTAGAGCAGGACCAGGACGACGGCGGGCAGCGCGAACGTGACGCGCCAGCCGAGCGCGGTGCCCGCCAGCACGCCGAGCACCATGGGAGCGAACACCGCGGACGCGCCGGCGCCCACGTTGGCCTCGGTGAGCGCCCGGTCGCGCATGCCGCCGTGCCGGTCGGAGAGGATCGCCTGGATCACGGTCAGCAGCATGGTGCCGGCGGCGCCGAACGCGCCGGCACCGAGGAGCGTGGCCGGGACACCACCGCCGATCGTGAACAGGCCCGCGCCGAGCGCCGTGGCCACGGCCGAGCCCCACAGCAGCACGCCGCGCTCCAGGCGGCGGGCCGCCCACGCGAACCCGGCCCCGGCCAGCGCCGCGCCGCCGGACCAGAACACCTCGTAGAGACCGAGCACCGAGTACGAGAACCGCAGCTCGTCGCGGAGCAGCGTCACCGCGGGCCCGAACGCGTAGAGCCAGAAGCTGAAGCAGCCGAGCATCGCGTACGACAGCACGGTCGGCGCGTCACGCGTGAAGTCGCCGGCCGGCTCCGTATATCGATCCACACGTGGAGTATGGGTCCTCGCCGGGAGGTGCGCCGGGGAGAACTCCGGGGTCGGGGTTGGTTCAGGAAAGCCGGGGTCGCGGTGAACATGACGGCCGCGGCCTGGGAGGCGGCGTGCGCGGCCCTGCCCGCGCGCGGGACTCCGGCCGCGTTTGTCGCCTCTCATATGCGGGAAAATCAGGAACCACACGCCTTCGCCGCATCGACGCGGGCCGACCGAACGGGGACAATGACCGCGCCATGATCACACTGCCCCTGCTCTCCTCCCGCATCAAGCGCGCCGCGAAGAAACACTTCGGCTGGCGGTCCCTGCGCCCCGGCCAACTGGCGCCGATGCGGACCGTGCTGAAGCGGCGCGACGCGCTGGTCGTCATGCCCACCGGCGGTGGCAAGTCCGCGCTCTACCAGGTTCCCGGCACGCTGCTGCCCGGTCCGACCGTGGTCGTCTCCCCGCTGCTCGCGCTCCAGCAGGACCAGATCGCGGCGCTCAACGAGCACGGCACGCCGGCGCTGCGCGCGGTGCGGATCAGCTCGGCCGAGACGCCGAACCAGAAGGCGGAGGCGCTGGAGGCGATCCGTTCGGGCGCGGCCCGGTTCCTGTTCACCACGCCGGAGCAGCTCGCCTCCGAGCCGATGCAGGTGGAGATCCGCGCGCTGCGCCCGGCGCTGGTCGCGGTGGACGAGGCGCACTGCATCTCCGCGTGGGGCCCCGACTTCCGGCCGGACTTCCTGGCACTCGGCCACCTGATCCGCGCGATCGGCCGCCCGCCGGTGCTGGCGCTCACCGCGACCGCGTCACCGCCGGTGCGGGACGACATCATCAAGCGGCTCGGGCTGCGCGACGTCAAGCCGATGATCTCCGGGCTGGACCGGCCGAACCTGTTCCTCGAGGTGGCGTACTGCCCGGACGAGGCGTACCGGTGGCGGCGGCTGACCGCGCTGCTCGACGAGGACGAGGGCCTCGGCATCGTCTACGTCGCCACCCGCCGCGCGGCCGAGGAGCTGGCGGAGAAGCTCACCGACGCCGGCTACCAGGCCGAGTTCTACCACGGCGGCATGGCGGCCGGCGCGCGCGAGGAGCGGCACGAGGCGTTCCTCGCGGACAAGGTGCAGGTGATGGTCGCGACCAGCGCGTTCGGCATGGGCATCGACAAGCCGAACATCCGCTGGGTCGCGCACGTGGCGCTCCCGGACTCGCCGGACAGCTACTTCCAGGAGATCGGCCGGGCCGGCCGGGACGGGGCGCCCGCCCGCGCGCTGCTGCTATGGCGCGCCGAGGACGAGAACATCCAGCGGTACTTCACCGGCGGCGCCGTGGACGAGAAGGAGCTGCGCGAGCTGGCGGCCGTGCTGCGCACCGGCGCGCACACCAAGGCGGAGCTGCGCGAGAAGACCGGCCTCGGCACCCGCAAGCTCGGCCAGTTGCTCGCGCTGCTGGAGCAGGTCGACTCGGTCGCCACGATCGGCACCACCAAGGTCCTCGCGCCGAACTACGCGCCGCCCGCGGCCGAGGCCGCCAAGCTCGCCGCCGCCGAGGCCGAGCGCCAGCAGACCGTGCAGCGCTCCCGGATCGACATGATGCGCGCGTTCGCCCAGACCCGGTCCTGCCGTGGCCAGATCCTGCTCGCGTACTTCGGCGAGCACGCCCCCGACCCCTGCGGCCACTGCGACAACTGCCTCAATCCCCCGGCCGACGCGCCCGTATCCCCCGCGCCGGCCTCCCCCGGGGCGGACGCGACTCCGGACGCGGCCGAGCTGTTCCCGGTGCACAGCACGGTCCGGCACCAGGAGTGGGGCACCGGCATGGTGCTCGGCTACGAGGAGGACAAGATGACCGTCCTCTTCGACACCGTCGGGTACAAGACCCTGTCCGTCACGGTCGTGGCCAAGCGGTCGCTGCTCACGCCGGGCTGAGGTCAGCCGGGGCTCTCCCCGGGGCAGGTGTGCGTGAACGTGAGCTGGGCCCCGCGGGCGGCGTTCGGCGCGCTCACGTCGAGCTGTTGCCAGCCGCCGAGGGTGTCGCCGGGGGCGCCGGTCCGCAGCCACGTGGTCTCGAACGTCCTGGTGCCGGCCGCGGTGAAGTCGACGGTCTCGACCGGCCCGAGCGCGCCGTCCGAGCGCAGCCAGCGGAGGGTCACCCGGCCGGGGCCGGACATCGCCACGGTCTGCCTGAAGATCGTCCGGTAGCCGGTGGTGCAGTTGTCGGCGTCCGGATCGGGCACGGCCTCCCCCGCGAGCATCGTCACCGTCGCCGGCGGCGGAGGCGGCGGCTGCTGCGTCGTTCCGCCGGGTGCGGGGCGGGGCGGGCCGGGGTTGTTCGGGTTCGCGGGATTGCCGGGGTTCGCGTTCGGGCCGGGGTTCGGCGGAGCCGGTACCGGGGCCCCCGGGCCCGGGACGACGACGTTGACGTCGCCGCCCGGCGCGACGGCGGAGCCCGGCTGCGGCGTGCCGGGCGGCAGGCTCGGCACGATCACCTGCGGGCCCGCGGCCGCGCGGGCCAGCACGAGCGTCACGCCGGAGTCGTGAGCCATCTTCGTGCCGATCCGCGGGTCGGTCCGCAGCACCGTGCCGGGCGGCTCGGCCGAGTCCTCGAACTCGATGCCGCCGACCACGAGGTCGGCGTCCGCGAGCCGCGCCTCCGCGTCCGCCCTGGTCAATCCGACCAGCGCGGGCACCTTCGCGGTCGGCTCCCACCGCATCGCGAACACGGTCCCCGCGACGGCCGCGAAGAGCAGCACGAAGACCAGGCCGACCTTCCCCGCGCCGTTGAGCACCAGCCCGCCGGGGAGCTGAACCTGTCCCTCGAACCGGCGGAGAATCCGGGTGTGCAGCCGCACCCGCTGCGCCGGCTCGTCCTCACCATCCGGTCCCGCCTCCGCGCCGCCACGCCGCTCGCCCTCGGTGCCGTCACGCCGGGCCGGCTCCGTGGCGCCACGCCGGGCGGCCTCGGCCGGCGTCCGCTCCGGTGCGGGCGGTAACGTGACCGTCTCCGCTCCGGCCTCGTCTGATCGTGCGTCTTCTCCGGGTGTGGTCGACTGTGTCACGGGACCTCCGCCCACTGCGGCCTCGTCGATGCTGGTTGCCGTCACTAACGGCGGTGACGCGCCGGGGCAACGGCCTCCCGATCGGACAAATGGCCACTTTCACCCCACCGTTTCCCCGGCGGCGCGATATCGGATCAGCCGCCGGCCGATGATCGTCTACCGTGTCCCGCGTGGTTGCCGCGATCGAGCTCTACCTGGACGTCGACGCCACCCGGCGGATCAAGACGCTGTGGCGGTCGCTGGAGGCCGAGGGCGTACCCACGATGGCGGGTCTGCTCGGTAATCGGCACCGCCCGCACGTGTCCCTCGCCGCCGCCCACCGTCTGGACCCACGCGCCGTCGAGGCCGCGCTGGACGGCCTGCGCGTCGGCGCCGGCCTGACGCTGAGCATGGACTTCTCCGGCCAGTTCGTCGGCCGCGTCCTGTGGCTGGGCATCACCCCCACCGAGGAACTGCTGGCCCACCATCGCACCGTGCACGAGCGACTGGCCGCCGCCGGCGTCGAGGTGTGGGACCACTACCGCCCGGGCCGCTGGGTCCCGCACTGCACCATCTCCATGCGCGTCCCGAACACCCAGATGTCGCACGCGGTACGCCGCTGCATCGAGGTCCTCCCCCTCCACGCCACGGTCACCGGCGCCGCCGTGGCCGACCACGCCAACGACATCCACCACCCACTCCCCTGACCGATCCGCCCGCCGCTGCATCAGCGGTCGCGGCTCTCCGGGACCGACAGCGGAACCGGCTCCGATGCGACGGCGCAGCGGCGGCGGAGCCGGCGCGAGGTTTGCCCGCGGGAGCATGCGGGTCGGGACCACGCCGGGAGCGGGAAAATCGGGGTTGGGGTTCGGCCGCCGGAGGTGGTCGCGTTCCGGTGCCCGCGGCACGCGACCACCTTCGCGTCACTCCTGCTGTTCCGGCAGGTCCCGCATGCGGGGAATCGGGGAGTTGAGGACGAAGAGCACGCCGGTGACCGCGCCGACCGTGGCGATCCAGAGAGCGGGGCGGACGCCGATCGTCTCGCCCAGGATGCCGCCCAGCACCGCGCCGATCGGGCGGATGCCGTAGTTGATCGTGCGGCGGGCGCCGCTGATCAAGGAGAGGCGGGAGAGTGGGGCGGCGGCGGTCTGTAGGGAGTTGACCGCGATGTCGAGCAGCATCACACCGACGCCGCTGAGGAACTCCGCGGCGAAGAGCATGGCCATGATGACGGGTTCGCCGCCGGCGGCGAGCGGGACCAGGACCAGGGGCAGCGGGAACAGGATGTAGCCGGCGACCGCGACCGGGCCGACGCCGAACCGGGTGGTGAGCGGGCCGGTGATCGCGGCGCCGATCAGCGTGCCGACGGAGGCCAGGCCGAGCAGCACGCCGAGCTGGCCCGGGGAGAGGCCGAGTTCGGTGGTGGCGTACAGGATGAACAGCGCGGAGAAGATGTAGTTGAAGAGGTTGAGCACGGTGACGCCGGCCAGCAGCGAGCGCAGCACCACGGAGCGGGCGATGTAGCGCAGGCCGCCGAGGATGCTCTGGTCCTCCGCCTCGGCGACGGCCGCGCGCTCGTCCGGGCGGATGCGGGCCAGCAGCAGCGCGGAGCCGACGTACGACAGCGCGTCCGCGATCAGCGCGACCGGCGCGGTGAGGATCTGGACGAGCAGGCCGCCGGCGCTGGGACCGGCCACGGACGCGGCCGCGCGGGCGCCGTTGACCAGCGAGTTCGCCCGGATGTAGTCCTCCCGGCGGACCACGGAGGCGAACAGGCTGCTGTTGGCGACGTCGAAGAACACGGTGAGCGTGCCGGTGACGAAGGCGATCACGTAGAGGTGCCACAGCTCCAGCACGCCGGCGAACGCGAGCACCGGCACGATCACCAGCAGCGCGGCCCGGCCCAGGTCCGTGACGATCATGACCCGGCGCTTGATCGGGCGGCGGTCCACCCAGGCGCCCGCGACCAGCGAGAAGAACAGCGTCGGCAGCAGCGAGGCCGCGGTCAGATAGCCCATCTCGGCCGGGCCGGCGCCGACCGTGAGCACGGCCAGCAGCGGCAGCGCGAGCAGCGTGATCTGCTCCCCGGTCAGCGACACCACGTGCGCCGACCAGTAGCGCCGGAACATCCGGTCGCGCAGCAGCGTGCGCGGGGCGAGCAGCGTCACGGCGCACCCGTCTCCGGCGTCGGGATGGCGAGCTGCACCATGGTGACGCGCCGCGAGCCCTCGGCCCGGGCGGCGCCGTCGGTGTAGGGCGCCAGCACCTCCTCCACCCGCGCGACCACGTCGGCCAGCTCCTCCGCGGTCACGTAGATCATCGTGTCGCCGAACCCGGCCGCTTGCCGCCACTCCACCGGCTCGGTGTCGCGGACCGCCAGGTAGGCCTCGGCACGCCGCACGTACTGCGCCAGGATCGCGGCGTTGAGCTGGTCGGCGGCGGCGCGCATCTCCGGGTCGTCGGAGTCGTCGGACCAGGACGTCATGGTGGCGGTGGCACGCCACGGCCGCTCCCGCGCGTCCGCGCCGGGCACGCGCTCGACCACGCCGTACTTGGCGAGCTGGCGCAGGTGGAACGAGCAGTTCGGCACGTTCTCCCCGAGCTCGGCCGCGCACTGGGTGGCGGTCATCGGCCCGTTGCGGCGCAGCAGCCCGACCAGGCTCAGGCGCAGCGGGTGGGCGTAGGCCCGCAACGCACGCGGATCGTTGAGGTGGAGCTCTCCCTCGGACATACCCTAAAGCATGCTCTAGAAAGCTATCTTTAGCAACACTTCTTTAGAATCGGCCGATACGCCCGGGAGCCGCCACGCTGTCGCCGTGCAGGTGCACGAGTACGCGAACCACGACGCCACGGGCCTGCGCGACTGCGACCTTCGCGACGAACTCGTGCCGCAGGCGCCGGAACTCGAACGCGACGGCCGCCAAAGCCCTGGGCGGCGAGCGTAGTCGGCGCCGATCCGTGTTGTTCCCGCTGCTGCCGGGCGTTGCGAGCACCACCGCGGCGACACCGCGGGCAGCGCCGCGGCGTCGTCGGACAGGTGGGGATCGGCGACGGTGATCGGTCCACACAGGGGATGGTCATATGCGGAACATGGCGAACTCCTTCCTTGAATCTCAGGCGGAGGATTGGTGGATCCGGGCGGGTCGGCTGGCGGCCACGTCGCTTAGGATCGCGGAGGCGGCCAGTTCGTCACGGGCGGCGAGCCGGTCGAAGCCGGCGACGGCCGGATACACGTACGGGCCCAGGGTCGCGATGAGGACCGCACCGATCGCGAGGATGGCCATCAGCACCGGCATGACGGGATCGTAGGAACCGAGCGAGTCGTAGCCCAGCCCGAGCAGCAACGGCCCGCAAGCGGAGCCGAGGATGAATGCGGCCTGCACCGAACCGACGAGCCGGCCGAAGCTGCGCATGCCGAGATAGCGGGTGATGAGCACGGCGAGCAGGTCGCCCTCGATGCCGAACGCGACGCCGATGAAGGCGACCGCGGTGGCGGCGCCGGCGAACGGCAGATCCAGGAAGAACAGGCCTACGATGGGGGCGAGCATCACGATGGGCCCGACGACGGCGCCGTGAACACGGTCGATGACGAAACCGCCGGCCACCCGTCCGACGAGTGACGCCAAGCCGAAGATGACGAGCAGGGAGGCGGCTTGGTCGTCGCTCAGTCCGCGGTCGGTCATCATCGGCACGAGGTGTACCTGCAGTCCGGTAACCACCACACCGACCAGACCCAGCCCGACCGCGATGCCCCAGAACTGCCGGGTGCGAACTGCCGCGGCGAACGTCAGGCCGGGCAATTCCAGGCTGACATCGCGGCCTTCGACCCGCGCCTCCTGCACCAGGCGCCCACGGACGTGCCGTTCCGCGCGGGCCCGGACGAACAAGGTGACCATCGTGACCGGCACCACGATCGAGATCATCGCCATGCAGGCGTACGCGAGGCGCCAGCCGAGGCTGTCGATGAGGGCCCCGGCCAGCATCGGGGCCAGGGCAGCGCCCAGACCGATGAATCCGGTCACCACCCCGACGGCCAGGGCGCGGTTGTTGTCGAACCAGCTCACCACGGCTCGGGAGGCGGGCACCATCGTGGCGGCGCCGAAGAGTCCCACGAAGAAGCACGGGACGAGGTAGACCGCCGGGCTCGACGGCGTCAGACCGATCAGCGCCATCGAAACAGCGAACAGCACGAACCCCGGCACGAGCAGGTACCGCGCGGCGAAGCGATCCGCGATCCGCGCCACCAGCAGCAGACCGATCGCCATCCCCACCGCGGCGACGGAGGCGGCCGCGGTGACGGTTGTGCGGCTGAATCCGGTCTCCGCGGAGATCGGATCCACGAACAGGCCGAGCGAGGCCAGATACATCTGAGGGCCGAAGGCGGCGGCCACGCCCCCGCCGACGACCACCCACCAGGGACTACGGGGCCGGCTCATGCGGCGGTCAGGAACGGGGCGCCGGTGAGCTGCTCGGAAACCTCCCAGACGCGTGCGGCCTCCGCGTCGCTGCGCAGCGGCGGATACATCCGCTGTTCGGCCGGCCGGCCGCCGAGGTTGCCCGGACCGCTGGGCCCGTAGAGCACGCCGGACTTGGCGGTGGGGTCGGTCGCGGCCATCAGCGCCGGCAGCCCGGCGGTCTCAACGGTGCCGAGCAGAATGCCGCGTGACGACAGTCCCTGGATCAGCCGGTATTGCGGAACGCTGCTACTGCGGCCGAGCTCGGGGCGGGCGGCCAACAGGCTGGTGGGGGCTACGCCGGGGTGGGACAGGTTGCTGGTGATGCCCCAGCCGTATGCCTCGCTGCGCCGCTGCAACTCGAGGCCGAACAGCCCGAACGCGATCTTAGACTGGCTGTAGGCGCGCATGACGTTGTAGGAACGTTCCCAGTTGAGGTCGTCCCAGTTGACCCTGCCCCAGCGGGCGGACACGCTGAGCTGGGAGGTGACTCGGGCGCGGCCTGCGCTCAGCAGCGGCAGCAGGTGCCCGACGAGGGCGAAATGGCCCAGGTGGTTGGTGCCGAACTGCACCTCGAAACCGTCGGCCGTGGTCTGCCGGTTCGGCGGTCGCATGACACCGGCGTTGTTGATCAGCACGTGAACCGGGTTGCCCTCCCGGCGCAAGGTGTCGCCGAAGGCCGCGATCGAGGCGAGGGACGACAGGTCGAGGGCGCGCAGGGAAATCTTCGCTCGCGGGTGGTCATGCCGGATCCGTCCGATTGCCCGGTCGCCCTTGGCAGCGTTGCGTACCGGCAAAATCAGTTCGGCGCCGGCCGCGGCCAGCCGGGTGGCCATGACCAGGCCCATCCCGTCGCTCGCACCGGTGATTACGACCCGTTTGCCGGTGAGGTCGGGAAGGGAAATGTCGATCTTCGTGCGGGCCATCGTGGTGCTCCATATTCTCTCGGCTGGGATCGAGATTGGTGCACAGCCGAAAGCACATCCAGGGCCTGCGAGTCCTTGGCTCGTCGATCCGGCCGAGGGCCCTGGGAAAGGGGGATTGGGAGGCCCTGGATGCCGCCTGACGGGGTTGTTATAACGGTCATGTGATCGATCGAGCCGGCCTCGCCCAGTTCCTGCGCCGTCGGCGGGAGTCACTGCAACCCGAGGACGTCGGTTTGCCCCGCGGGCCGCGCCGCCGGACCACCGGTCTCCGCCGCGAGGAGGTCGCAGCCCTCTGTCACCTCTCCACCGACTACTACAGCCGGATCGAGCAGGAGCGCGGCCCGATGCCGTCCGAACGCTTGATAGCCGCCGTCGCCCAAGGACTGCACTTGTCCCTTGACGAACGCGACCATCTGTTTCGGCTCGCCGGCCATCACCCGCCGGCTCGGGATGCGACCAGCGAGCACATCAGTCCAGGTTTGCTGCGCATCTTCGACCGGCTCACCGACAGCCCTGGCGAGATCGTCACCGAACTCGGCGAGACGCTGCGGCAGACCCCGCTTGCCGTCGCGCTGACCGGCGACCTCACCCGATACTCCGGGCCCGCTCGTAGCCTGCCCTATCGCTGGTTCACCGACCCGGCCACCCGGGAGCTTTATCACCCCGACGACCACGGCCGCATGTCCCGCGTTTTCGTCTCCGGAGCGCGCCGGTTGACCACCGTCCGCGGGCCCGGTTCAAAGGCCGCCGGCCTCGCCAACCTGCTGCTCGCCGAAAGCCCGGAGTTCGCGGCGCTGTGGAATCAGCATGACGTCGGGATCGGTCCGCACGAGGTCAAGCGCTACGTGCATCCGGAGGTCGGCCTGCTGGAGTTCGATTGCCAGACACTGCACGATCATGAGCAGTCCCATGTGCTGCTCATCTACACCGCCGTCCCGGGAAGCGAAAGCTACCGGAAGCTCAAGCGCCTGTGGGCGAACAACGCTCAGAGCGTTTCTACTGATCTGCATTGATCTGCCGGTACGCACCGTCGGCCGACCGCGTTCGCCCCGTTTCACTGAGCTGCATGGCGCTTCCGGGCCGAGCCTGCACGGTAAAGCCGGCCGGGGACGGCCGCGCGATAGCGCCCGCTCCCGATCCGTCCGAGCTCCACCTGCCGCCCGGTCGACCGCGGCGGGGATACGAAGGACTGCACGACCGCCTGAACAGCCGCCGCCTATTGCCATCCGCTCGGATACCAGCCGTGGCGATCGCCGCCTGCGGCAATCCGGTTGAGCACAGCCCAGTTGCCAGTCAGGCCGGCCAGGAAAGGATGCTCCGGCGGAAATCGGGGTGAACGACCACCGCCGGCACGGATGCGGCGATGGCCGAGTTCAACCCATCCCACTGATCACCACCCCCCGCCGGCGACGAAGCCGCCCGCAAACGTATGAATACCGGCAGCGCCGCGCCGCCCGGGTTGGGCGGCGAGTAGATTCGCGCCGGGACGGGCCGACCTGGGCGCCCGCCTCAACTTCGCGCACTCGACGTCCGCACTTCCCGGCGTCGTCCACCGGGCGCAGAGGGCGGTAGAGCTGACGCTCGGCGGGTGCGCCGCCCAGACCACCGGGCTCGCTCGCACCGTAGAACCGGCCGCCCTGGGCGTCCGGATCGGTGGCGGCCATCAGCGCGAGCGGTGCCGCCGTCTCGGGGGTGCCGACTAGCAAGCCGCGACGCGAAAGCATGCGGATTCACCGTTGCTGCGGGGCGGCCCGCGGCCGGCCGATCTCTGGACGCGTGCCATGGTGCTACTCCCTTGTCGGCCACTGGTGCTTACGAGAATGCGCGGCCACGCCCGGCCCGAACTGCGGTAAGCCGATCCCCTTCAGCGACGCTCGACCCGGCGGAGGCAGCCACCGCAGGAGGGACGCTGCCCATTCATCGAAGCATGTAAATGCCGAGCCAAGCAGGGAACCAGTTCCGTCGGGCTGGCAGACCCGACATCACCACGCCACCGGCTCGGGTCTCGCGGCGACACCGCGTAAGGGGGATCGACAGTCCGTGGCGACGCTGGCACGCCGGCGGCCACAATGATTCCGTACCGGAAAGGAAACGCAATAGTGATCGACAGGACCGGACTTGCGGACTTCCTCCGGCGCCACCGCGAGGCGTTGCAACCCGAAGACGTGGGCCTTCCTCGTGGAGATAGACGCAGAGCCAGAGGACTGCGGCGGGAGGAGGTGGCGTCGTTGAGTCACATGTCAACCGTCTACTACGCACGACTCGAACGGCAGCGTGGATCTCAGCCGTCCGTACGGATGGTCGCCGCTATCGCGCAGGGACTTCATCTCACTCTTGACGAGCGCGATCATTTGTTCGTTCTTACCGGCCACAACCCGCCCGCTAGAGGAGAGGCCGATGATCATATCCGTCCCGGCCTTCTACACGTGTTCGACCGCCTCAGCGACACCCCGGCAGAAATAGTAAACGAAATCGGTATGACGCTGCGCCAGAACGTGCTCGGCGCCGCCCTCACCGGGGATACGACCTCCTACACCGGCTTCGCTCGTAGCCTTGCCTATCGTTGGTTCACCGATCCGGAAGCCCGGCAACGCTACCGACAAGACGACCATACATACTTGGCCCGGCTGCTCGTGTCGCGAGCGCGGACGGTTGCCGCCCTGCGCGGTTCCGGATCCCGTGCGGCGCGCCTTGCGAACCTGCTCTTTGCCCGGAGCCCAGAGTTCAGAAAACTCTGGAACAGTCACGAGCGCAGCGTTCAGCAGAACGACATCATATATTTCGCGCACCCGCAGGTCGGCGCGTTGGAGTTGTGTTGCCAGCAGCTGATCGACCCGAGGCAGAACCACTCACTCCTCGTTTACACCGCCACACCCTGCAGCGAAAGTCACGACCGATTGCACCTCCTGTCCGTTATTGGCACGCAAGTCTTTCCACAGTCATCACCGCAGGACGAAAGCCGGTACATATTTCCCGAGTGGGATGACCCCGGCACAAGCGAATAATAGACGCTGGCCACTTTCCAGGTCGCCCATCCGGACGCAACAAGGTGAACGGCATGACGTTCGACAGCCTTATCCACATCATTGAGCCTTTTTCATCCGGCGTAGCGGTTGGTTTCGGCGTGGTGTAGAACGAGGATGGCCCGCACGATCACGGTGGCTCGGCGTGGGCAGCCTCTCGAATCACGGTGTCGGCTAGCGGGTCGCCGACCTGAAGCATCCGCATCATGGTGTCGAACCGGCTACTCATTCATTGAGATGTTTCCTCACACCGGGATTGCCGAACCATTACCGTCGCAACGGTGTCACCGAAACGTTCGGCGAAACTCGATCTAGAAATCCCATGACGACCGCGGCTGGCTGCGCCGGCCTGCCGATCGGCGTGCAGGTCGCCGCCGGGTCCGGCCGGGAGGACCTGCCGCTCCGGGTGGCCGCGCAGTCGGAGGAGACGGCGCCGTGGCGGGACCGCGCACCCGGCCTGTTCGTCGGCTGACGTACATCTGCATGTCTTGATGCGTTGGCCGCGCTGCGCTGGACTGATCCGGTGACCGCACACCACCATGTGACTCGCCGTACGCTGCTGGCCGGCGCGGGCGGGGTCCTGCTGCTCGCCGCCGCGCCGCCGGTCCCGGCCCGTGCCGCCAAGGCCGCGAGCGCCGGAGCCGGCCGCGCCTCGATGATCACCCAGGGGACCACCCTGGTCCACGCCGACCTGCACAACCACACGCTGCTGTCCGACGGGGACGGCGATCCCGCGCTCGCGTTCGCGTCGATGCGCTCGGCCGGGCTGGACGTCGCGGCCATCACCGACCACACCACGCTCTTCTCGATCGAGGGCCTGTCCCGCAGCGAGTGGAACCGGGTGGGCGCGCTCGCGGACGCGGCCGACGATCCGGGTGCGTACACCGCGATCCGCGGCTTCGAGTGGTCGAACCCGCTGCTCGGGCACGTCAACGTCTGGTTCACGGCCGACTACGTGGACCTGGGCGGTGCGACCGGGATGGGCCGCCTCTACGACTGGATCGAGGCCGCGGGCGGCCTGGCCAGCTTCAACCACCCGGGCCGGGAGGTCGGCCGCTTCGGCGACTTCGCCTTCGACGCCGGCGCGCGCGACCACCTGGTCTCCATGGAGATCTTCAACCGCACCGACGACTACCTGTTCGACGGCTGGTCCAGCGGGCAGAGCTCGCCGCTGAACGCGTGCCTCAACGCGGGCTGGCGCACCGGGCTGTCCGGCGTCTCCGACGAGCACGGCACCGACTGGGGCTACCCGGAGGGCAAGGGCCGCACCGGCCTCTGGGTGACCGAGAACACGCGGGCCGAGGTGCGGTCCGCGATGCGCGCGCGGCGGTTCTTCGCCACCCGCGAGTCCGGCCTGCGGGTGGACGTCACCGCCAACGGCGTCCGGATGGGCGGCACGCTGCCGATCTCGTCCGGCGACGTCACGTTCGCGGTCGACCTGGACCGGGGCCCGGACTGGGTGGGCCTGCCGCTGCAGATCCAGGTGCTGCGGCCCGGCACGCGCGCGCCCGTGGTCGCCGACGTGGTCGACGCGGCGGCCGGCGGCGTCACCACGTTCACGGTCCGGCTGGACGCGGCGGACGGCGACTGGGTGGTGCTGCGCGTGGCCGACCCGGCGCGGGCGAACGCGAGCCCGGGGCCGAGCGGGCACGCGGCCAACAACTACGGCGTGGCGTACGCGAGCCCGTTCTGGCTTTCGACGTGATGCCATACTGGGAACGGTGAAACTTCCATCGTTTCGCCAGCTGCTCAGCTGGCGGCGCGTGGCGCTGACCGCGATCCTCGGCGGCATCACCGCCGTCGCCACCGTGGTCGCCAGCGAGTCCTGGATCCACGCGCGGGCCGAGGGCCACCTCTACTCGATCGAGGCGGTCCCGGCCGCGCCGGTCGCGCTGGTCCTCGGCACGCAGGTGCTGCGGACCGGCGAGCCCGGCGAGTTCCTGGCCGGGCGGCTGGAGACGGCCCGGCAGCTCTACACCACCGGCAAGGTCCGCGCCATCCTGGTCTCCGGGGACAACGGCCGCCGGGGGTACGACGAGCCCACCGCGATGTACTCCTGGCTGGTCCGCAACGGCGTGCCGGCCGAGCACGTGGTGCGCGACTACGCGGGCTTCGACACGTACGACTCGTGCTTCCGCGCCAAGCGGATCTTCGGGGTGGACCGGGCGATCGTCGTCACGCAGAGCTTCCACATCGCCCGGTCCGTCGCGCTCTGCCGCGAGCTCGGCATCGACACGGACGGCGTGGGCGACGAGACGGTCCGCGGCGTACAGCCGATGGTGTGGCGCAACGCGTCGACCCGCGAGCACCTCGCGCACGTCAAGGCCGTGCTGGACCTGATCTCCGGCCGCGACCCGGTGCACCTCGGCCGCGTGGAGACCGGCGTGGCGGACGCGCTCTCCTGAGCTCGCACGCCGGGGTTCCCGCGCACGACCCGGGGGTAAGACTGGCATGATCCTCCATGACTTCCCCCACCACGAAAGGTGTCACATGACGGAGCAGCCGGTATTCAGCCAGCTCGGGTTCTCCGACCAGGAGTGGGGCCTGCTCGTGGGCCTCCCGCACGCGGTGCTGACGGCCGCGTCGGCCGCCGAGTCGGACGGCTCCAAGCGCACGCTGCAGGAGAACGCGGCGGGCCTGGAGGGCATCGCCGCCGGGCGCGAGTCCGGGAACTGGCTGGTCACGGAGATCGCGAAGGAGCTGGTCGTCCGCGTGGGCGACCCGGACGCGGGCGAGGAACTGCCGGCCCTGACGCCCAGCGACCCGAAGGCGTACATCGCGGACGTGCTCGACCGCGCGCGGCAGGCGCACACGCTGCTGCGCGAGAAGGTCGACGAGGGCCAGGCCGGCGCCTACACGCACTGGCTCGTCACCATCGCCGAGCAGGTCGTGACGGCCGCCCCGTCCGGCGGCATCCTCGGCATCGGCGGCGACGTGGTCACCGAGGGCGAGCGCCGCTTCCGCGACGAACTCTCCGCGATCTTCAACGACTGAGCCGGAAATCGGCTCGCGCGCTCCCCGCCGGGCGGGCGATCATCGGCCGGTGTCCGATCCCGTCCCCGCCCGGCAGGTCCGCGCCGTCTTCACCGACTCCACGATCACGGTCTATCAGGCCTACTCGCCGGAGATCGCCCTGCCCGCGCTGACCGCCGGCCGCTTCGTGCCACCGTTCCGGCCCGGCCGGATGACCTGGATCAAGCCGTCCTTCCGCTGGATGATGTACCGCTGCGGCTGGGCCACCAAGCCGGGTCAGGAGTTCGTGCTGGCGATCGCGATCCGCCGCCGGCCGTTCGAGGACGCGCTGCGCACCGCCGTCCTCAGCCACTACGACCCCGAGCGGCACGCCGGTCGGGCCGAGTGGTCGCGCGCCGTGAAGCGCGGCGACGTCCGCGTGCAGTGGGACCCGGAGCGCGATCTGGCGCTGCGTCCGCTGCCGCACCGGTCGTTGCAGGTCGGCCTCTCCGGCGCGGCCTCCGCCCGGTACGTCGACGAATGGATCACCTCGATCGAGGACATCACGCCGCTCGCCCGGCACGTCCGCGCGCTGGCCGCCGCCGATCGCGCCGCGGCGTGGGCCGCGCTGCCGCCCGAGCGGCCGTACCCGCTGCCCGCGGACGTGGCCGCAACCATCAAAGCCAATCCCTGAAATCCCCCTTTGTCGTGATGAAACGGCTCATACGATGAGGCGAGGTCGAGACGGAGGGGTCCAACCGTGAGCGGTGTCAAGGAGCTCGGTGCCTTCCGGCACGACGACGCCGGCGAGGTCGCCCGGCTGGTCGTCGCGTACGCCGCGGAACGCGGCGTGGAGGCGCGCGTCGGATCCGCGAGCGGTGGCGAGATCGCCGACCAGGCGGACGTGTACGAGCCACTGGACGGCTGGACCGTGGTGATGTGGCCCAGCACCAGCGGGGACGCCGCGGTCGAGCTGGCCCGGGCGGTCAGCGGCCGGCTCGGCACCGTGGCGAGCTGCGTCTCCGCCTACGAGGACGACTTCTGGAGCCACCTGGTCTTCGAGGCCGGCCGGGAACGCGACCGCTTCACCTCCCGCCCGGACTACTTCGAGGAGGAGGCCGGCACCGAACACCGCTGGACCTCCGACCCGGCCGTGGTCGCGGGCCTGTTCGGCGTGGGTGCCGCCGACATCACCGACTACCTCACCCCGCTCACCGAGGACGACCTGGACGGTGAGGACGAGCGCCGCGCCCACCCGGACGACGAGTACGCCCTCACCGACTCCTGGGTCTTCGTCGACTTCTGGCGCCACCTCGGCATCACCTACCCCGACGCCGACGTCCCCCCGCTCCAGTACGGCGTCACCTTCTCCCCCGGCTGGGAGAAGACGATCGGCACGCCCGCCTGAGCCTGGCGCGATCGGCCACCAGCTCGGCGTCATCGGCCACTGTGCGCCGCCTCCGCGATTCGTAGCGTCGATCTCGACGCGAAACGAATCGTCCCGAGAGGTGGCACGAATGTCCTGGTCGACGGCGGAGATTCCGGAGCAGCGCGGGCGGGTGGCGGTGGTGACCGGCGGCAGCGGTGGACTGGGGCTGGTGACCGCGACCGTGCTCGCCGGGAAGGGGGCGCACGTGGTGATGGCGGCGCGGGACCGGGGGCGGGCGGTGGCCGCGCGGGAGCGGATCCGGGCGGCGCATCCGGGGGCGTCGGTGGAGATCGTGGGGCTGGAGCTGGCGTCGCTGGCGTCGGTGGAGAGCGCGGCCGGGGAGATCCTCGACCGGCATCGGCGGATCGACCTGTTGATCAACAACGCGGGCGTGATGGCGGTGCCGGCGGCGACCACCGTGGACGGCTTCGAGATCCACCTCGGCGTGAACCACCTCGGGCACTGGGCGCTCACCGCGCACCTGCTTCCGGCGATCGTACGCACGCCGGACGCCCGGGTGGTGACGCTGACCAGCAGCGCGCAGCACAACGGCCGGCCGCTCGCCCTGCCGCCCGCGCGCGGGGGCTGGCGCGCGTACGACGACTCGAAGCTCGCCAACCGGCACTTCGCGCAGGGGCTGGACCGGCGGTTCCGGGACGCCGGGCTGTCCGCCCGGGCGCTGACCGCGCATCCGGGGTTCGCGCGCTCGGACCTGATGGACCGGGCCACGGCGGCCGGGGTGCGGGGTGCGATCCTGTTCTCGATGGCGCGCTGGTTCGGCATGTCGGCGCAGCGCGGCGCGCTGAGTCAGATGCGGGCCGCGACCGATCCGCGCGCGGAGGGCGGCACCATGTACGGGCCACGCTGGGCGATCAGCGGCCCGCCGGTGCGCCGCCGGCTGATCCGGCCGGGCAGCGACCGGGCGATCCGCGCGCTGTGGGAGGTCTCCCGCGGACTCACCGGCCTGGACGTGGACGTGGCGCGCGCGCTGGGCGGCAGCCGGCCGGTCGCGCGCCCGTGAGCACGACCGGGTTCACGCTCACGTCGTCGATCACGGCGACGTTCGCGGACCACGACATCCCGGCCGGTCCAGTGCTGCGCGCGGCGGGACTGCCCGAGGACCTGTTCCTGCACGGGCCGGTGACGCTCACGCCGGAGCAGTTCTACCGCTGCTGGACCGCGATGGAGGAGCTCTCCGGCGATCCGGAGCTGGGCATCCGGGTGGTGGAGCGGACCAGCACCGAGACGTTCCAGCCGCCGCTGTTCGCGGCGCTGTGCAGTCCGCACCTGCGGCGGGCGGCGGAGCGGATCGCCGTGCACAAGCGCCTGCTCGGCCCGCAGCGCCTGCTCATCGGGCCGGGCGACGAGCTGCACCTGACCATGGGGTGGCCGCCGGATCCGCCACCGCCGCCGGGGCTGGTCGTCTACGAGCTGGCGCTGTGGGTGGCGATCGCCCGCCTGGCCACCCGCGCCCGCGTCGTACCGGCCCGGATCGCCGTGCCGGACCCGCCGGGCGGCACGGTCGCGGCGTCCTGGCGGGACTACCTGGGCGTGCCGCTCGGCCGGGCCGCCGAGCCCGTGGTGGTGTTCGCCGCGCACGACGCGCGCCGCCCGTTCCTCACGGCGAACGCGGAGATGTGGCGCGTCTTCGAGCCGGACCTGCGCCGCCGGCTGGCCGACCTGGAGCGCGCGGAGTCCATGGCCGAGCGGGTCCGCGCCGCGCTGGTGGAGCTGCTGCCGGCCGGGGAGGGCACCACCGCGGGCGTCGCCCGGCGGCTGGCGCTGAGCGGCCGCACGCTGCAACGCCGCCTGGCCGCGGAGCGCACCACGTTCCAGGCCGTGCTGGACACCACCCGGCACGCGCTCGCCCGCACGTACCTCAACCGCCCGGACGTGTCCATCCCGGAGATCGCGTTCCTCCTCGGGTACGACGAGCCCAGCTCGTTCTACCGCGCGTTCCGCCAGTGGTCCGGCACCACCCCGCAGCGGGCACGCGCCCGCTGATCGCCCTTGCACCACGCGACCGGTGCATGCCCCTGCTGCCGCCCCGGCCCCCGCCGGCAGCGGACAATCATCTCAGGACAGCGTCAGCTCGTCCGCCGCGATCGGCACGGCCTGCCCGCAGGCCTCCAGACAGACCGCGGCGGTACGGTCGGCGACGCGCGCCCACGGGTAGACCTGACGGGCCCGGTCCAGCGCCGCGGTGGCGGCCGTGTAGCGGCGCACCGGGTCGGCGAGCAGCGCGCGGATCGCCATGCCGAGCGCACGCGGGTCGCGCGGCGGCACCAGCTCGCCGGTCAGCCCGTCGATCACCGCGTCGCGGACCAGCCCGGTCGCGGTGCCCACCACCGGTACGCCGCACGCCATCGCCTCGATCGCCGCGCTGCCGGACGGGTCCCGCCAGGGCGCGCAGACCGCCAGGTCCGCGGAGCGGTACCAGGCCGGACGCCCGGCGGGCGGCACCGCGCCGTGCGTCACCACCCGATCCGCGACGCGGCAGCGCGCGGCGAGCTCGGCCAGGTCCGGCCCGCCGCCCAGGATCACCGCCTCCGCGCCCGGCACCAGGCGCATCGCGCGGATGAACTCCTCCGGCCAGGCGCGGCCGTCCGCGACCGCGACCACGCGCGGGCGCTCCCGCGGCACCGCGTCACCGGCCGGCGTGAACAGCTCGCAGTCCACACCCGGCGGGATCACCGTGATCCGGCCGCGCGGCACACCGAGTCGCAACAGCTCGCCCGCCTCGTCCGTGGACCCGGCCACGATCCGGTCCGCGACGCGGCAGAGCAGCCGCTCGTACGTGCGGCGCTCGTCCGGTCCCGGCCCGCCCACGCCGTGGAACGACTGCACCAGCGGGGAGGCGCCGGCCGCGAGCGCGGCGACGCCGGCCGCCCACCCGTGCGCGTGCACCACCTCGGGCGCCCAGCCGTCCGCCCAGGCCGCGGCGAGCCGCTCACCGGCGCGCCGGCCGGCGGCGTCGTACTCACGCACGTCGTGCCCGAGTCGCGCGAGCGCGGCCGAGAGCTCGCCGGTCTCCACCTCGGCGGCAACCATCGCAATGCGCATAAGGGCAATTATTTGCGTTTAACGGGATCTTTCGTGGCGGCTTACCGGAACCCGTCGTTACCCTGGCCCGCGCGCGGGTATACGACGGGCATGGCGAAGGTCGAGCAGGTGATCCCGGCGTCCCCGGAGCAGGTGTGGGCCGCCCTCGCGGACGGCTGGACGTACAGCGACTGGGTGGTCGGCACCGTGCACATCCGGGACGTGGACGAGAACTGGCCGGCGCCCGGGTCCCGCCTCTACCACAAGGCCGGCCCGTGGCCGTTCTCGCTGCACGACGGCTCGCGGGTGCTGGAGTGCGAGCCCGGCCGGCGGCTGAAGCTGCGCGTCGGCATCTGGCCGGTCGGCGAGGCCAGCGTGACCATGACGCTCGTGCCGCAGGGGGAGACTGCGACGCGCATCACCTTCGAGGAGGAGCCGGTGGCCGGCCCGTTCAAGTGGGCGCACAACCGGCTGAACGACCTGGTCCTGCACCAGCGCAACCGGGAGTCGCTGCGCCGGCTGTCGGACGTGGCGGCCCGGCAGAAGGCGATCCACCAGAAAACCCATCAATAACGGCGGAACCCGGACCCCGTTCCGTTCGTCATACAGGTCATGCCGACACTCACCCGTCCCGCGCGCGCCCTCATCGGGACCGCCGCGGCCGCCACCCTCCTGCTCACCGGCGCCTGTGCGAACACGAACAGCGCCGCTCAGGGTGCCGCCGGCTCCGCCTCCGCCACCGCGAACGCCGTCGCGCCGACCGGCGACCTCCCGGAGATCACCGGCACCACGCTGGTGCTGCGGGTCGACTACACCGGCGGTTACGTCACGCCGGCCATGCTCGCCACCCGGCTCCCGATGATCAGCGTCTACGCGGACGGCCGCGTGATCACCGAGGGTCCCACCACGAAGCAGTACCCGGGCCCCGCGCTGCCGAACCTGCGGGTCCACCAGCTCGAGGCCGCGGACGTCGACAAGCTCGTCGAGCGCGCCCGGTCCGCCGGCGTGCAGAACGGCGTGAACCTCGGCCAGCCGCCGGTCGCGGACGCGCAGACCACCCGCTTCACGCTGCTGACCGAGCAGGGCGTGCAGACCACCGAGGCGTACGCGCTGGCCGAGGCGACCGGCGCGGACAGCGGCCTCACCGCGGATCAGGTCCGTGACCGCCGCCTGCTCTCCGAGCTGATCACCGCGCTGCAGGACCTGGAGTCCACGCTCGGCCCCGGTCGCGTCAAGGAGCCGGACGAGTACCAGCCCGCCGAGATCGCCGGCGTGGCCATGCCGTGGCAGCAGGCCGAGGGCGACCCCGCGCAGACCGAGGTGGCCTGGCCCGGCCCCGCGCTGCCCGGCACGTCGCTCGGCGAGGGCCTGGACATGGGCTGCGTCGCCGCCACCGGCCAGGCCGCGAAGGACGTGTTCACCGCGGCTAAGGACGCCACCGCGATCACGCCGTGGACGTCCGGCGGCAAGCGGTACACGGTCCAGTTGCGCCCGCTGCTGCCGGACGAGCACGACTGCGACGACCTGATGAAGGCTTGACCTTCACCCTTGGGAAAGCCCGACGCTTCTCCTCGTGCCGGTCACGGTGACCGGCACGAGGAGGAGGTGAGTCGCGCGTGGGCCTGCTGACCATCGGGGCGTTCGCCCGGCTGTCCCGGCTGTCACCCAAGGCGCTGCGGCTCTACGACGACCTCGGTCTGCTGCCGCCCGCGGCCGTGGACCCGTCGTCCGGCTACCGGCTCTACGATCCCGCGCAGTTGGAACGCGCCCGCCTGGTCGCCTGGCTGCGCCGGCTCGGCATGCCGCTGGCCCGCATCCGCGACGTCTGCGCGCTGCCGCCGGACGAGGCCGCGCACGCCGTGGCCGCGTTCCGGGACCGGATCGCCGCGGAGGCACAGGCCCGGGAGCGGCTCGCCACCTTCCTCGTCGACTACCTGTCGGGAAGGGGCTCCCCCATGTCAGACCAGCACATCGAGCTCGGCATCCGGTACGCCGCCCGCACGGACACCGGGCGTGGCCGGGACACCAACGAGGACGCCGTCTACGCCGGATCGCGCCTGCTGGCCGTGGCCGACGGCATGCGCGGCCCGCTCGGCCGGCGCGCCAGCGCGACCGCGATCGAGGCGCTGCGGCCGCTGGAGGACGCGGATCTGCCGGCCGGAGCGCTGCTCAACGCGCTGTCCGAGGCGATCGGGTCCGCCGACTCGGCCATCCGGTCCGCCGACGACCCGCAGTCGCTCACCACGCTGACCGCGCTGCTCTGGTCCGGCTCGCAGCTCGCGCTGGTCCACATCGGAGACTCCCGGGCCTATCTGCTCAGGGAGGACGCGCTGTTCCGGATCACCACCGACCACACGTACGTACAGACGCTGGTCGACGAGGGCCGCCTGACGCCGGAGGAGGCGCGGTCCCACCCGGAGCGCGCGCTGCTGGTCCGCGCGCTCGGCCACGACGCCACCGCGGATCTCTCGCTGCACACCGCCGAGCCGGGCGACCGGTACCTGCTCTGTTCCGACGGCCTGTCCGCGGTCGTCGATCCGGCCGCGCTGGAGTCGACGCTCCGCGACACGGTGAGCCCGGCCGACACGGTGGACCGGCTGATCGCGCTCGCCTACGACAGCGGCGCCCCGGACAACATCGCGTGCGTGGTCGCGGACGTGGTCGCGGTCTGACGGTCCACATGTGCGGTCGGCGTCCCGTGCGTCGGCCGCGGGAGCCGCACCCGGCTCACCGGACGAGACAGCGGCGGCCCCCGATGCCGGGGACCGCCGCTGTCGTCGGCGATGCGAGGGTCAGCGGCTGGCGCCGGCCCGGCGCTTGGCCCAGACGTCGAGCGCGACCGCGGCGAGCAGGACCAGGCCCTTGACCAGCATGACCTCGGCCGGCTCGGAGCCGAGCAGGGACATGCCGTTGTTGATCACGGCCATGATCAGGCCGCCGGTGATGGCGCCGACGACCTTGCCGACGCCGCCCTGGACCGCGGCGCCACCGATGAAGGCGGCCGCGATGGCGTCCAGCTCGAACTGGTTGCCGGCGCCGGGGAGCGCGACGTTGAGGCGGCCGGACAGGATGATGCCGGCGACCGCGGCGAGCACGCCCATGTTCACGAACAGCCAGAACGTGACCTGCTTGACCTTCACGCCGGACAGCGACGCGGCCTGGAGGTTGCCGCCGATGGCGTAGATGTGGCGGCCGAAGACCGTCCGGTTCGCGACCAGCGTGTAGAGCAGCACCAGCGCGGCGAGCAGCACCAGCACCCACGGCAGGTTCTTGAACCGGGCGAGCTGCACGACGATCGTCATGATCACGGCGATGGCCAGCACGTTGCGGAGCACGAAGATCGCCATCGACTCGACCGCCTGCTGGTAGCCGATCCGCACCCGGCGGGTCCGCCACTGGGTGACCACCATGCCGACGCAGACCAGGATGCCGACCAGCAGCGTGATGATGTCCGCGCCGCCCAGCGGGCCGAGTGCGACGTTGCCGAGCGTGCCGGGCGTGAAGCCGTTCGCGATCGTCCGGATCTCGTCCGGGAACGGGCCGATGCCCTGGTTGCCCAGCGTCCACATGGCGACCGCGCGGAACAGCAGCATGCCGGCGAGCGTGACGATGAACGCGGGGATGCCGAAGTAGGCGACCCAGAAGCCCTGCCAGGCGCCGATCGCGCCGCCGACGAGCAGCGTGATCAGAATGGCCAGCGGCCACGGTACGTCCATGTTGACCATCAACACGGCGGCCAGCGCGCCGGTGGCCGCGACCACGGAACCGACCGAGAGGTCGATGTGGCCGGCGATGATGATCAGGATCATGCCGATCGCGAGGATCAGGATGTACGAGTGCTGAATGATGATGTTGCTGATGTTCTGGAAGCCCAGCAGCTTACCGTCGGTCAGCACCGTGAACAGCACGACGATCAGCGCGAACGCGATGTAGATGCCGCTCTGCCGCAGGTTGATCGAGAACCTGCCGTTGGCGCCCTTCGGGCCGCCCCCATCCGGCACCTTGGCCGTGTTGGTCGTTATGCCGCCGGTCGCCGGCGCGACGCTACTCATCGGAGCCTTACTCCTTAACCTTGGTCATGTACTGCATGAGTCGCTCCGGGGTTGCTTCCGCGCGTGGTAGCTCGCCGGTGACCCGTCCGGCGGAGAGCGCGTAGATCCGGTCGCAGATGCCGAGCAGCTCGGGCAGCTCGGAGGAGATCACGAGGATCGCCTTACCCTGGTCCGCGAGGGCGTTGATGATGGTGTAGATCTCGTACTTGGCACCCACGTCGATGCCCCGGGTCGGCTCGTCCAGGATGAGCACGTCCGGGTCGGTGTGGATCCACTTGGCCAGCACGACCTTCTGCTGATTGCCGCCGGAGAGCGTGCCGGTGATCGCCGCAACGCTCGGGGCCTTCACGTTCAGGTCCCGGCGGTACTGGTCGGCGACCTTGAACTCCTCGTTCTCGTTCACCCAGCCGCCGCTGGCCAGCTTCTCCAGGCTCGCGCCGGAGACGTTGCGCTGGATGTCCTCGATGAGGTTCAGGCCGTAGCGCTTGCGGTCCTCGGTCGCGTACGCCAGCCCGTGCTTGATCGCGTCGCCGACGTTCCTGAGGTGGACTTCCTTGCCGTCCTTGTAGACCTTGCCGGAGATGTCCACGCCGTACGCGCGCCCGAACACGCTCATCGCCAGCTCGGTGCGGCCGGCGCCCATCAGGCCCGCCAGCCCGACGATCTCGCCGCGGCGCAGCGTGAGGTTGGCGTTGTCGATGATCTTCCGACCGTGCTGGGTGGGGCTGAACACGGTCCAGTTCTCGATCCGCAGCACCTCGGGGCCGATCGTCGGCTCGTGCGGCGGGTAACGGTGCTCGAGGTCGCGGCCGACCATGCCGGAGATGATCCGGTCCTCGGTGACGTTGTCCGCCTTCATGTCGAGCGTCTCGATCGTGCGGCCGTCCCGGATGATGGTCAGCGAGTCGGCGATCGCCTCGATCTCGTTCAGCTTGTGCGAGATGATCACGCAGGTGATGCCCTGCTCGCGCAGACCGCGCAGCAGGTTCAGCAGCTTGGCGGAGTCCTCGTCGTTCAGCGCCGCGGTCGGCTCGTCCAGGATCAGCAGGCGCACCTTCTTGGAGAGCGCCTTGGCGATCTCCACGAGCTGCTGCTTGCCGACACCGATGTCCATGGCCGGAGTGGTCGGGTTCTCGTGCAGCCCGACCCGCTGCATCAGCTTCGCCGCTTCCGCGTTGGTCTTGTTCCAGTCGATCAGTCCGCGGTGCACCACCTCGTTGCCGAGGAAGATGTTCTCCGCGATCGACAGGTACGGGCTGAGCGCCAGCTCCTGGTGGATGATGACGATGCCACGCTTCTCGCTGTCCCGGATGTCGGAGAAGTGGCACTCTTCGCCATCAAAAATGATCTCACCGGTGTACGTCCCGTGCGGGTACACACCGGAGAGCACCTTCATCAGGGTCGACTTGCCGGCCCCGTTCTCCCCGCAGATGGCGTGGATCTCGCCGCGTTTGACGGTGAGGTTCACGTCGGAGAGCGCCTTGACGCCGGGGAAGGTCTTGGTGATTCCCCGCATCTGCAGTAGCGCGTCGGCCACGGCGGTTGCTCCTCGTTGCTCTAAAGGTGACCGGCGGCGGGCCGGAGCCCGCCGCCGGGATGAAACGCGGTCTTACTTGAGGGCGTCCTCGGTGTAGTAACCGGTGTCGATCAGCGTCTGCTTGTAGTTGTCCTTGTAGACGATGACCGGCTCCAGCAGGTACGACGGGACGACCTTGGTGCCGTTGTTGTAGTCCGTGGTGTTGTTGACCTCGGGCTGCTGGCCCTTGAGCACCGCGTCCGCCATCTTCACGGTCACGTCGGCGAGCTGCCGGGTGTCCTTGTAGATCGTGGCGTACTGCTCGTTCGCGATGATCGACTTGACCGACGCGACCTCGGCGTCCTGGCCGGTGACGATCGGCCAGTCCTGGCCGCCGGTGCCGTAGCCGTTGCTCTTCAGCGCGGAGATGATGCCGATCGAGATGCCGTCGTACGGCGAGAGCACGCCGTCGACCTTGTTGTTACCGGTGTAGGTGGTGGTGATGATGTTCTCCATGCGCTGCTGGGCCGTGGCCGGGTCCCAGCGCAGCGTGGAGACGGTGTTGAAGTCCTTCTGACCGCTCTTGACGACCAGCGTGCCGTTGTCGATGTACGGCTGGAGGGTCTCCATCGCGCCGTTGAAGAAGAACGTCGCGTTGTTGTCGTCCGGCGAGCCGGCGAACAGCTCGATGTTGAACGGGCCCTTCGCGGTGCCGTCCGTGCCGTCCGCCTTCTTGATGCCGAGGCCGACCAGCAGCGAGGTGGCCTGCTGGACGCCGACCTTCTTGTTGTCGAAGGTGGTGTAGTAGTCCACGTTCGGCGAGCCGAGGATGAGCCGGTCGTACGAGATGACCGGGATGTTGTTCGCCTTGGCGTTCTCCAGCTGCGTGGTGAGCGCCTTGCCGTCGATCGACGCCACGATCAGGAGCTTCGCGCCCTGGGTGATCTGGTTGTCGATCTGGTTCGCCTGGGTCGGGACGTCGTTCTCCGCGTACTGCAGGTCGACCTTGTAGCCCAGCTTCTCCAGCGCGGCCTTGACGTTGTTGCCATCCGCGACCCAGCGCTCGGAGACCTTGGTCGGCATGGTCACGCCGACCAGCGCGCCCTCGGCCGAACCAGTGTCGCCGCCCTCGGACGCCTTCTCGGTCGAACCGCAGGCGGAGGCGGTAAGGACGACGCTCAGACCTATGGCCGCGGCGGCGAGCCTCGCGAGTTTCATGCTCTCTCCCTTGATCTGGAAAGCCCCCAGGCGGTGCCCACATCCGGCCGTGAGAGGTGCGAAGGTGCCCCGCACCAGCCTCGTAGCCACATGTCGTCGGAGTTACTCCGGTGTTTCGCCGTGGTGGTTGAGGTGAAGTGTTAGCGCTAACAACTGGCCAGTCAAGGCCTACAGCGAAATGAAATCTAATCGCCTCCGAGTGGTGCGCGCCACCCCGATGGATCACTCTTCGGCCGTCGAAACACCTATATAAGCCTTAAACCAGACACGGTACGGACGACCGTGTTGGTGTTGTGACCTTCGGTGCGCCGGCATGACCTGCGAAGATCGAATCGGCGCCGATAGGTGGCGATTCGATCACGAAGCGTTCCCGGCGCACCGGAGCGCGTGTCACCGGTCCGCGTAGACCGCCCGGTGCGCGGCCCGGATCGCGGCCGCGTAGAGACCGCCGCCGACCGCGCGGTCCCGGGCCATCGCGGCGCGCGCCGCGTTCGCCCCCGGCGCGCCGTGCACGCCGCCGCCCGGGTGCGCCGACGAGCCGGCCAGGAACAGCCGGTCCACCGGCGTGTCCGCCCGGCCCAGCCCGGGGATCGGGCGGAAGAACAGCTGCTGGTACGCGGCCGAGGAGCCGCCGCCGACCGTACCGCCGACCAGGCTCGGGTCCTCCCGCTCCAGGTCGCCGGGGCCGGCCACGTGCCGCGCCACCACCAGCCGGCCGAAGCCGGGCGCGGCGCGCTCCAGCACCTCCTCCATGCGGGCGGCCTGGCGGGCCACCGACTCGCCGTCCCACTCGGTGCGGAACGGCAGGTGCGAGTAGGCCCAGAGCGACTCGGTGCCGGCCGGCGAGCGCGACGGGTCCGCCGTGGTCATCTGGCCGGCCAGCAGGAACGGCTCCTCGGGCAGGCCGCCGCAGGCCAGCTCCGCGGCGTACCGGGTGAGGCCGTTGAGGTCCGCTCCGAGGTGGACGGTGCCGGCGCGGGCGACCATCGGGTTCTTCCACGGCACCGGCCCGGACAGCGCCCAGTCGATCTTGATGGTGGAGCCGTCCCAGCGGAAGTGCGCGAGGTCCTCGACCAGCCGCGGCGGCAGGTGCCGCGCGCCGACCAGGTCCAGGTAGAGCGAGGGCGCGGGCACGTCGGCCAGCACCGCGCGCCGGGCGCGCCAGTCGGTGCCGCCGGCCGAGCGCACGCCCATGGCCCGGCCGCGCGCGATCAGCACGCGTTCCGCGCGCACGCCGTAGACGATCCGGCCGCCGCGCGAGACCAGCCGGGAGACCAGCGCGTCCGCGATGCGCTGCGCGCCGCCGACCGGGACCGGCCAGCCGATCTGCTGGCCCAGCATGGCGAGCAGCCAGCCGTAGACCGCCCCGCCGGCCTCCTCCGGGGACAGATCGGTGTGCAGCGCGTTCCCGGCCAGCAGCAGCTTCGCGCCCTCGCCGCGGAACAGCTCGGAGCCGAGCTCGCGCGCGGAGAGCAGCAGGCGGCGGCCGAGGCGCAGGCCACCGGAGACGCGCAGCCGGTTGGCGAGGCCGAGCCCGGCCTTGACCGGCGGGAACGGCGACGTGATCGCGTCCAGCATCGGGTCGGAGACCGCGCGCCAGTCGTCGTAGGCGTTCATCCAGCGCTCGCCGTCGCCGGCCGCGAACTCCTCCACCGACTCCGCGGTCAGCGCCGGGTCCCGGTTGATCCGCACGGCGCGGCCGTCCGGCAGCAGGTGGCACAGCACGTCCGGCGCGTGCCGCCAGCTGAGGCCGTGCTCGCCGAGGCCCAGCCGGTTGATCACCGGGGAGGCGTACCCGAGCGGATAGAACGCGCTGAACAGGTCGGACAGGTATCCGGAGGCGGTGATCCGGCCGGACCGCACCGCGCCGCCCGCGTGCGGCGTCGCCTCCAGCACCAGCACGTCCCACCCGGCGTCGGCCAGGAGATTCGCCGCCACCAGTCCGTTGTGCCCGGCCCCGACGACGATCGCGTCCGCGGTGTCCATTTTCGCCCCTATCGTTCCGACAGCTCGTGCCCAGCCTAGGTTCGTTTGGCACCTGGTTACCCCGGGTATCGTCTCGCCACCCTTTGACCCGCGGAGGCGCGTGATGGCGGCGTCGACCACCGTTCCCGATGACCGGTCCGACTCGCTCCGCCTGCCCGAGCGGCTCCGGCAGCTGCGCTGGCGCACCTGGCGCGGCATCCTCTGGCGCGCCGGCAAGGGATTCATGGACGACAACTGCTCCGACTGGGCCGCGAGCCTGACGTACTACTCCGTGCTCTCGCTCTTCCCGTCCGCCATCGTGATCGTGGCGATGGTCGGACTGGTCTCCGAGGGCGAGGGCGAGGCCGCGGTCAACACGATCCTGGACATCCTCTACGACCTGGGCGCGCGGTCGCTGCTGGACAACGCGTCGTTCGAGACGTTCATCCGGGACACCGTGCTGGGCCAGACCTCGGCCGGCGCGCTGCTCAGCTTCGGCGTGATCGGCGCGCTGTGGTCCGCGTCCGGCTACGTGGGCGGCTTCACCCGCGCCTCCAACGCCATCTACGGCGTCGAGGAGGGCCGCCCGTTCTGGAAGCTGCGGCCGCTGCAGATCCTGCTCACCGCGGTGGCGCTGGTGCTGCTCGCGGTCGGCGCGTTCGGGCTGGCGGTGAGCGGGCCGGTCGCGGACGCGGTCGGCGACGCGCTGCACCTGGGCGACACGCCGCGGATGATCTGGGGCATCGCGAAGTGGCCGGTGCTGGTGCTGGTCGGGATGATGCTGCTGGCGCTGCTGTTCTGGATCGCGCCGAACGTGCAGCAGCCGCGGTTCCGCTGGCTGACCGTGGGCGGCTTCGTGACGCTGCTCGCCTCCGCGCTGGTCAGCTTCGGGTTCGGCCTGTACGTGACGAACTTCGGCAACTACGACCGCACGTACGGCAGCCTCGGCGCGGTCATCGCGTTCCTGGTCTGGCTCTACCTGATCAACTCGGCCGTGATGCTGGGCGTGGAGATCAACGCTCAGGTGGCGCGCGGACGCGCGATGCAGGGCGGCGTCGAGGACCCGGACCCGCCGCTGCCGCCCAAGGACGAGCCCTAGATCCGTTTACGGCGAATCTCTCCGGGTAGGCCATCAGTACGGACGTTGCAAGAGCATGCGTACTGCGAAGGAGGAATTTCGATGGGTACCGTGACCGAACACGTCGACGTGGCCGTGCCGATCCGCACCGCCTACAACCAGTGGACCCAGTTCGAGGAGTTCCCCCGATTCATGGAGGGGGTCACCGAGATCCGCCAGATCTCGGACACCGACACCCACTGGAAGACGGAGATCGCCGGCGTCAAGCGCGAGTTCGACGCGAAGATCACGGAGCAGCTGCCGGACGAGCGCGTCGCGTGGACGTCCACCGGCGGCACCAAGCAGTCCGGCGTGATCACCTTCCACCGCCTGGACGAGAACCACACGCGCGTCACCGCGCAGATGGAGTTCGAGCCGGAGGGCATCGCGGAGCAGGCCGGCGACAAGCTGGGCATCATCGACCGCCGGATCAAGGGCGACATGAAGCGCTTCAAGGAGTTCATCGAGTCCGACCGTTCCGGCATCGAGACCGGCGCGTGGCGCGGCGAGGTGGACCGTCCGCAGCCCTGACCTGCACTGATCGTCGAAACCGCCGGGCCCGCCACTCCTGGGCCCGGCGGTTTCCGTCTATCCGGGCCGGGGTATGGCTCGGTGAACCGAGCTTTCCGAGGGAGGGACCGAATGGCAGACGCGATCACCGACATGTGGCGATCGGTGCTGCTCTTCGTACCGAAGGCCGTCGCGTTCCTCGCGATCCTGGTCGTCGGATATTTCGTGGCGAAGGGCGTACGCAAGGTCGTCGACAAGATCCTGGAGCGGGTCGGCTTCGACCGCGCGGTGGAGCGCGGCGGCATCGGCCGCGCGCTGGAGCGCAGCCGGTACGACGCGAGTGACATCCTCGCGAAGCTCGCCTACTACGCGGTGCTGCTGCTCACGCTGCAGCTCGCGTTCGGCGTGTGGGGACCCAATCCGGTCAGCGACCTGATCGCCGGCGTGGTCGCGTGGCTGCCGCGCGCGTTCGTCGCGATCGTCATCGTGGTCGTGGCCGCCGCCATCGCCGGCGCGGTCCGCGACCTCATCCGCGCCGCGCTGGGCGGGCTCACGTACGGCCGGATCATCGCGGGCTTCGCCTGGGCGTTCATCGTCGGGCTCGGCGTCATCGCCGCGCTCAACCAGGCCGGCATCGCCACCACGGTCACCACGCCGGTGCTGGTCGCGGTGCTCGCCACCATCGCCGGCATCCTGATCGTGGGCGTCGGCGGCGGCCTGGTCCGCCCGATGCAGTCCCGCTGGGACGGCTGGCTGACCCGCGCCGCGACCGAGACCGAGGTCATCCGCGAGCGGGCGCGCCAGTACGCGGCCGAGGCCGAGGCGCGCGCCGAGGCCGAGCGCCAGGCCCGCGCGGAGGCGGAGCGGCTGGAGGCGGAGCGCAAGGCCCGCCTGGAGGCCGAGGAGACCGAGCGCCGCGACGCGGAACGCCGCGAGGCCGAGCGGCTCGAGGGCGAGCGGATCGCGGCGCAGCAGGCCGAGGCCGAGGCGCGTGCCCGGGCCGAGGCGGAGGCCGAGACGCGCGCCCGGGCCGAGGCCGAGGCGCGCAGCCAGGCCGAGGCGCGCGAGCGGGCCGCGGCCGAGGAGGCGGGACGCGACGACACGAACCGGCAGATGTCCGACCGGCCCACGGTCGTGCCGCGGCAGGACGGCGACGTCTCCGACGCGGTCCCGGCCGGCGGCGTGTCCGTCTCCGGTGCGGGCGACGCGGAGGCCACCCAGGCGATCAACACGGGTCGCGGGCTCTACCAGTCCGGCAGCGTGGCACCGTCCGGGCGGCTGGCCCCGGTCTCCACGGACGGCCCGGGCGAGCCGGCCTCGTTCCAGCCGGGCCGCGCGGGCGGCGAGGCGGACGTGACGGCGCCGATCAGCCGGACCGCACCGGACGCCGGCGACCCGGACGTGACCGCGGTGATCAAGAGCACACCACCGGCCGATCGCGACAAGAGCTGACTCCCTCCCCCAGAGAAGCGGGGCGTGTCCCACCGGGACGCGCCCCGCTTTCACGCGCGGGTGGGGAGGCCCTGGGCCAGGGAGCAGACCGCGAGCAGGCGGGTCAGGACCCAGTCGCCGGCGGCGAAGTCGATGTGGCCCTCCGGCATGCGCCAGCCGTGTTCGCGGGCCGCGTCGCGGATGCCCTCCACGTATCCGGCCAGCGCGATCGCGGAGAGTGGCCGCAGGTCGGCCTGGAGGCTGTCGCGGACGGCGGCGGCGTGCTGGTCGATCGCGGCGAGCAGGGCTGGAGCGGTCGCGGCCGCGGCGAGACCGAGGGAGCCGACCGAGGACATCAGCCCGGCGAGCGCGGTGCGTGCACGCTGCGTGGCGGTGTGCTGATCGGCGGAGCCCGGGGACCCGAGAGTCATGTGGAGTGACGCTAGCCGCCCGCGGCTGTGCGCCGCCTCAGCCGGACGGTCGAACCGAAGCCCGATTCACCCAGGAATGTCGCGCTCTACGGCGTACCCCCGAAAGATTATGGGTATGCACGGCGCCGTGGAGATCGATGACGTGACGGTCGAGGCGCTCGGGCGACTGACCGAGGCGCTGGAGACGACCGAGCGGGCGCGCGGGCACCTGTACGCGATGCACCAGCTGACCGGCGAAGCGGACTTCAAACTTGACGGCGCGGTGGCGAAGCTGCGCGAAGCCGGTCACCACGAGCTCGCCGACCGGGTGGAGACGGAACTGATCGGGCGCAACGTGATCGCCGGCCGGTGGACGTTCCAGCTGGTGGAGGAGTACGAGGACGGGTACGTCTCGGTCTTCCGCGAGCTGGAGCGCACCGCGCGGGACACGCTCGCGGGCGGGCGGCGGCACCTGTGGGAGGCGCGTCTCAAGGAGCGGCGCCGCACGCACGGCGAGCCGGGCCATGAACCCGCCCCCGAGCACACCTAGACCGCGACCGGCCGGCGACCGCGCGAGGCCAGCAGGTACAGGCCGACGAGCAGCACGGACAGCGCCAGCAGCGCCGGGCCGAGCCAGCCGAACCCGGCGCGGTTGAGCAGCACTCCGATCAGCGCCGGGACCAGCGCGCCGCCCGCGCCGGACGCGCCCACCTGCAGGCCGATCGCCCGGTCCGCGTGCGCGGCGCCCACCCGATCCGCCGTGGTGAGGGTGAGCAGCGGGAACACCGGGGCGGCGGCGAAGCCGAGCACGACCAGGCCGGCCGCCGCGACCCAGCCGGACGCGGGCAGCGCGATCAGCGCGGCGCCCGCGGCCATGCCGACCAGCGCGCCGACCAGCACCCGGTGGCTGCTGATCCGCTCGGACACCCAGCCGAAGACGACCCGGCCGACGAAGAGCGCGCCCCAGTACGCGGAGACGATCAGCCCGGCCGCCCGCGGCGACATGTCGCGCCCCTGGGTGAGCACCGTGTACGCCCACAACCCGGCCGCCGCCTCGATCGCCACATAGCAGACGAACGCGCCGAGGCCGAGCCAGACCGCCGGGATGCGCAGCGTGTGCCCGGCCTTCGGCACCTCTGCCGGCGCGTCGGCCGCCACCGGGCGCACCCACAATCGCACGGTCAGCGCGAACGCGACCGCCAGACCGGCCTGGAAGATCGCCACGATCCCGTAACCCCACCGCCAGGACAGGCCCGACTCCAGCACGGTCGTCATGATCAGCGGGCCGATCGCCACGCCGAGCCCGAAGAACGCGTGCAGCCAGTTCATGTGGCGCGGGCCGAACGCGGTCGCGGCGTACGCGTTCAGCCCCGAGTCGATCGCGCCGGAACCGAGCGACAGCACCAGCGCGCACAGCACCGCGAGCACCATGACCGGGGTGCTCAGGTACCCGGTCAGCGCCAGCGACGCCAGCCCCGTGCTGATCGCGAGCAGCCAGCCCACGCCCAGCCGGCCGAGCGCGAAACCGGCCGCCACGCTGGACGTGAAGTAGCCGATCATGCCGGCCACGGTCAGGAAGCCGAGCGCGTCCAGCGGCACGCCGAAGTCCGCGGCCATCGACGGCCACGCCACGCCGAGCAACCCGTCGGGCAGTCCGAGGCTGATGAAACCGAAGTAGGCGAGCGCGAGAAGAGGCACCCCGCGATCATGCCTGGCGGCCGGCGGCGGCCCGGCGCGAACCCCGGATCTTCGTATTGGGGCGAATACCTCACATGATCAAGATCAAGGCAAACCCATAAGGTACGGACGGACGTAGTGGGATCGGCCGAAAGGGTGAACGCGCCGGGGAGATCTTTGGGCAGACTTGCTCGGATGCAGCAGCGAGCCACCGGTTTCCTGACTCCGCGCCAGCGGCGCCTCGCCTGGCTGGGCTTCGTCCTGGCCGCCGTCCACGCTCCCGTCTCGGCGAGTCTCGCGACGGACGCGTCCTGGTTCTTCGCCGTCGTCGTCGCCATGCTCGTCGCCACGGTGATCATCGCCGACGACACCGAGCGCCGCCGGCCCGAGTCGGCCCGCGTCCGCGCGGACGATCTTCAAGATTAGAACCACCAGGGGGTACGCCAGGGAGGTCCTCCTCCTCGGGCGCTTCGCGGGACGCCCGCTCGACCGGCTCCGCCGGCGGCCGGGCCGCCGTACCACCCCTGATCTCCGCCCCGGCTGCGCCGGGTTCTCCGATCTCCATCCGGTGCGGTCGCGTGGGCGTGACCGCACCACTCCACCCCTACGTCGTTCCCGGGTTCGCTCGGCCGCAAACTCCACCGTTCGGCCGGAACGCCGCACCCCGCGCGACGTGCCCGGGAAGGCGCAGCGTCCGCGCCTCCTGCCGTGATGCGCGAGGCGCGTGCCGTTCCGGTGATGGCGCGGCGCTCGTGCCGCTTCCTGTAATGGCGCGGCGCTCGTGCCGCTTCCCGAAAGGGCGCGGCGCTCGTGCCGCTTCCCGTAAGAGCGCGGCGCTCGTGCCGCTTCCGGTGATGGCGCGCATTCGCGCCGCTCGCCGCAGCGGGTGTCGCGTCGGTCACGTGCCGGGTCTCTCCCGGCGGAACCTCACCGGCAGGCGGCGCCGTTCAGCTGGCAGCCGGTCGGCTCGCCCTGAATCCATCCCGGCACGTCGAACGTGAACGTGACCGAGCCGCCCGGCGGCACCGTCCGGCCCGCGGCCGGCGTGAATCGCACCATCGTGCCCCACTGCTCGTGGTCGGCGCCGCTCACCGCCGATACCGTCTGGCCGTCGAGCAGGCTGAGTGTCAGCTCCCAGCCGGCGGCGGGCGACGTACCGTCATTGGTGATCGTCACCTGTCCCCGGTATCCGGTGAGCCCGAGGAAGCCGGTGTTCGCGACCCGGCTGTAGGCGGCGGTCAGCCCGGCCGTCGCGCCGCCCGCCGCCGTACCGCCGGGTGGGGTTGACGGAGTGGTGTCGCCCGACGACGGCCGGACGGTGGATGCCGGGGCCGGCCCGGACGGCGTGGACGTCGCGCCGGCCGACTCGATCGTGATCGGCGGCAGCATCACCTGCTGTCCCGCGGGCGGGCGGCTCATGACCGCGATCCCGTACGCCACGCCCAGGATCACCACCGCCGCCACGGCCACGACCAGCGTCGCGATCCAGACGTCAGCACGCCGGCTCGGCGCCTGGCCCGCGGAGATCTCCGCCGGCGCCGACCCCACGAACCTCCGCGGCGGCCCCACGACCCGCGCCGCACCCACGGCCCGGCCGTCCTCCTCCGCCGCCACGATCGGGTAGGCCCCGGAAGCTCCGTTGAGCGCCGCGTACGCCGCCGAGTTCCCGTTGAGCGACAGGTAGGCCCCGGACCCGGCCGGGAGACTGGAGTTGATCACCGAATATCCACCGGACGGCGTGTCGATCACCGGCCGACGCCGCACCACCGGATACGACCCGGTCACCCTGGTCACCGCCGCCCGCGGATCTCCGACGTCGGCGTCGGTGACCTCGGCGCTGGTCCGGGAACCGGCGTCCCGCGACTCGGGTTCCGCCTCCACCCGCCCGGCGTCCCGCGGCTCGGGCTCCGCGTCTTCGGCCGGGTCCGGGCCGTTCGCTGATTCCACCTGCGGCTCGGGTGCCGGGGGTTCGGTCCGCGCTCCGTCGGGCAGCGGGGAGGCGTCCACCTCCGCGGCCGAAGGGGCACGGAGCACGATCTCGCCGGTACGCTCCGACTCGTCCTCGTCCGCCGGCAGCAGCAGGACGATCTCGCCGGTCCGTTCCGACTCGTCCTCCCCCGGCATGTCCCACGCGATCCGCTGCCCCGCGCCGATCCCGGCGGTCAGCGCCGTCTCCACGTCATCGGCCGGCCCGGCGATCGCCTCCGGCCCGGCCGCCGAGGTCGCCTCGTCCGCCGCCCGGCCGCCACTCACCGCCGAATCGACGGCATCCACGTCCGCCCGCCCGGCGGCGGCGATATCCGCATCACCGACAACGCCGACCTCATGATCTGTATCGGCCTCCACCACGTCGTCCGGCCCGCCAGCGGCGTCGGCCTCGCCGACGACATCCGCCTCCCCCGCGTCCTCCGGATCGCCAGCGGCACGGGCCTCGCCGACGACATCCGCCGCGGCGGCATCACCCGGACCGCAAGAGGCGTTGGGCTCGCCGACGACATCCGCCGCAGCGGCACCATCCGGACCACAAGAGGCGTCGGGCTCACCGACGACATCCGCCGCAGCGGCACCATCCGGACCACAAGAGGCGCCGGGCTCACCAACGACATCCGCCGCGGCGGCACCATCCGGACCAGAAGAGGCGTCGGGCTCACCGACGACATCCGCCGCGTCCGCCAGACGGGCCGACTCCGCGACGTCCACGGCGCCATTGGTGTCGGCCCCACCGATGTCGGCGGTGGTGCCCGGAACTGCCGCAACGCCGGAGGAATTCAGCACCCCGGCGGCGGCATCGGTTTCGCCGGCGGTGTCCGGGTGGCCGACGATATCCGTCGGTGCGGCGATGCCCGCGTCGGCAACCACATCGGCGGCACCCTCACCGCCGACACCCTCACCGCCGGCACCCTCACCGCCGGCACCCTCACCGCCGGCACCCTCACCGCCGGCACTGTCACCGGCGGCGGTCGCCTCGACCGGCGGCTCGTCCGCCTGTTGCTGCGGCCGGCCCGGCATCGTCCCGGTCTCGGACGCCGTAGTGCCCCTCGTGGGGTTCGTATCGTCGTTGTTCGTCAGCATCTCTGCGCCCCCTTCGGCGAACGTTGCGCCATGTCCGCCGCCGGTCCCCGGCGCCGTGCCTACGGCCGTGTCCGCGGCCGGTCGTGCCACGGCCGCTCCCGCGACCGCTGTCTCGTCACCATCCGCCGGCTCCGCCGACGGTCCGTCAGGTAAATCGCCGGGTTCATCGCCTCCGGCGGGAGCCTCCCGTGCCGCACCGGGGGTGGTGCCCTCCCGTGCGCGTCCGCTACCACCGGGAGCCCCGATCCGCGCCGTGGGTTCCTCGACGCTCCGCCGGTCCCGGCCGGTGGCCCGCCCCGCCCGGTCGTCTCCCGCCCCCGGCGGCACGGACCCGGCCGCACGAAACGCGGGTATCCGCGCATCCGCGGCGGGTGACGGCTCGGCAGCCGTCGACGGCACGCGCAGAACCGAGGCCGGCGCTAGAGCTCCACCATCGCCAGACTGCCGCACGACCGCAGTCGGCTCACCATCGACCGGCGCCGGCACCGACGCGGCGGACCCACCACCGCCGGACTGCTGCACAACAGCGGTCGGCGAGCCGTCGGCCGGAGCGGGAGTTTCGTGGGGCAGTGGAGGCACGGCGGTCGGCTCGTCGCCGTTCGCCGGTGGTATTCGCAGCGTCTCCGGGTCCGCACCGCGGGTTACGGCCGAGGCGGCGTCCGCCGACCAGCTTTGCCGCCCACCCGTCGATTCCACAGCATGGGAATCCCCTACCTCGCGGCCGACTACCGCGAGTAATGGGTCGCCTGCCGCATATCCGACACCGGAAGATGTGGGCATCAATGGCGATTCGCCCACCGGATCCGATTCCGGAATCGCGACGGCGGGCGGGTCCGAAGGGGACAGTGTCGCATTGCGATCGGAGACGAGGAAAACGGCGTCGCCGATGACCGACTCGTCCAGCTGTTGCAGCGCGGCCACGTATTCGAGGACGCCGGAGGGCCTGCGGGATGCGCGGGCGCCAGGCGGCTCGATGTCGGTCACGCGCCGACTATAAGCACCTCATACAACATACCGACAAGGCTTAAGACGCTCCTAAGACGCGACTGCGGCCGACCGCGTGACGACCGGGATGACGCGCAGCATTGAGATGCGCGACGGTCACTCTCCGCTATTGGGTCCCCCGGACGGACCGGGACCCGATCGCCCGATCGGATGACCCCGGATACGCTCATGACATGGCAGGCGCAGTCGTCCGGGCAGTCTCCGCCTCCCCAACGGCGCATGTCGGGGGCCAGGCGGAGGAGGACCATGCCCATCGAACGGCCGTGGATCTGCTGGCGAGCCACCCATGGCACACCTCCCCGCTCGGCGCTCCCGGCAGCTGGGATCCGGCGCTGCGCGCGACGCTGGATGTGATCATGGGCTCGCCGGTGGCGATGTCACTGGCGTACGGCGACGCGTACACGCTGATATACAACGACGCGTTCGCGACGATCCTCGGGCGGCGGCATCCGGACGCGTTCGGGCGCCCGGCCGCGGAGGTGTTCGCGGACGTGTGGGCCACGCCCGGCATCGGGGACGTGGTCGACCGGGTCTACCGCACCGGAGAGCCGTTCCGCGAGGCGGAGACCGCGGTCAGCCTGGTCCGCGCGCCGGCCGGCGAGCCGGAGCAGGCCGTGTTCACCCGGGGCTGCTCCGCGGTGCGGGACAGCGCGGGCCGCATCATCGGCGTGCTCACGGTCGCGACCGAGACCACGGAGGCGACCAGCCGGCTGCAGAGCCTGGGCGAGCTGACCGGCGCGCTGGCCAGCGCGCTCACGCTGGACGACGTGGCCCGGGTGGCGCTGCGCTACGGGCTGACCGCGTTCGACGTCGACCACATGACGTTCGGTGTGGACGACGCGAGCGCCTGGCGCGTGGTCCGGCGGGTGCGCGGCGAACTGCTGGACGAGGCGGACGAGCGCCTCCCCCCGCTCTGGCGCCGGCTGCCGCTGGACTCGCCGAGCCCGCTGGCCAGGGCGGCGGCGTCCGGCACGACGGAGTTCACCGAGGACGGCGCGCCGCTGCGCGAGGTCGCCGCGGACCGCCACGATCAGCGGCAGCGCGCGATGGCCGCGATCCCGCTGCGGACGCACTCGCTGCGCGGCGCGCTCACCTTCGGCCGCCGGCACGCGCACGTGTGGCAGCCGGCCGAGCGCGCGCAGCTGGCCGCGGCGGCGGACCTGATCGGCCAGGCCGCGGAGCGCGCCCGCCGCTTCGAGACCCAGTACGGCACCGCACAGCTGCTCCAGCGCAGCATGCTCCCGGAGCACCTGCCGAACCTGGACCGGTTCCGCGTCGCGGCCCGCTACGACCCCGGCATCGACGGCAGCGCGGCCGGCGGCGACTTCTACGACGCGTTCGTGCTGCCGGACGGCCTGCTGGCGATCGTGCTCGGCGACGTGGCCGGGCACGACATGCACGCGGCCGCGCTGATGGGCCAGGTCCGGGCCGCGCTGCGCGCGCTGGCGCTGGCCAACCCGGACCCGGTGGTGGTGCTGGACGGCCTGGACAAGCTGGTCGGCATGCTCGGCACCGGCACGCGCTCGCACGAGCTGTTCGTCACGGTCGCGTACGGCCTGCTCGACCAGCGTGACGGTGGGCTGACGATCGCGTCGGCCGGCCATCCCGCGCCGCTGATCCGGCACGCCAGCGCGGAGGGCCAGCACGCCACGGTCGGCTACCTGGACGTACCCACCGGCACTCCGCTCGGCCTGGGTGGCGCGCACCGCGCGACGACCACGGTCCTCTCCCCCGGCGACACGATCCTTCTGTTCAGCGACGGCGTGATCGAACGCCGCCGCCGGGAGCTGGACGACGGCCTGGCCGCGCTGGCCAAGTCGGTCTCCGAGGCGGTCAGCGGCGATCCGCGCAACCTCTGCGCGCTGGCCACGTCCGCGGTCGCCGGTGCCACCGAGGACGACGTGGCCGTGCTCGCGGTGGAGTACGCGACCACGCCCAGCCGCTCCGCGACCATGAACGTGCCGCCCGAGCCGACCATGCCCGGCCGCGTCCGCCAGTGGATGAAGGTGCAGCTCACGGCGTGGGACGTGCCGGAGGCCGTGATCGGCGCGGCCGTGCTCTGCACCAGTGAGCTGACCACGAACGCGCTGCTGCACGCCGGCACTGCCGCCCGCGTGCACATCGACCTCACGCCGGAGCGCCTGCTGGTCTCCGTCCAGGACAGCGGCACCCGCGGCACGGTCACCCGCGCCCACACGGACACGCTGAGCAGCCGCGGCCGCGGGCTGGGCCTGATCGAGGAGCTCAGCGATGCCTGGGGCACCGACCCCACGGTCCGCGGCTCCACTGTCTGGTTCGAGATCCTCCTCGCCGACGAGCGCAACCAGCCGGACCCGCATTCCTGAGCCCCTCGTTTCCCGCTTCCGGCGTGGCCGCTTTCCGCATGCTCGGAGCGGGCACCGGTCGGCCGCGGGCGGCCTCCCTGCCGAATCCGTGGCCGGTCACCGGAAACCGAGCGTGACGCGGACGGTCAAAGCGGGTATGGGCCTCGCATGGGTGAGCGACGCGGAGTGCTCTTCGACGTGGACGGAACGCTGGTCGACACGACCTACCTGCACGCGGTGTGCTGGTGGTCGGCGCTGCGCGAGTGCGGGCACGACGTACCGATGGCGGTGATCCACCGGGCGGTGGGGATGGGCGGTGACCGTATCCCGGGGCACCTGCTCGGCGACGACCGGGATCCGGCGCAGGACGACGCGCTGCGCGCGGCGCACCGGGCGCGGTACGCGGACTACCACGGCGATCTCCGGCCGCTCCCCGGCGCGCGGGAGCTGCTGTACGCGTGCGCGGAGCGCGGCCTCACCGTGGTGCTGGCGTCGTCGGCGGACGCGGCCGAGCTGGACGCGCTGCGCGCCGCGCTGGACGCGGAGGACGCGATCACCGCGGCCACGTCGTCCGCGGACGTGGGCGACGGCGCCAGCAAACCGGCGCCGGACATCCTCCAGGCCGCGCTGTCCCAGTCCGGGATGGACCCGGCGCGCGCGGTGTTCGTCGGCGACTCGGTGTGGGACGCCGCGGCCGCGGGCCGGCTCGACCTGCCGTGCATCGGCCTGACCTGCGGCGGCACCTGCAAGAGCGAGCTGGCCGGGGCCGGCGCCGTGGCCATCTACGACGACCCGGCCGCGCTGCTCGCCGCGCTGGACGAGTCGCCGCTCGGATCGCTGCGGTAGCCGGCATGGATCTGATCGACATGGCGTTCGCGCTGTTCGGCGCGGGCGCGCTGCTGGCGGGCGTGCTCCCGCGCCTGGTGGAGCGCAAGCCGTTCTCGATGCCGATAGCGTTCCTCGGCCTGGGGATGCTGATCTTCGCGATCCCGTCCCCGCTGCCGCGGATGGACCCGCTCGCGCACCCCGGGCTGACCCAGCACCTGACCGAGGTGGTCGTGCTGGTGGCGTTGATGGGTGCCGGACTGAAGATCGACCGGCCGCTCGGCTGGCGGCGCTGGTCGGCGGTGTGGCGGCTGCTGGCGCTGGCGATGCCGTTGACGATCGCGGCCGTGGCGCTGCTGGGCTGGGCGTGGGCCGGGCTCGGGCCGGCCGCCGCGCTGCTGCTGGCCGCCTCGCTGGCGCCGACGGACCCGGTGCTGGCCGCGGAGGTGCAGGTCGGCGAGCCGACCGACGAGGAGGACTCGGAGGACGAGGTCCGCTTCTCGCTGACCGCGGAGGCGGGCCTGAACGACGGGCTGGCGTTCCCGTTCGTCGCGCTGGCGCTGGCCATGATCCCGGGCCTGACCTGGGGCTCGCTCGGCCACTGGGCGCTGGTCGACGTGGGCTGGAAGATCTTCGCCGGTGCGGCCGGGGGCGCCGGGATCGGCTGGGTGCTGGGCCGGCTGTTCTTCCGCGCGCTGCCGGAGCGCGTCCGCCCGGCGGTGCACGCCGAGGGGCTGATGGCGCTGGCCGCGACGTTCCTGGCCTACGGGCTGACGGAACTGATCGGCGGCTACGGCTTCCTGGCCGTGTTCGTGGCCGCGCGTGCGATCCGCGGCGCCGAACGCGACCACGAGTACCACCAGGTGCTGCACGATTTCGCGGAGCAGATCGAGCGGCTGCTCACCGTGCTGCTGTTGCTGCTGCTCGGCGGCGCCGTGGTGGACGGGCTGCTGGCGCCGCTGACCTGGGGCGCCGCCGCGGCCGGCCTGGCGCTGGTGTTCCTGGTGCGCCCGCTGGCCGGCCGGCTGTCGCTGATCGGCGCGCCGGGCCGGCCCGCGGAGCACTGGGTGGTGGGCATCTTCGGCATCCGTGGCGTCGGCACGTTCTTCTACCTGTCGTACGCGCTCGGGCACGCCGAGATCCCTGACGCTCCGTTGCTGTGGGCGACCGCCGCGTTCGTCGTGATCATCTCGGTGGTGCTACACGGCGTAGCGGCCACTCCGGTGATGGAACGACTCGACCGAATGCACGAGCGCTCGCACGTGCAGTCGGAACGTGCAGGTGACGCGTGCGATGACGACAGCACTCGATGCACTGTACATGTAACGCCACGTGAGCACTGAGGAGCTTTCTCGTGTGAGGTGACCGATTTCGGACCCAACTTCTGTAGCTCTGCGTGATACCAACCCGTAAGGTGGACCCCAACCGGTGCCGTCGACCCGACGACGCGGCCTCTGTGTGGATCACCCACTGTGGATGCCGAACACCCCTTCGGCCCGGCATGCGACTTCACAAGAGTCGTGCACGCAGAGTGACGTAATGCCGGAATGATCACGGATCAAACCGCAGGCGACAAGGAGGTTGGCGGTGCGAGTCAGAGGCTACCCGCAGGGCACGCCGTGCTGGGCTGAACTCATCGGTGAGGAGTCCGCCGACGCTACAGCGTTCTACGGCGAGCTCTTCGGCTGGAAGGCGGACGATCGGACCTTCCGGCTCCGGGACCTGGCGGCGGCCGGTCTGTCCCACCTGGACGACGCCCCCGACCTGGGCGGCAGCACCTGGGCGACGTACGTCGCGGTCGAGGACCTCGAGGCCGTGGCCGTGCTGGTGGCCGACGCGGGCGGCACCGTCCTGCGCGCACCGCACGAGATGACGAACGGTGGCCTGGCGGCACTGTTCACCGACCCGGACGGCGCGGTCTTCGGCGCCTTCCAGAAGAAGGGCGCGTTCGGCGGCGCCCAGATCAACGAGGAGCCCGGCGCGTCCTGCTGGTTCGAGCTGAGCACGCCGAACCCGGACACCGCCGCCTCCTTCTACGGCAAGATTTTCCAGTGGACCGAGCAGGACGCGGAGTACGCGCCCGGCGTCCGGTACTCGGAGTACGTCACCAGCAGCGCGCGCGTGGTGTCCGGCATGCGCGTCACCGAGGGCGCGGCCCGCTGGCTCACCTGCTTCGAGGCGGAGGACGTGGCGACCACCGCGGGCCGGTGCGTGGCGCTCGGCGGTTCCGTGGTGGCCGGCATGCGGGCCGCCACCATGGGGTCGTACGCGATCCTCGCCGACCCGAGCGGCGCGGAGTTCGGCGTGATCAGCTTCCTGCCGGAACTGCACGCGTAACGGGCGTTGCACAAGTCCGCCGTCCCCGCGCTGCACCGCGGGGACGGCGGACTTCTTCGTGTCCTTTGCATTGATGCCCTTTGATCTGTACGGTCATGGGAGCGCTCCCGTCGATCCCGTCCCACCGCCTTCGAGGAGCACCCATGCGCCCCAGATCCGTCCTGGCCGCGGTCGCGGTCGCCGCGGCCGCCGTCGCCGGTGCCGGCCTGCTGCAGCCGTCCCCCGCGACCGCGGCCGAATCGCCCTACTACGTCGACCCGGCCACGAACGCCGCGAAGTGGGTCGCCGCCAACCCCAACGACTCCCGCGCCGCCGTCATCCGCGACCGAATCGCGAGCGTGCCGCAGGGCCGCTGGTTCACCGCGAACAACGCGGGCACGGTCGCGAGCGAGGTCGACGCGTTCGTCGGCGCCGCCGCGGCGGCCGGGAAGATCCCGATCATGGTGGTCTACAACATCCCGAACCGCGACTGCAGCGGCGCCAGTTCCGGCGGGCTGCCGAACCACGCGGCGTACCGGGCCTGGGTGGACCAGGTGGCGGCCGGGCTGCGCGGCCGGCCCGCCGCGATCGTCCTGGAGCCGGACGTGCTGGCGCTGATGACCGACTGCATGTCCCAGTCGCAGCAGGCCGAGGTGTACGCGTCGATGGCGTACGCGGGCAAGGCGTTCAAGGCCGCCTCCGCGCAGGCCAAGGTCTACTTCGACGCGGCGCACTCGGCGTGGCTGGCACCGGACGAGATGGCCGCCCGGCTGGTCCGCGCGGACATCACGAACAGCGCGGACGGCATCTCCGTCAACGTGTCGAACTACCGGACCAACGCGGAGTCGATCCCGTACGTGCGGGCCGTCATCGCGGCGATCGGCGACTCCTCCCTCAAGGGCGTCATCGACACCAGCCGCAACGGCAACGGCCCGGCCGGCGGCGAGTGGTGCGACCCGCCCGGCCGCGCGATCGGCATCCCGTCCACCGACGCGGTGGAGGACCCGATCCTGGACGCGTACCTGTGGATCAAGCTGCCGGGCGAGGCGGACGGCTGCATCGCGAACGCCGGGCAGTTCGTCCCGCAGCGCGCCTACGACCTGGCGATCGCGGCCGGCCCGGTGGTGACGCCGACCGCGACCCGCGGTCCCACCGCGAGCCCGGCGCCGACGTCCACCGGCGGCCCGGCCCCGGCCGGCTGCACGGTGCGCTACACGATCAACCAGTGGTCGACCGGGTTCACCGCCGACCTGCGGGTCACCAACAACGGCGCGGCGCTCAGCTCCTGGCGGCTCGCGCTCACGGTCGGTGGCACGGTCACGCTGGCGAACGGCTGGAACGGCACCTGGTCCCAGTCCGGCACCACGCTGACCGGCGCGAACATGGCCTGGAACGGCTCGGTCCCGGCCGGCGGCACGGTCAGCACCGGGTTCCAGGCGTCCGTCAGCGGCGGCGCACCCGCGGCGCCGTCCGCGTTCACGCTCAACGGCACGCCCTGCACGGCGTCCCCGGCGTAATTCCCGGTGTGGATTCCGGGCGCCGGCCGGATCATGAGGTCCCGGCCGGCGCCCGTGGAATCAGGGCCGCAGCGACGCGATCAGCGCGGGCGTCAGCTCGGCCAGCGACGGCAGCACCCGGTCGGCCAGCGCCAGCGCGTCCTCCGCCGGCGGGTAGGCCGGCTGCGGGATCGCCACCAGCGCCAGCCCGGCCGCGGACGCGGACCGCAGCCCGTTCGACGAGTCCTCCACCGCGGCGCAGGACTCCGGCGTCAGGCCGAGCCGGGACGCCGCCGTCAGGTACGCGTCCGGCGCCGGCTTGCCGCGCGGCACCTCCTCGGTCGACACCGTGGCCTCGAACAGCGCGGTGACGTCCGCCGCGGCCAACACGTGATCGATCAGCACTCGCGCGGACGAGCTCGCCACCGCCAGCCGGTACTCCGCGCCGATCCGCCGCACCGCCTCGACCGCGCCCGGGATCAGCGGCAGCCGGGTCTCGTAGCGCTCCGCCATCCGCCGCAGCACCTCGGCCGCGACCTCCTCCGGCATACCGCCGACGCCCAGGTCCTCGGCCAGGTAACGGGACCACTCGCCGGTGCTCATGCCCATCAGCCGCTGCTGGGCGTCCGGCAGCCAGGTGCCGCCCGCCTCCGCGACCAGCCCTCGGCGCACCTCCTCCCAGACCGGCTCGGTGTCGATCAGCACGCCGTCGAGGTCGAATACCACCGCTTGGATCATCGGACCAGACTGCCAGAGCGGCGGACCCGGGCAAGGCTTGGCACACTGGGCGACGTGCATACGACCCTGGCGATCGACTGTGGCGGCGGCGGCATAAAGGCCTCCGTGCTGGACGAGTCCGGCACGATGCGGGCCCAGCCGCTGCGCGTCCCCACCCCGTACCCCCTGCATCCCGATCTGTTCGTGAAGACGCTGGTGGAGCTCTCCCATCAGCTTCCGCCCGCGGACCGGGTGACCGTGGGGATGCCGGGCATGATCCGTCACGGCGTGGTGGTCGCGACCCCGCACTACATCACGAAGGCCGGCCCGCGCACGCGCGTCGATCCCGACCTGGCCCGGGCCTGGGCGAACTTCGACGCCCGCACCGCGCTCGGCGCCGCGTTCGGCGCCCCCACGCTGGTGCTCAACGACGCGGAGGTGCACGGCGCGGGCGTGGTCGCGGGCACCGGCCTGGAGCTGGTGATCACGCTCGGCACCGGGCTCGGCTGCGCGCTGTTCGACGGCGGCCGGCTCGCGCCGCACCTGGAGTTCTCGCAGGCGCCGGTGCGCTGGGGCATGTCCTACGACACGTACATCGGCGAGCACGAGCGCCGCCGGCTGGGCGACTCGTTCTGGTCGCGGCGGGTGGCGCGGGTGGTCGAGGGCCTGCGCCCGGTGTTCCTCTGGGACCGGCTCTACATCGGCGGCGGCAACTCCCGGCGGATCATCCCCGAGCAGCTGCTCCGGATGGGCGACGACGTGGTGATCGTGCCGAACACGGCCGGCATCGTGGGCGGCGTGCGCGCCTGGTCGCTCAGGGTTCACTAATTTCACGATCATTCGGTGGTACGGCGAACGGGTAGGCTTCCTCGGTGGCTGCTCATGTGCTCTCCGTGAATCTCGCCGTACCCCGGCGTGTCCCCGGCACGCTCCGCAAGACCGGCATCGACAAGCGCCCGGTGGAGGGCCCGGTGCTCGTCCGCGCGCCCGGCGACCGCGCGACCGGCGCGGGCAGCGGGCTCCAGCACGACGAGATCTTCGACAACCGGCACCACGGCGGCGACGACCAGGCTGTCTACGCCTACGCCCGCGAGGACCTGGACGCCTGGGCCGCCGAGCTCGGCCGCGAACTGCCCGGCGGCGTCTTCGGCGAGAACCTGACCACCACCGGGCTGGACATCACGCACGCGCTGATCGGCGAGCGGTGGCGGGTCGGCGCGGACCTGGTGCTGGAGGTGTCCGTCCCGCGCGAGCCGTGCACCACGTTCGCCCGCTGGATGGACGTGCCCGGCTGGCTCAAGACCTTCACCCGGCGCGCGCTCCCGGGCACGTACCTGCGGGTCGTCACGCCCGGCGAGGTCCGGGCCGGCGACGAGATCGTGGTCGAGCACCGGCCGGAGCACGAGGTCACGGTCGGGCTGGCGTTCCGGGCCATGACGCTCGAGCGCGAGCTGCTCCCCCGCCTGCTGGACGCACCGGCGCTGCCGGCCAGAACGCTCGCCGCGGCCCGCAAGTACGCCGACCGCCTCGCCGCGACCGGGGGTCCCACGCCGGAGGCGTGAGCGGTACCGGCGCGGCCGGGCGGGCGTGGACCGCCGCGTGCACAATGGCGGGTGCGTCCGGCCCACCGTTTGGGGGTGGGCCGGGCGTCCACTATCCCCAGAGCCGCGCGATCGTCTCCGCGGCGGCGCGCGGGTCCGGCTCGTCCGTCGCCCACCACACGTGCCCGTCCGGGCGGATCAGCGCGTAGGCGGCATCCGGTGCCGCTTCCAGCACGGGCAGGTGCGTCTCCACCGGCGGTGTCGAGGGCGCGCGCACCAGCACCGGCCGCGCGTCCGCCAGCAGCGGGAAGACGGCCGGGTCCGCGAAGCGCCGGCCGGTCAGCGGATGCGCGCCCGGGTCCGCGGGCGGGTAGCGCACGTCCAACCCGGACACGCCGAGTGCCAGGTCGTGCTGGACGGCCGGGTGCCGCTCGAGCAGCGCGGACAGGTGCGCGCGCAGCGCCTGCCCCTCCGGCGTGAACGCGGCGACCAGCGCGGTCTGCGCCTGCGTGTTCGCCAGCATCGCGGCGCCGACCGGGGCGCGCTCCGCGTGGTAGGTGTCCAGCAGCGACTCCGGCGCCGCGCCGCGGGCCACGGCCGCGAGCTTCCAGCCGAGGTTCATCGCGTCCTGCACGCCGATGTTGAGGCCCACCCCGCCGGTCGGCATGTGCATGTGCGCGGCGTCGCCGGCCAGCAGCACCCGCCCGGCGCGGTAGTCGGCGGCCTGCCGGGTCGCGTTGCCGAACCGGGAGATCCAGCTCGCCGCCACGATGCCCAGGTCCCGGCCGGCCGCCCGGCGGACGGACGCGACCAGCCGCTCCATCGTCATCTCCCGGTCCGGCTCCTGGTCGCGCGGGTCGAACCCGGCCAGCCGGAACCGGCCGCCCGGCAGCGGCGCGACGACCAGCGCACCGTCCGGTGTGGACAGCGTGCCGGTGATCTCCGGCGGCGCGCTCAGCGTCACGTCGGCCACGTAGCCCCAGAGCGTCGCGTCTGTGCCGGTGAACGCGATACCCGCGGCCTTGCGCACGACGCTGCCGGCGCCGTCCGCCCCGGCCAGCCACGACGCGGTCAGCTCGGTGCCGTCGGCGAGTCGTGCCCGTACCCCGGCGTGGTCCTGGGTCAGGGTCGTCACCGCCACGCCGCGGCGCACGATCGCGCCGAGCGCCACGGCCCGGCGCTCGAGAAGATCCTCAAGAGCGTTCTGCGGGTACGCCAGCACGAACGGATACGGCGTGTCCAGGCCGCTGTAGTCGGGGAACGCCGGCAGCATCCCGAAGTGCCAGCGCGGCAGCGCCCGCCCCTCGGCCAGCGGCGTCTCCGCCAGGCCGCGCATGGCCAGCACCTCCACGGTGCGCGCGTGGATGCCGAGCGCGCGGGTGAACGCGCGGCGGCCCGGCTCCCGCTCCACCACGGTCACCGGCACGCCGGCCAGTCTCAGTTCGCCGGCCAGCCACAGCCCGACCGGCCCGGCACCCACCACGATCACGTTGTCCATGTACGAAACACTATTCATTAGAGGGCGCTTTATTCAACGTAACGACCGCTACACTGGGCCGGTGACCGCTCCGACCAGCAGATATCGCTCACCGCGCCGCGAGGACTCGGCCGCCGCCACCCGCACGGCGATCCTGGACGCCGCCCGCGAGCTGTTCCTGGAGCGCGGCTACCCGGCCGTGACGGTGCCCGAGATCGCCAGGGCCGCGCGGGTCGCGACGCAGACCGTCTACGCCAGCGCCGGCGGAAAGTCCGGCGTGCTGGCCGCGCTGCTGCAACCGCTGCTGGACGACGACGGCGCCGCGACCGCCAACGCGGAGGCGCGCCGCACGACCGACCCGCGCGCGGTCATCGCGCTGGCCGCGGCCGGCACCCGCCGCGTCCACGAGACCTACCGTGAGCTGCTGCACCACCTGATCCGCCAGGCCCCCGGCGAGCCCGCCGCCCAGTTGGCCGTCGACGACGCCGTGGCCAAGTGCCGCACCGGTCTGGCCGCGATCGCCGGCCGCCTCCGCGAACTGGACGGGGTCCGCACCGACCTGCCCGGCGATCGCCTGCTCGACGCGCTCTACTTCTACTTCGGCCCCGACGCCTGGTACGGCCTGGTCACCACGCAGGGCTGGCCCTTCGACGACGCCGAATCCTGGCTCCGCGACGCCGCCTGCCGTACCCTCCTCCGCCCGTAGCCGGGCGCGGGCGGGCCGAGACGCGCACGACTGCCGGATGGGCGGTGGGCAGGCGGGTCAGGTCGTCGACGGGACGCCGAGGAGGTCGAGGAGTTTGCGGCGCAGGGGGCCGAAGCCCGGGGAGTCCGGGGCGCGGGGGTGGTCGAGTTCGATCGGGAGTTCGGCGGCGATGGTGCCGGCGTCGAGGAGCAGTACCCGGTCGGCCAGCAGGAGGGCCTCCTCGACGTCGTGGGTGACGAAGAGGGCGGCGAAGCCGTGGCGGTCGCGCAGGCGGCCGAAGAGTCGCTGCATGCGGAGCCGGGTCAGCGCGTCGAGCGCGCCGAACGGCTCGTCGAGCAACAGGATGTCCGGCTCGCGGACCAGCGCGCGGGCGAACGCGACGCGCTGGGCCTGGCCACCGGAGAGTTCGGCGGGCCAGGCGGTGCCGCGATCGGCGAGGCCGACCTCGTCGAGCGCGGCGGCGGTACGGGCGGCGACGCCGGGACCGCGGACGCCGAGCGCCACGTTCGCGGCCACCCGCTTCCACGGCAGCAGCCGGTGTTCCTGGAAGACGACCGCGGACCTGCCGCGCACGGTGACGTCGCCGGTCGCGTCCGGGTCCAGGCCGGCGAGCACGCGCAGCAGCGTGCTCTTGCCGGAGCCGCTGCCACCGATCAGCGCCGCGACCTCGCCGCGCCGCAGGTCCAGCGAGACGCCGTCGAGCACGGTCGCCGGGCCGAACGCGCGGCGCACGCCGGCCGCCGTGACCAGCGGGGTCAGGTCGCCCTCAGTCCGCGCCGCCATCGCAGCGCCCTCCTCTCCCCGGCGCGCAACAGCAGGTCGGAGGCGAGGCCGAGCAGCGCGTAGACCAGCAGGCCGAGCACGACCACGTCGGTCTGGCTGAACTCGCGCGCCTCCATCATCAGGAAACCGATGCCGGTCTGCGCGTTGACCTGCTCGCCGACGACCAGGCTGAGCCAGGCGGCGCCGATCGCCAGCCGCAGCCCGAGGAACAGCGACGGCAGCGCGCCGGGCAGCACCACGTGCCGCAGCCGTTCCCAGGCGGTGAGCCCGCAGGCGCGCGCGGCCTCGACCAGCCGTTCGTCGATGTCGCGGATGCCCGCGTACGTGTTGAAGTAGATCGGGAAGAACGCGCCGAGCGCCACCAGCGTGATCTTCAGTTCCTCGCCGATGCCGACCCAGATGATCAGCAGCGGGACCAGGCCGAGGTGCGGCAGCATGCGCGCGGCCTGCACCGGCGGGTCGACCAGGTCGTCGCCGAGCCGCAGCAGCCCGGCGGCGGCGCCGAGCGCGACCGCGAGCACGCCGCCGACGGCCAGCCCGACGACCGCGCGGGTGAGCGAGTCGAGCAGGTGGGCGCCGAGCGTGCCGTCCGCGGCCAGCCGTACGCCGGTCGCCAGCACCTCGCTCGGCGCGGACAGCTTGGTGGCCGGGATGAGACCCGTCCGCGACCCGGCCTCCCACGCCGCCACCAGCAGGACCGGCGTGATCACCCGCCGCGGCCGAAGCTCGCCCAGCGTCATTGGAAGGCCACGGTGAACGAGTCGTCCACGTAGGACCGGATGTCGATCCTCTCCGGGATCAGCTCCAGTTCGCTGAACCCGTCCGCGATGGTCTGCAACTCGTCGCCGACCGCGGGGGTGAGCGGGGCGAGCGGCTTGGCGCTGCGGGCCAGCGCGCGCTCGGTCACCGGCAGATCGATCTTCAGTTCCGGCGCCAGCACGGCCGCGCGCTCGCCCGGGTTCGCGATACCCCAGTCGGTGACCTCGCGGTACGTCCGGAGGAAGCGCTCCAACTCGGCCCGCTTGCCGTCGACCGCGCCCGGTGCGGCCAGCAGGTACTCCCGGTTCGACGCCAGCCCGGTGGCGTCGGTCAGCACCGTCACGCCGGGGCCCTCGGCGAGCGCGAAGTACGGATCCCAGATGATCCACGCGTCGACCTGGTCGCTGTCGAACGCGGGCCGGGCCTCCGCGGGCTTGAGGTAGCGGACGTCGAGGTCGGCGAGCGTCATGCCGTGCCGTTCCAGCAGCTTGACCAGCAGCCAGTGCACGTTGGAGCCCTTGTTCAGCGCGACCCGCTTACCGCGCAGGTCCGCGAACGACCTGATGCCGCTCGCCTCCTTGACCAGCACGGCCTCGCCCTGCGGCACCTCGGCCGACGTACCGATGATTTTGAACGGGATGCGGCCGGCGGCCGCGAAGATCGGCGGAGCCTCACCGGTCTGGCCCAGATCGATCGAGCCGGCCTTGAGCGCCTCGGTCAGCGCCGGGCCGCTCTCGAACAGCGACCACGTCACGCCGGGCGCCGCGTCCCGCGCCTTGACCAGGCTCAGCCCGCCGAACCGCTGGTAACCGACGCGCAGCGTGCCACCGTCACCCGCCGCGTCGTCACCGCAGGCGGCGGCGGTGGCACCCAGGAGCAGCGCGACGGCGATCATCCGGAGAAGTCGATGCGTTCTCATCCGCGCCGACGTTACCGACGACCGCCGGTTTAGTCTAGTAAGACGGTAGGATTAATAGGAAGTCCCGCGGGACCCGGAGGCCCCGCGGGACTGGTGTTCGGCGGATCAGAGCGGCGGGTAGGCGTTCGCCAGCAGCTCCTCGAACTGGGCCTGGAACCAGTGGCCGGACAGCGGCGCGTCGTTCAGCGCCCCGGACATGTTGTTGTTGTTCCGCGGGTTGCCGGTGTACGTCGGGTCGCACATCCGGTCGAAGCCCTTGCCCTCGTCGTTCGGGATCTCGCGGGACGCGCCGTCGGACTCACCCGGCGGCTTGATCCACGCGTAGGCGTCGATGCCCGTGGCCGGCGAGGCCTTGGGCCGCTCGCCGATGCCGGCTCCGGCCTGGTTGCACCAGTTGCCGAGGTGGATGCGCCGGTCGAGCCGCGACTCGTTGACGAACGTGTTCGGGTCCGTCGACGTGCTCGCGCGGGTCGGGCGGTCCGGGCCGCCCCAGCCGTTGCGCGAGGTGTCGATGATCATGCCGAGGCCGGAGTCGAAGCCGATGCCGGCCAGGTGGTCCCGGTACGCCTGCGCGTACTCCAGCTCACCGACGTAACGGTTCCAGTCGACCCACTCGGTGGACTCGCGGACCGGGCGACCGCCGACCGCGGTGTTCGCGTCGAAGTACGCCTCGTCCAGGATGCCGTAGTTCGCCACGTTCGCCGCGAAGCCGTGGACGTCCGCGGGCGTGGCGCCGTTGGCGTTCGCGGCCTGGAGGAACACGTCGCCGGCCGCGTCGAAGTTGTCGTCCCAGCCGAGCCAGCCGTGGTGGCCGATGTCGATGTAGTTGTAGACGTTCGGCAGCGCGCCGAGCTGCGCCAGCGCGTACCCGACGCCCTGGACGTAGTTGCCGTTCGCCTTCATGGCATCGCACTCGGGCGTGGCGGTCTCGCGCGGGCTGACGTTCGTCACCAGGTTCGGCAGCGAGTCGATCTCGACGATCGTGACGATCCGCAGGTTCGCGTACGCGGCGTCGCCCATGATCTCGACGATCGGGTCGATGTAGTCGTTCTCGTACTTCGCCAGGTCGGTCGGGGCCAGCTCGCCGTTGGACGCCAGCGCGGCGCAGTCACGGCCGGGCAGGTTGTAGATGACGACCTGGATCAGGTTCGCACCCTGCTCCACGGCGGCGTCCAGGTGATCGCGCAGGCCCATCGTGTTCGAGCCGGCCGAGCCGGACTCGATCGCGGCGATCCGGTCCAGCCAGATGGCGGTCGGCTGGTTCGCGATGGCCTGCCCGCCGGACGCCGCGGCCTGCGCGGACCAGTCCGGGTTCACGTAGACCTGGGCACCCGCGTACGGGTTGTCCAGCTTCGCCGCCGCGTTGGCGGTGCTGGTGGCGACGACGACGAGGCTCGTGGCCAGCGTCGCCGTGGCCGCCAGGACCAGGGATTTTCTCAATGACACACGCATGCGTGCACTCCTCGGAGAGATTTACGCGGATCGAGCGTGGCGGCCCGCGGCTCCGCTGCGACGCCGTGCCGCAGACCGCCTGCCAGTCGTCCCCGCAGCCCGGCCGGGGATGGGCTGGTGCGCCGGGCATATCCGGGAGCAGGCCATTGCCCCGGATCTTCCGCGAAAGAGCGGATTGAGGCCACTAAGGACCAGGTAGCCCTGGCGCGTCCTGGAAACAGGCTATTCATAGACTTCGATGATTTACAAGGGTGTTACACCCGGGAAATCCGAATGGCGTGATGGAAATCGTTTTGGGATGGCCGGCCGGGTTTGCGGCTTCACCAGCGGGAACGCGTTCTCACGCGCGCGGCGGCTCGCTGCGGGGCCAGTTGCGCAGCACCGCGTCGAGCGCGTCCAGCGCGCGGGTCCAGCTCTCCGCGGAGTCCGGGGCGCTGTGCGCGAACGCGCCACCCGACTCCAGGCTCACCCAGCCGTTGAACACGCTGCCCAGCAGCCGCACCGCGTGGGTCCGCTCCGGCTCCGGCAGGTCGTATCCGCGCAGCAGCGCGCGGGTCAGCGCGGACAGCCGCACGCCCGCGCTCGCCGCCGCGACCGGCGCGTCGAGCCGCGCCTGCGCCGCCGCCCAGCGGCCCGGATGCGCCCGCGCGTAGTCGCGGTACACGTTCCCGAGCGCGATCAGCGCGTCCCGGCCGGAGCGCCCGGCGAGCGCGTCCGAGGCGCGGTCGGCCAACTCCTCCAGCGCCAGCAGCGCCACGCGGGTACGCAATTCCTGCCCGTTGGCGACGTGCGAGTAGAGGCTCGCGACCGTGACGCCGCACCGCCGCGCCAGCGCGGACGGCGTCACCGCGTCGAACCCCAGCTCGTCCGCCAGCTCCGCGCCGGCCAGCGCCAGGCGTTCGGTGGTCAGTCCCGCGCGTGCCATACGACATTATTGATTTGCCTAAAGGTTTTAGGCAACTTAGCCTCGACCGCATGAGGCCGCTGACTGAATCAGAGATCCGCGCCGCGTTCGTGAACTGCTCGAAGGGCGAGGCCGCCCGCCTGTCCGTGCCGCGCGACCTGGCCACCCGCCCGTGGGACGACCTGGACTTCCTCGGCTGGCGGGACCCGAAGGCGCCGGAGCGCGCCTACCTGGTCGTCCCCGGCGACCCGCCGATCGCGCTCGCGCTGCGCTACCCGGTCCCGTCGCCCGCCCGCACGGCCCGCCGCGGCCTGTGCTCGCTCTGCCTGACCACGCACGACGGCGGCGTACCGCTGATGGTCGCCCCGAAGGCCGGAAAGGCGGGCCGCCAGGGCGACTCGGTCGGCACCTACATCTGCGGCGATCTCGCCTGCTCGCTCTACGTCCGCGGCCGGCCGGGCGCGGGCCCGGGCACGCCGCTGCGCGACTCGCTGGACGAGGAGGAGAAGATCGCGCGCCTGATTGGCCACCTCGCCGGATTCGTGGACAAGGTCATCAACTGATCATTTCCCGCTTCCGGCGTGGTGGCTCTCCGCATGCTCGGAGCGGGCACCGGTTCCGGCGTGGGACACCCGGACCGTCATCGCCAGTGGCCGGCGTACTTCTTCCGGTACTTGGGATCGTCCTCCAGCGCGATCAGCTCGCGGGCCAGCGGCTCGACGGCCGGGTCGGCGGTGGCGTCGCGGAGCAGGCGCAGCGACTCGATGATGTCGCTGCGGATCAGCGTGCCGTTCTTCTCGGTCGCGGCCTCCCGGTAGCGGCGGCCGAGCGCGGCGACGATCAGCGCCCGCTCCACGTCGCCGGCCAGGCCGATCCGCCACAGCGCGCGCAGGCAGTGCCGGGCGGTCACGAACCGCGGGTCGCGGGTGACCTCGATCAGCGCGTCCAGGTCGCCCGCGATCCGGCCGGACCGGTCGTGCGCGGCCAGATTGCACAGCACCTGCGCCGCGATCGCGCGGCTGTGGTTGTCCGCGTCGCCCAGCCGCGCCACCGCGACCGGCCACAGCGCGTCCGCCCACGGCACGGCCGCGTCCCGCGTCGCGGCCATCACCCGCTCGTAGGCCTCGTTCTGCCGCGCGCGGTCCGCCACCCAGAGCCCGTCCAGATCCGTCACGCCTCCGATGCTTCCGGATCGACGTCCGCGCGCAGCACCGCCACCGGGCAGTGCGCGTGGTGCAGCACGTACTGGCTGGTGGAGCCGAGCAGCAGGCCGGCGAAGCCGCCGTGGCCGCGCGAGCCGACCACGATCAGCGCCGGGTGCTCCGCGATCTCCAGCAGGCCGGTCGACGCGGCGCGCTCCACGGACGCCTCGCGCACCGGCACGGACGGGTGCCGCGACCGGCCCTCGGCCAGCGCGTCGTGCAGCACCCGGCCGGCCGCGGTCGCGTAGTCGTCCCGGTCCCGCTCGGTGGGGAACGCCATCAGCGTCGGGTCGACCGGCGCGGGCAGGCCCCAGGCGTGCACCGCGATCAGCTCCGCGCCGAGCCGCTCCGCCTCGGCGAACGCGAACAGCACGGCCGCGTGCGACGGCGGCGAACCGTCCACCCCCACCACCACCGGGCCACCGGGCGTGGCCGGCTCGCGGACCACCACGGCCGGGCACCGCGCGTGGCCGGACACCTGCACGCCGACGGAGCCGAGCAGCAGCCCGGTGAACCCGCCCAGGCCGCGGGAGCCGACCACGACCAGACCCGCGCCGTCCGACGCGTCGATCAGCACGCCGGCCGCGCCGCCGACCACCGCCTCCGTGGTCACCGACGCGGCGCCGGCCTCGGTGGCGATCCGGGCCGCCTCGGCGAGCACCGCCGCCGCGGCCTTCGCGTACGCGCCCGAGTCGGCGGCGACGCCCGCGGCCGGCACGAACGGCGAGCCCGGGTACGGCACCGGCAGCGAGTAGGCGTGGACCAGCCGCACCGGCGCGCCGTTGGCCCGTGATCGGGCGGCGGCCCAGCGCACGGCCGTCTCCGCCCCGGACGATCCGTCGACCCCGACGACGATCCCGGACATGGCAGCCTCCTCCGGCCCCGCGCGGAGCCTCTCCTGCTGCTTTTACACCCGGGCACCCGCGCCGAAACCCCCGACCCGCCGGGACCCACGGGATTCGGCGCGGCGAACAAACTGAGCAGGGGGTGAGCTGGGCACCGGCGGACGATCCGGGCAGAATGCCGGGCATGCCTACTCGTACCTCATCCGCTGTCTGGAACGGTGACCTCAAGGGCGGTGCCGGCACCGTCGCGCTCGGCTCCGGCGTCTTCGAGGGCCCGTACACCTACGTCTCCCGCTTCGAGGACGGCAGCGGGACCAACCCGGAGGAGCTGATCGCGGCCGCGCACGCCGGCTGCTTCTCCATGTTCCTGGCCAACGTGCTCGCCGGCGCCGGCTTCACCGCCGACTCGGTGCGCACCTCCGCCGCGGTCACGCTCGGCGCCGGCCCGAAGATCACCGGCATCGCGCTGACCGTCGAGGCCTCGGTGCCGAACCTCGACGCGGACGCGTTCGCCGGCCACGTCGAGACCGCGAAGGCCGGCTGCCCGGTCTCGGCCGCGCTCTCCGCCGTACCGATGACGGTCGACGCCACGCTCGTCTGAGTCTCCCGGCCGCCCTCCTCTCGCGGGGGGCGGCCTTCTCATCGCTCGCTCAGGGCATCGCGATCAGCTCGTACCGCTCCTTGAGGAACGGCAGCAGCTTCTTCAGCGCCTTCATCGTCTCGCGCCGGTCGCCGCCGCCGTCGTGCAGCAGCACCACGGCGCCCGGGTGCGCGTTCCCCTCGACCAGGTCACAGATCTTTTTGGAGTCCCGGCTCTCCCAGTCGCGCGAGTCGATGCTCCAGTGCAGCGGCACCATGCCCAGGTTCTGCGCGACCGAGACCGTACGGTGGTTGAAGTTGCCGCCCGGGTTGCGGAAGTAGCGGACCTTCGCCTGCGGCACCACGGTGTGGATCGCGTCGTTCGTGCGCACCAGATCCTTGACGATCTGATCGGGGGTACGGTCCGCGAGTCGCAGGTCGTGGCTCCACGTGTGGTTGCACAGCGTGTGCCCGTCGGCGACGATCCGGCGCATCTGCGCCGCGTGCGACCGCACCTGGCTGCCGATCACGCAGAACGTGGCCTTGATGTCATGCTTGTCCAGCATGTCCAGTACCTCGTCGGTGAACTGCGACGGGCCGTCGTCGAACGTGAGACTCATCGACGGCGTCCCGGTGGTCCGCTGCGTGCCGTCCGGCCCGTTCCACGCGCGCTGCCGACTCGGCGGCTCCGCCCGCATCGGCGGCCTCGGCACGGACTCCCGCGCCTGCTCCGGCGTGGCCACCGCGCGGGGGTTCGGCCGATACGGCGCCGCTGACGCAGCGTAACTGCTCGATGAGAGCCGGGCCGTCACCAGCAATCCCGCGATCACCGCCACCACCAGAATCGTGGCGAGAAGCGCGATCCGCCGCGGTTCGGTAATCCACCTCGTCATCGGCCGTGTGCCATCCCATCCACCACCGGAAATATCCGGACATCGTCGCCAGTCGCTCCGCCCCGGCTACACATGAAACGGTGATGCCACAGGAGTGTCAACCAATCGAACGGCCACACTGCGTTCCGATCAAAGGCGAACACTGTCGGTGACCGACGACGCCTCGCCCTACCACCACTCCCCCGCCCGCCCGCCACGCGACACCCGGCCGGCCACACCCCCGCCACAACCCGCCCGGCCAGCCCTCCGATCGACGCGACACCACCTGCCGGCCGCACCACCGACGCGACACGACCTGCCAGCCGCATCACCGGCGCGGCATCACCTGTCGGCGGCACCACCGGCGCGGCATCACCCGTCGGCGCCACCACCGGCGCGGCATCACCTCGGGGGCGCACCGCCGACGCGACACGGCCGGCCGGGCGCGCATCGCAGTCGGCTCGCGCCTCGCCCCTGCCGCCGCCGGTTCGGTCGGGCAGGCGCGTTTCGCTTCGGCGAGTCGCGCCACCGGCGGTCCCGGGCGCGGCCACGCGGCGGGCGCCGGCGCCCGCACGCTCGTCATGCCGGTGCGCCGGCACGCCCCCCGCCTCGATCCCCACGATCACTAGACCGCCGCTACCCGCGCCGCGGTTGCACCCGGCCGTGGGGATATCGATGTCGGATCGTCCGGATGCGGCACCGTCCACACAGCTCGAAGCCGGAGATATCGGCATATTCGCGGCAGGCGCGATGGGCCGTTCGACGCGGCGGTGTGGAGATGGCGAGCCGGACCGGGCCCCACGGAGGCTGGTGGGGTGCGGCGACATGACGGACCGGAGATCAGCCCTCGACGGCTGGACGCCGAGACAGGTGCCCGGCCCGGGTGGAGCGCGACCGGCGCTCGGGTCGTCTGGCCGGGGAGCGCCCGCGGCGCGGGCCGGCCGGTGGGACGCGGAGAAGGGCGCGGGGTTTTTCGGGAGGGGCCTCGGATCGGACAGGGAGGCCGGCCACGGCCGACCGGTGCCCGCGGGAGCGTGCGGGAGGTGAGGGGGCCGGGAGTGGGAAAGAGAAATCGGGGTCAGGGGCAGGCGGGGAAGCCGGGGCGGGTTTCGGTGGTGAAGCGGCAGCCGAAGGTGGGGGCGGCGACGGCGCGGCGGTCGAGGATGGGGTCGCCGGGGGCGCGGTGGCCGGTGTAGGTCCAGCGGGTGAGGTCGTCGAAGGCGGTACGGAGTTCGTCGAGGGTGAAGTCGCAGTGGCCGGGGGCGCGGATGGCGCGGGAGACGAAGAGCGGGGTGGCGGCGCGGCGGGCGTAGATCTGTTCCATGGAGAACGGGACGAACAGGTCGCCGGTGGTGTGCAGGGAGAGCACGGGCACGCGGGGGCGGCCGTCGACGCGCGGGATGCTGCCGAGGCCGGGGTCGGCGGGCAGCGTGGGTGAGACGCGGAGGACGTCGGCGTTGAGGCGGCGTTCGGCGGGAGTCGGGTGCGGGGCGTCGGTGATGCGGTAGACGGTGTGGCGGTTGCCGGCGACGTTGTCCGCGCGGCCGGACAGTCCGGGGTAGAGCCCGAAGAGGAATGGCAGGTCGGCGAAGGGTTCGAGCGAGGTCGCGGTGTTCCAGTAGGCGAAGGACGCGTCGAAGCCGGCGCGGTCGCCGCCGGTGCGCCGCTCGACCACGTCGGACCAGGCCCGGCCGGCGGGGGTCAGTGACGGCGGCGCGCCGGCGTTCAGGCCGAGCCGAGCCGAGATCTCGGTGACCTGGGCGCGCCACTCGCGGTCGAACGCGTCGCTCGGCGCGTCGGGGAAGCCGATGGGTACGCCGGCGAGCGCGGCGGCGGTGACGTTGGCGTCGAGGAAGTAGTCGAAGAGCGCGACGTCCCCGAGCACGCCGCAGACCGGCATGGCGCCGTCGAACGTGCGCGGGAACTCCTCGATGGCGACGGCGGTGACGTGGCCGCCCATCGACTCGCCGGTCATCAGCACGGAGCGCGCGGCGGTGCCGGTGACGCGGCGGAACAGCGGGACCAGCGCGTGCGAGTCCCGGACGCCCTGGCCGACCTCGTATCCGTTGAGCTGGTAGCTGGACGCGGCCCAGGCGTAGCCGCGGTCGAGGTAGTGCTCGCGCAGCCGCGGGTTGCTGACGAACAGCAGCCGGCCGTCGCCGCGGTAGCCGTGCGCGAAGATCACCAGGCGGCCGTTCCACCGGCGCGGGACCTCGATCCGGTACGCCGCGCCCTGCTCGATGCCGGTATGCACGGCCGACCCGCGGATCGGCGTGAACGGCGTGCCGTCCGGATCGCAGTCCGGGTCCGCGATCAGCAGCCCGGGCCGGGTGGCGCTGGGCGTGGGCGCATCGCAGACCACGGGCGGCGCGGCCGGGGCGGCGGGCAGCATCGTGACGGCGAGCAGTGCGGCGAGTGCGACGGATCCGGCGGCCATGGCGGCACCTCCCGGTAACACATCCAACGACCTCGCATCGACGCCTGTCAAGACGCCCGATCGGCCCCGGCGGCCCGGGCCGAAGCCCCCTTTGGCCCGGGCCGCCGGGACACTCAGCGGGCGTGGAGCAGCGCGGCCAGTTCCCGCTCGACGCGCATCGCCATCGCGCGTCCCCGGCCCAGCACCACCAGGTCCTCGACGGTGCAGGCCGGTGGCGCGTGGTCGAGCGCGGCGGCCAGCTCCGGGTGGTCGGCGGCCCACGCCAGCAGCGCCGCCCGCACCTCCCTGCCCGCCTCGTCCGGTCCGGGCATCTCCGCCACGAACCGGCGCACCAGCTCCTCCCGGTACTCCCAGAAGGACCACACCTTGGTCTCGTCGATCAGCTGCGCGACCGCGTCGTCCCGCCGGTAGACCAGCGCCAGCTGGATCGAGTCGGCCGAGCCGTCGCGGGTCAGGTCGCGCATCATCGGGTGGCGCGCGTGCTCGCCGGCCACCTCGTAGAACGTGGTGCGGCTGCCCTGCGGCAGGACCGTGCCGACCACGTCGCGCCAGCCGGGGGTACGGCCGGCGCCGTCCCGCAGCAGCGTGTCGGCCGCGCGGTAGTAGGCCGTCTTGGTCCGCCAGTGGCTGCGCTCCCGGTGCCGGTCGCGGGCCAGGCGGCGTCGCCAGCCGGCGATGACGGTGCTGCTCAGCAGCGTCGGGCAGCTGTCGGTGAACGCGATCGCAGCCGTCACGGTCACGCCGTCCTCTCGGTCGTCAGCGGAGTCGACCGAGTGTCACCGGGGAACGGATCACCGGACATCACGTGTTCACGCGACATGTGGCCGGTGACGCGGTCAAGCACGGCGGTCCAGTCCGAGGGCGCCGCGTCGGACCGCCAGGCGACCAGGTGGTCGGGGCGGACCAGCACGTACCGCCGGTCCCAGGCCGCGCCGACCGCGGGCCCGCCGGCCAGCAGGTGCGTCATCGGCATGCCCCGGCGCCGGGCGCGCTCCGCCAGCACGCGCCCGGCGCCCCCGGCCCCGAGGTCGACCAGCGTCAGCTCGGGGCCGAGCCGGTCGAACAGCGGCGCGCCGTCCGCGAGAGGCACGGCGGGTGCGCGGCTGCCCGGCCAGGTGGAGGGCACGATTCGATCCCAGGGCAGGTCGCCGGGGCTGCCGGGCTCGTGACAGACGACCGGCGACCCGGCCAGCCGGCGCCCGAACGCGATCCCGGCGTCGCCGACCTGGTGCGCCTCCTGCGCCACGAACCCGGCCAGCAGCTCACGGGACGCGTGCGCGGCGGCCAGCCGGCCGAACCGCAGCCGCGTCTGGACGGCCAGGTCGTGCAGCTCACGGTCGATCAGCGCGGCGTGCCGGCGCTCCGGCTCGTAGCTGGCGGCCAGCCGGGGACCGCCCCAGCCGCGGACCGTGGCCGCGAGCTTCCAGCCGAGGTCGACCGCGTCCGCCACGTCGGTGCCGACGCGGCGGCCGACCGCGGTGCGCAGCCGGTGCGCGGCGGCCCCGGCCAGGAACGCGCGGCCCCGCACGTACCGGGCGGCGACGGCCGGGGACTCGTCCCACTCGGAGACCGCGAGCACGTCGTACGTACCGTCCAGGCCCAGCCGGTCACGGAGCACCTCAGCCGGGTCCACCGCCGCCGGTGCCCCCTCGTCCAGCGGCACGGTGCCGACCCAGGCGTCGCCGTCGCCCTGCCAGGTGAGCGTGGCCTCACCCGCGACGATCTCCGGCGCGGCCTCGGCGTGCGCCGCCAGCGTCGCGTCCGAGCTGCGGAACAGCACGGCGCAGCGGCGCGCGGGCGGGCCGATCCGGTCCAGCGGGATGCCGAGGCAGCGGCGCACCGTGCTGCGCGCGCCGTCGCAGCCGGCCAGGTGCGCGGCCTCCAGCGCGTGCCGTACGCCGGTGCGCTGCTCCAGCACGGTGGCGAGCACGCGGTCGCCCTCCACCCGCAGGTCGGTGAAGGTCCAGCCCTCGCGCAGGTCGATCAGCGGGTCGCGGCGCAGCGCGGCGCGCAGGAACGCGGCGAGCGCGGCGCCCCGGACCCAGAGCCCGGTCTCCAGCGCCGCGGTGCCGTCCACCGCGTCGGCGCGGGGCTCCGGCGGCGCCGGCCACATCCCGGCCGGCGGCTGGTCCAGCCCTCTCGTCCAGACCACGCCGCCGGCCGGGCCCTCGATCCGGCAGTCCGCGCGCAGGCGGGAGGCCAGCCCGAGCCGGCGCAGCAGCTCCATGCTCCGGCCGTCCAGGAAGATGACGCCGGGGTGGCGGGGCGGCTCGGGTGACCGCTCCACCACGGTGCAGGGGACGCTGTGATGCGCCAGCTCGAGCGCGAGGATCGCGCCGACCGGGCCTGCTCCGACGATGAGCACCGGAATGCTTGCTTGCACGGTCACGCGATTCGCCCCGTTCCCCCTCGTTCGGCGACCTCACCACCGCAGGTCATCCTTCGCGCGCCGGGGCGGGCGCACATCACGCGTTCACGTGATGGAGCGCTGGTTCGTGTACCAGGTGGCGAGCGCGGACCGCTTGTTGATGTTGAGCTTCGTGTAGATGTGCCGGATATGGGTGTCGACCGTGTGCGGGGACAGGAACATCTCGTCCGCGATCTCCCGGTTCGCCCGGCCGTTCGCCACCCGCTCCGCGACCCGCAGCTCGGTCTCGGTGAGCGGCCCGCCGGTCGCACGCCGGCCGTTGCGCCGCTGCCTGGGCACCTTGGCCGCGCCGCAGGCGGTCCGCAGGTCGCCGGCCTCGGTGGCGGCGGCCCGCGCGGCGGCCGGCCGCCCGTGCCGGCGCTCGGCCGCGGCGAGGTCGTCGAGCGCGGCCGCCAGCGCCAGCCGCCGCGGACCCTCCCGGAACCGCCGCACCGCCTCGCGCAGCAGCTCCACGTCGTCGCGCAGCAGGCCCTCGGCGTGCGCGGCGGCGCCGGCCGGCGACGGCAGTGCGGGGTCGCGGCCGGCCAGCGCGCGGGCCGCGCGGACCACGGCCTCGGCCAGGTCGGTGCGGCCGGCGTCGACGGCGATCCGGACCAGCACGGCGGCGGCGCCCGGGTCCTGGCCGATCAGCACCGGGCGCTCCTCGATCGTCTCGTAGAGCGGCCGCAGGTGGGAGACGGCCGGCTCGGAGCCGTCCTCGGCGTACGCCAACAGCGCCTCCGGCCACAGCACGTCCTCCGGCGCGGCCGTGATGCCGGTACGCGTACGCTCGCGCATCTTCTCCGCGAACCCGCGCGCCGCGGTCAGGTCGCCGCGGAGCAGGCTGAGCCGGATCAGCGTGCCGAGCAGCGGCACGGTGAGCTGCCAGACCGCCTGCTGCTCGGCCAGCTCCACCCCGGCCGCCGCGACCTTCGCCGCCACCGTCAGGTCACCGCGCCCGGCCTCGACGCCGGCCTCGTAGTAGTGCCAGAGCGGGCCGGACCAGCCGGTGCCCAGCTCGATCGACTCGCGCCGGCCCTCCTGGAGCACGCGGTGTGCCTCGTCCAGCCGGTCCACCATGGTCAGCGCGCTGCCCAGCCAGATCTGCGGGTGCCGGTGCACCGCCTCGCCACCCGCGTCGTCGGCCAGCTCCACCGCGGTGCGCGCGTGCTCCAGCGCGTCGGCGAACCGGCCCTGCGCGGCCGCGACCAGCGAGCGCGCGGCCAGGCCGAACACGGCCGCGCCCGGGTCCGCGCCGATGGCGTGCGCCTCGGCGCCGGAGATGTCCGCCTCGGCCAGGTCGCCCGCGTAGAACTGCGCGTGCGCGCGCACCGCGCACAACTTCGCCCGCACGTCCGCAGCGACGCCACCGCGCCGCAGGCCCCGGCTGGTGTACTCGACGGACTCGCGGTTGCGGCCCGCGTGCTTGCACGCCTCGGCCAGCCCCAGACAGAGCCGGGCCGCGGTGGTGGCGTCCAGCCCGGAGCGGAACGCGGCCTCGCCCTGCTGGCGCGCCTCGTCCAGCCGGCCCGCGGAAGCGAGCAGCGGCACCGCCTCCGCGGTGAACGCGGCGCGGCGCGGGTCGTGCGCGCCGAAGCCGGCGGCCGCGTGCAGGTAGAGGTTGGCCGCCGCGCCGGGCGCCAGCGCGGCGATCTCGGCGGCCGCGGTGCGCAGCAGCTCGGACTGCTCGGCCGCCGCCTTCGGGCCGGCCCTCATCAGGTGCTCGGCGACCTCGGCGGGTGGGCCGCCGACCGCGCCGATCACGGCCGCGGCCTTGCGGTGCAGGCCGTCGCGCAGCGGCCCGGGGATGGTGTTGTAGACGACCTCGCGCAGCATGTCGTGCTCGAACGCGTACCCGTCGCCGCGCGGCACCAGCATGCCGTCCGTGACGTCGGCGTCCGCGAACGTCCACAGCGACTCCTCCGGCTGCGCCAGCAGCGCCGCGGCCTCGCCCAGCCGGAACGGGCGGGCGAACACCGCACCGGCGCGCAACAGCAGCCGCGCCTCCGGCGGCATGCCGCCCAGCCGCTGCTCGGCCGCGCCGATGAAGCTGGTCGGCACCTCGCCACCGACCAGCGTGGCCCGGCCGCCGACGATCGCCAGCTGCCCCTCCGCGCGCATGCCGGCCAGCAGCTGGGTGATCCACAGCGGGTTGCCGCCGCACCGGTCCGCCTGGGCCAGCACGGTCGCGTCCACCGGGGAGCCGACCCGCTGCTCGCACAGCAGCTCCACGTCCGCGTCCGGCAGCGGGCCGATCACGATCTCCTCGGCGCCGAGTGTGACCAGGTCGTCCAGCGCGTTCCCGGCCGCGCCGCCGGTGCCGGGCCGGCGCACGAACAACCACAGCACCGCGGACGACGACAGGCGCGGCACCAGCGTGCGCACGGCCAACACGGTGAACTCGTCCATCCACTGCGCGTCGTCCACGACCACCAGCACCGGCCGGTCCGCCGCGACCTCCTCCAGCACGCGGCCGAGCCGCTCCGGCGTCGACTGCGCCGGCGACTCCGCGCTCAGCCAGGCCAGCGCGGGCAGGTCGGTCTCCCGCAGCGTGGCGGCCAGCGTCATCAGCGGCGCGTTGCGGTCCACCTCCATCGCCGCCCGGTACGCCACGGTCAGCCCGGCGCTGCCCGCGGCACGGACGGCCGCGCGCGCCAGGTGCGACTTGCCGATGCCGGCCGGCCCGCTCAGCACCGCGCAGCCGCCGGCTCCCCCCGCCGTGGCCGCGACCGCGCGGGCCAGCGCGGCCCACTCCCGCTCCCGGCCGATCAGGTCGTGGTCATCACTCATCGTGCTCCGTCCCGGACCCCCGGCGCTTTCCGGTGCCGATTGTGGGCGATCGCGGCCGGGCCCGAGAACACCCTTTCGGGTGGCCCGGCCGAACGACTATCGGGTGATCTCCCGCCATACGGAAGGGACAGCGCGGCAAACGGTTCCGCCACATTACACAATCGCGGTGGAAAACTTTTCCACCGACAGCGTGTAGGCAATGAGCCGCCGCAGGATCGCCGGGCCGTTCTCGGTCAGCAGCGATTCCACATGGAACTGCACCGTGCGCAGGCCGGGCTTGGCCAGGCCGTGCACCACGCCGGTGGCCGGGTCGCGCAGCACGCCGACGCGGTCGCCGGTGAGCGGGCAGTCGAACGCGTCCACGCCGGACAGCGCCGCGAACGTGTTGTAGAAGCCGACCCGCTCCGGGCGGCCGTCGACCCGTAGCACACGCTGCACGCCCTGCTCGGGGCGGGGCAGCGTACGGATCGGCATACCGAGCGTGGCCGCGACCGCCTGATGACCGAGGCAGACCGCGAGCGTCGGCGCGCGCGACGCGATCAGCTCGCCGGCCAGCGCGCGCAGCCGTGCGATGCGCGGGTCGGTGAGGTCGCGCGGGTCGCCGGGCCCGGGGCCGAGCACCACCAGTTCCTCCGCACCAGGGCGGTACGCGGCCAGCGCCGTCACGCGGACCGCCAGGCCGAGCGCGCGGGCCAGCTCCGCGAGCATGGCGGTGAAGTCGTCCCCCGCGTCGACGATCACGGCGTGCCGCCCGGCCAGTTCACCCGCGGCCACGACCGGCGCGCCGCGCCAGAACCGGGACAGCCCCCCGTTCCGGGCGGAGAGCAGCCGCTCCGGCGGCCGCGTCCGGGGCGCGCCGGAGAACGCGGCGAGCAGCGCGGACGCCTCAACCCTGGTCTCCTCCGCCACCGCGGCCGGGTCGCTGTGCCGGACCAGCGTGCCGCCCGCGGAGACCGAGACACCGCCGTCCGCGCCCACCTCCGCGGTCCGCACGATCAGTGCGGAGTCGAGCGTGCGCCGCCCGCCGGAGCGGCCGGCGAGCGCGATCGCGCCGGCGTAGTACCCGCGCCCGTCCCGCTCGTGCGCCGCGATCACCCGGCACGCGCTCGGCACCGGGCTGCCGGTCACGGTGGGCGCGGGCAGCGTCTCGCGCAGCAGGTCACGGGCGCCGAGCCGGGCCGGGCCGGCCACCACGTACGCGGTGCGGGCCGGCCGGGACACGGCGCGCAGCCGCGGTCCGGTGCATGCCCGGGCCATGATCTTCAGCTCCTCGTCCGCGACGACGAACTGCTCCTCCGCCTGCCCGCGGTCGGCGAGGAAGCGGCGCGGGCCCTCCTCGGTCGGGCCGCCGGGCGGGCAGCGGAAGGTGCCGCTGATCGGGTGCATGGCGGCGCGCCCGTCCGCGAGCCGTACGTGGCCCTCCGGGGACGCGCCGATCAGCGTGCGCCCGCCGCCGTGGAACAGGAACGTCCAGTACGCGCCGGTCTCCGCGCGCAGCAGCCGGCCGAAGACCGCGAGCGCGGCGCGGGCCGACCACTCGGGCGCGACGGCCCGGTAACGGCGGCGCAGCACCACGTTGGAGCCGGCGCCGCGGCCGATCGCGCCGGTGACCACGCGGCGGGCCGCGTCGGCGTACCCGTCGTCGTCCACGTCGAAGCCGCCCCCGGTGAGCGGGACGGGGCCGTCCGGCAGCGCGTCCAGCGCCTCGTCCCGGCCGAGCCGCCCGGCCGCGCGGACCGGCATCGCGAGGATCGGCGCGCCGTCGTCCACGCAGGCCAGCCCGCGCTCGGCGATCTGCCGGTACGGCAGCACCGCCACCAGGTCCGGCCCGGCGCCGGGCGCGTCCGGCGGCGGCAGCGGCAGGTCCGCGACCAGCGTGTGCTCGTGCACGTCCCCGAGCAGGATCTCCACCGGGCCGTCGCCGCGGCGCAGCACCGCGAACGCGGGCGCGCCGTCACGCAGCAGCGCGCGGGCCCGGCCGGCGGTCAGCCGCTCCGGCCCGGTACGCGGGAGTGCGGTCACGATCTCCCCCTCAATTTTGCTAATACCACCGTCGATACGGCGGCGAATCCGGGGAAACGGTGGCACCGCGCCATTCCCGCGGACAACTACCCGACCGGGCCACGGGCTGCTCGGAGAGGTAGTGGGAGCGACACCGGCCGGCGCCTAGCGTCCTCGGCGAAAGGCTGAACGGACGCTTTGGAGGCCCGATGTGGATTTGCAATTCCCAGGTCGGTGCACCATGCCGGTGAATGAGACGTTCGCCCGGCGGATGCGCCGCGAGCGACTGCACCGGCACGGCGACCGGGGACTCCTGGTGGTGGCGCTGGACCACCCGATCGGCGCCGGGCCGATCGTGCCGGACGGCCGGCTGGACCCGCTGCTGCGCGCGGCCTCGGACAACGGCGCCGACGCGGTGGTGCTGCACAAGGGCGCGCTGCGGCACGTCCGTACCCGCTGGTTCCACGGTCTGTCCCTGATCGTGCACCTGAGCGCCAGCACCGGCACCGCGCCGGACCCGGACGCGAAGGTGCTGGTCACCGGCGTCGAGGAGGCGCTGCGGCTGGGCGCGGACGGCGTCAGCGTGCACGTCAACGCCGGGTCGCTGACCGAGGCCCGGCAACTCGCCGACCTGGCGTCGGTCGCGGACGCCTGCGACCGGTGGGGGCTGCCGCTGCTGGCCATGGTCTATCCGCGCGGGCCCGGCATCCGCGACGAGCGGGACCCGGAACTGGTGGCGCGCGCGGTCACGGTGGCGGCCGAGGTCGGCGCGGACCTGGTGAAGACCGCGCTGCCGGCCGGCGCCGCGCAGATCGCCCGGATCACCGCGGCCTGCCCGATCCCGGTGCTGGCCGCGGGCGGCGCGACCGGCGGCGGCGCGCCCGCGGTCCTGGAGCACCTGGGCATCGCGCTGCGGTCCGGTGCCGGGGGCGCCGCCGTCGGCCGGTTGATCTTCGAGGCGCCGGACCCGGCCGCCATGACGCGGTCCGTCGCCGCACTCGTCCACGACCAGCGCGTCCGGCGGTCCGTGCCGGCGCTGGTCCCACTCGGAAGGGAACACCGATGACCCAGTGCTGGCTCGACGTCCGGGCGACCGGGGAACTGACCAAGGAGATCTGCGAGGAGGCGCTGCACCAGGGGCTGGACGCGATCGTCTCGGACGATCCGCACCTGCTGGCGACGCTGCCGCCGACCGTGCTGCGCGTGCTCATGTCGGACGACCCGGAGCCGGAGGGCGCGGACCTGGTGATCACGACCGGTGAGCCGCCCGCCACCGGGCCGTCGTGGGGCCGGTACGTCGAGGTCACCGACCCGGAGACGCTCGCGGTGGCCTGCGCGAGCGCGGCCCGGGACGCGTTCACGCTGCTGCGCTTCGCCGACCCGACGTACATCCCGCTGGAGATCGTGCTGGCCTCCGCCGCCGGCGCGTCCGGCACGATCATCACGGTCGCGGCCGACCCGCGGGACGCGGCGGTGCAGCACGCGGTGCTGGAGCACGGCCCGCACGGCGTGCTGCTGGCGCCGTCCCGGGTCGGCGACGCCACCCGGCTGCGCGCCGCGGTCCGCACCACCACGCCGGAACTGGCGCTGGTGCCGCTGCGGGTCACGGCCGTGACGCACGCCGGCAGCGGCGACCGCGCCTGCGTGGACACCTGCGCCATGCTGCGCCCGGACGAGGGCATCCTGATCGGGTCGCGGTCGCGCGGGCTGGTGCTGTGCGCCAGCGAGACGCACCCGCTGCCGTACATGCCGACCCGGCCGTTCCGGGTGAACGCGGGCGCGATCATGTCGTACACGCTGGTCTCCGGTGAGCGGACCGCGTACCTGAGCGAGTTGCGGGCCGGCGCGCGCGTGCTGGCGGTGAGCGCGGACGGCCGGACCCGCCCGGTCACCGTGGGCCGCATCAAGATCGAGACCCGGCCGCTGCTCTCCATCGACGCGGTCGCGCCCGGCGGCGAGCCGGTCAACCTGATCGTGCAGGACGACTGGCACGTGCGCGTGCTCGGGCCCGGCGGCACGGTGCTCAACTCGACCGCGCTGCGCCCCGGCGACGAGATCCTCGGCTGCCTGCCGGACGCGGACCGGCACGTCGGCTACCCGATCGACGAGAGCTGCGTGGAGCAATGATCATCGACTTCCACGCGCGGCTGACACCCGGTCCCGGCGAGCCGTCCGCGCTGCTCGCGGCCATGGACCGGGCCGGCATCGGGACCGCCGCGGTCAGCGCCGGCGGCGTGGTCGGCATCGACCGGCTCGCCCGCCAGCTCAGCCACGGCGGCCGCTCCGCGGCACGACCGGACAACGAGGGGGTACGCCGCGCCTGCGACGCCTCCGCGGGCCGGCTGATCCCGTTCTACTTCGCCGACCCGCGCCGCGGCCCGGACGAGTACCGCCGCGCCGCGGCCGGGTTCCGCGGTCTGGAACTGTCGCCGGCCGTGCACGGGTTCACGCTCGGCGAGCCCGGCGTGGCCGCGCTGGCCCGGATCGCCGGAGAACTCGGCCACCCGGTCTACGTGGTGTGCCTGGGCCGGCCGGGCGCCCGCGCCGAGGACCTGGCCGCGCTGGCCGCGACCCGGCCGGCCACCACGTTCGTCTTCGGCCACTGCGGCGGCAACGGCCTGGACGCGGACGGGCTGAACCGGCTCGCGCCGCTGCCGAACGTGCTGGCCGAGACGTCCGGTGCGTACACCGCGGTGGCGCGGCTGGCGGTCCGGCGGCTCGGCGCGTCCCGGGTGCTGTTCGGCACCGAGTACCCGCTCCAGGACCCGCGGGTGGAGGTGGCCAAGCTCGGCGCGCTCGGCCTCACCGCCGCGGACCGCCGCGCGGTCGCCGCGGAGAACGCGTGCCGGCTGCTCTGCCTGAAGGAGCCCGCCCATGTCTGACCGCCCGGAACTCGGCGACTGGAACGACCCGGCCGGGCTCGCCGCCATCCAGGACGCGCGGCTGCCGCACACGCTCGCTGCCGCGGCCCGCTCGCCGTTCTACCGCGCGCGCGGCGGCGTGCCGGCGGACCGGGCCGGGCTGGCCGCGATGCCGCTGACCACCAAGGCCGACCTGCGCGGCGCATACCCGTTCGGCATGCTGGCGGTCGACCGGCGCCGCGTGGCCACCTACCACGAGTCCAGCGGCACCACCGGCACGCCCACGTCGTCGTACTACACCGAACAGGACTGGCTGGACCTGGCGGAACGGTACGCGCGCAAGTGGGTCGGCATCCGGGACGACGACACGTTCCTGGTCCGCACGCCGTACGCGCTGATGATCACGGGTCACCTGGCGCAGGCCGCGGCCCGCATGCGCGGCGCCACCGTGGTGCCGGCCGACAACCGCTCGACCGCCATGCCGTACGCCCGGGTGGTCCGCGTCCTGCACGACCTGGACGTCACGCTCACCTGGTCGATGCCGACCGACACGCTGCTCTGGGCCGCCGCCGCGCACGCCGCCGGCCGCACGCCCGGCCGCGACTTCCCCGCGCTGCGCGCGCTGTTCGTCGGCGGCGAGCCACTCGGCGCCGCCAAGCGCGCCCGGATCGCGCACACCTGGAACGCCACGGTCGTCGAGGAATACGGCGCGACCGAGTGCGGCAGCCTGGCCGGCGAATGCCCGGCCGGCCGGCTGCACCTGTGGGCCGACCGGGCGATCTTCGAGGTCCGCGACCCGGCCACCGGCCGCACCACGCCGGCCGGCCGCGGGCACCTGGTGGTCACGCCGCTCTACCGCGAGGCCATGCCGCTGCTGCGCTACGACACCGAGGACCTCGCGGAGGTCTCCGACGCGCCGTGCCCGTGCGGCTGGGCGCTGCCGACCGTCCGCGTCCTCGGCCGCGGCGGTGCCGTACACCGGGTGGCCGGCACCGCGGTCACCCAGGGCGACCTGGAGGAACTGGTCCTCGCGCTGCCCGGCGTGCTCTTCTGGCGGGCCCGCGCGCTGCCGGACCGGCTGGTCGTCGAGCTGGAGGCCGACCGCGACACCGCGGACGCGCTCGTTCCCGCGATCCGGGCACGCTACGGCGTACCGGCGCAGGTCACCGCGCTGCCGCCCGGCGCGCTGGTACCGCGCGCGCTGCTCACCGCCGCACCGGACGTGGTCAAGCCGCGCGCGCTGTTCGGGCCGGACGAGGACTGGGCCAAGGCCCTGTCGTACTACTAGGGCACCCGGCATGGCAGTTAGAAGATCAAGTTCGGGATCTACCCGCTCCCGGCGTGGTGGCGGTCCGCATGCTCCCGCGGGCACCGGTCGTCGCAGAGCTCCTCCCTGCGCGATCCGTGGCCGGGCCAGGGCCACGCGACCACCGCCACCGGCGGCAAGCCCCGCGAGGCACGTCCCGCGCGGCCGGGCAGGGCGCGGCATGGGAGTCCCGGGAGTCGGCGACCGGCGGCGCGGCCGGGCAGGGCGCGGCATGGAATCGCGGTGGGCGGCGACCGGCGGCGCGGCCGGGCGGTGCCGGGCGTGGGAGTCGCGGGGCTCGGTGACCGGCGGCGGAACCGGCTCCGATGCGGCGGCGGAGCGGCGGCGGAGACGCCGCGAGGTTGGCCCGCGGGAGCGTGCGGACCGCGACCACGCCGGGAGCGGGAAGAGGAATTTCCAGTGGATCGTCAGGGGGGATTTCATGGGGACGCCACGGATAGCCGTGGTCGGCGCCGGGATCGGTGGGCTGGCCGCGGCCGCCGCGCTGACGCGCGCGGGGCTGCACTGCGACGTCTTCGACCGTCGCGATCATCCGGGACTGTCCGGGCTGGGGCTCGGCATCCAGATCTCACCGAACGGCGCCCGCGCGCTGCGTGACGTCGGCGCCGTGCCGCATCCGGAGAGCGTGATCCGGCCGGATGCGGTGGAGTTGCGCCGGTGGCGGGACAGCGCGCTGATCGGCCGCGCGCCGCTGGACGACGCGGAGGACCGGTACGGCGCACCGTATCTCGCGCTCACCCGCGCGGAGCTGTCCGGCGCGCTGCTGTCCGCGATGGACGGTGGCGAGTTGCACCTGGGCCGGCGCTGCGTCGGCGCGGAGGTCCGGCGCGAGGGGGTCCGGCTGCGATTCGCGGACGGCGGCGAACACCTCGCGGACCTGGTCGTCGGCGCGGACGGCGTGCACTCGGCGCTGCGCGGCGTGCTCGGCGGCGACGGCGGGCTCGGTCCGCGGTTCTCCGGGCACGTCGCGTACCGGGCCGTCATCCCGGCCGACGACCTGCCCGCCCACCTGGTCCGGCCGCACCGGGTGCGCGTCTGGCTCGGTCCCGGCCGGCACTGCGTCTGCTATCCGGTGCGCGGCGGGCGCATGGTCAACGTCGTGGCCACCGCGCCGTCGCGCTCGCCCGCCGTGCCGGCCGAGCGCCTGATCACCGGATACGCCGACTGGTGCGGCTCGGTCCGCGCGCTGCTCTCCGCCGCGGCGGGCCGGGGCCGGGTGTGGCCGCTGTACGCGGGCGCGCCGGTGCCGCACCGGCACCGCGGCGGGCTGGTGCTGCTCGGCGACGCCGCGCACCCGGCGCTGCCGTGGGTGGCGCAGGGCGCGTCCCAGGCGCTGGAGGACGCGGTCACGCTGGCCCGCTGCCTCGCCGCCGGCGCGCCGCTGTCCCGGTACGACGCGCTGCGCGGCGCGCGCGCCCAGCGCGTCGCGGCCGCGGTCAGGACCGCCGCGGACGAGCACCATCTGCCGGACGGCCTGCGGCAACGCCGCCGCGACCGCCGGTTGGCCACTCCCCCGGACCGGGACTGGCTCTACGGATACGACGCCGCGGCCGGAGCGGCGTCGTGACCGCGCGGCCGGCCGGACGCGTCGCGCTGGTCACCGGCGCGGCCGGCGGGATCGGCGCGGCCGTGGTGCGGGCGCTGGCCGCTGACGGCGCCACCGTGATCGGCACCGACCTCGCCGCCGGGCCCGGCGTGCGCCCGCTCGACGTGCGCGACGCCGGCGCGGTGGAGGCGCTGGTCGCGGACGTGGAGGCGGGTGTCGGCCCGATCGGCGTCCTGGTCAACGTGGCCGGGGTGCTGCGCGTCGGGCCGGTGCTGGAGACCACGGACGCGGACTGGGCGGCGGTCTTCGCGGTCAACGCCACCGGCGTCTTCCACGTCAGCCGCGCGGTCGCGCGCCGGATGGCCGCCCGCCGCTCCGGCGTGATCGTCACCGTGGGGTCCAACGCGGCCGGCGTACCCCGCATGCACATGGCCGCGTACGCGGCCGCGAAGGCCGCCGCCGCGCACTTCACCCGCTGTCTGGGCCTGGAGCTGGCGGCGAGCGGCGTGCGGTGCAACGTGGTCGCGCCCGGGTCCACGGACACGGAGATGCTGCGCGCGGTCGCGCCCTGTTCCGCGGACGTGATCGCCGGGTCCGGGGACACGTTCAAGACCGGCATCCCGCTGGGCCGGGTCGCCGCGCCGTCGGACGTGGCGGACGCGGTCGCGTTCCTGGTCTCGGACCGGGCCCGGCACGTGACCATGCACGACCTGTACGTGGACGGCGGTGCGACGCTGCGCGCCTGAGACGTGGTGAACGCCGCGATCCGGGGGCGGGATCGCGGCGCTCGTGGTGAGTGACCGGCCGTGCGTGGCGATCAGCGCGGGCCGTCGTCGCCGGAGATCAGGGCGGCCAGCTCGGCGCGGGAGGTGATGCCGAGCTTCCGGAAGATCTGGCGCAGGTGGTAGTTGATGGTGTGCGGGGACAGGTCGACCTTCGTGGCGATCGCCGCGTTGGTCAGCCCGGTCGCGACCAGCAGCGCGATCTCACGCTCCCGGTCGCTGAGCTGGGACACGGCCGCGCCCGGCGCCCCCGCGGGGCGGGAGCCGGGACGCGACCGCTGGAACGGGTTCCCACCGGCGGACCGGGGGCGGGCCACCGGTGGGCGCCGTACCCGGCCCGGGCGCGCGGCGTCCCGGTGCAGGTCCGCGACCGCGGTACGGGGACCGCCGGCCATCGGCTGCCGGGTCCGGAAGCCGCCGGGCGCGCCCCGGTCGAGGCATGCGGCGCCGTCGTGCAGCGCCACGCGTACCGCCCGGGGAATCGTCCGGGACACCTCGGCGCGGACCAGGGCGTGCGCGAAGGAGAGCCACTCGCCGCGGTCGGCGAGCAGTCCCGCGGTGAGCGCCTCGTCGACGGCCGGCAGCAGCGCCGCGACCGGGCCACCGAGCAGCCCGGCCACCTCCACCAGGTCGAAGTCCTCGTCCAGCGTGGTCGCCACCTGCACCAGGTGCCGCGCCGCCGGGGTCAGCAGCCCGACCCGGTGCCCGATCCGGTCGCGGACCGGCGCCGGCAGCCGCGGGTCGCGCAGCGTCGCGTGCCCGCCCTCCACCGCCACCAGGTGCTCGTCCCGCAGGCCGCGGGCCAGCTCGATCAGCGGTCCGGGCAGGCCGCCCGCCACGGCGGCCAGTTCCCGCAGCGCCGCGTCCGGTTCCGCGCCGAACAGCGCCGCCAGCACCGCGGCGGCCGCCTCCGGGCCGAGCGGATCCAGCGGTACGCGCCGCGCCCGCCCCAGGTCGAGCGGGTCCAGCCCGGGCAGGCGCAGCCCGGTCCGCCGGGCCAGCACCGGCAGCACCCGCGCGGTGCGGTACGCGGCCGACAGCGCCGCCGCCACGCCCGGGTCGGTCCACTGCGGATCGTCGATCAGCAGCGGTGCCGGCCCGTCGCCGGCCGGCCGGGCCGCGGCCGAGGCGAGCTGCCGCGCCAGCCCGGCCACGTCGACCGGCCCGGCCGGCAACCGCAGCACGGTCCGGCCCGCGGCCCGCGCGCCGGCCCCGATCTCCTCCAGCAGCCGGGTCCGGCCGGCGCCCGGCGGACCCTCGATCACCACCAGCGCGGGGCCCTCCCCGCCCCGGCGCAGCAGCGCCGAGATCGCGCGGTACTCGCGATCTCGGCCGAACATTCCCGTCATCGTCGTCTCCCCCCTCGTAACGGTCACGCGTGAGGTGCGTGTGACTCGATCGTGGCGGCGGAAGCGCGGCGGAACCATGTAGAAGTAGGGGGTTGCGGGAAAATCAGACGTTCGTCAGCGCGCGCAGCGCGGGGAGGTCACACACGACCAGCCGGCGGTACCCGGTCTCGATCAGCCCTCTGGTCCGCAGCTCCTGCATGGCCTTCTGAACGGTGGCCTGCGCGATGCCGATCATCGTAGCCAGTTCCGGCTGGCTGAGCGTGACGCCGAGCTCGACGCTGCCGTCGGCCCGGGACCGCCCGCACCCGTCCGCGATCTCGGCCAGCACGCGGGCCAGCCGGATGTGCGCCGGGTAGGCCCCGAAGTCCGTACGCCGCCGGTTGGCGAACTGGAGCTGGCCCGCGACCGACGCGGTGACCAGGCGCATCGCCTCCGGCCGGCGGCGCAGGAAGCCCTCGAACGCGGGGCCGGCCAGCACCACGGACACCACCCGGCCGCACGCGGTGACGGTCGCGTTGCGCGGTGCGCCGGTCAGCACCGCGGTCTCGCCGAGCAGCTCGCCGGGCATCCGGATGGACAGCAGCGTGTCCGCGTCGCCGGCCAGCGTGGTGACCTTGACGAAGCCGAGCAGCAGCAGCTCCACGTGGGTGCCGCGGTCGCCCTGGCGGAGCAGCACCTGCCCCGCGTCGAACCGGCGGCGCGCGCCGAGCGCGATCATCTCCGCGACCAGCTCCGGTGGAAGCTGCGCGAGGAACGTGCCGGGACCCCACTCCGGGTACGGATAGCGGGCTGCGGGCTCAGGTTCCACTGACTCCTCCGGCGAACGTTCTCTAGAGGAGCGTCACGGCCACGGCGCCGACGCTCATCGCGGAAACGGTCAGGCTGAGGGAGATCTGCAACAGCCGGTGTTTGCGCCAGTTGATCCGGCTCAGTGTAACCAACTGCCGGGTCACCATGGCGATCTCGTCCTCCTTGCTCAGTCGCTCGATCCGCCGCGCGAGTGACGGCGGCTGCCATTCCCGCAGGTGGCCGAAGTAGACGATGTCGTCCGATGTCACCATGTGCGTCTTGGGGCGCAGCACCGGCACCACCACCGCGACCGACGTACCCATCGCGGCCACCACCAGCATCAGCGCGAGCGCCAGCAGCCAGCCGACGCGGTGCACCTGCAACGCGGTGACGCCCAGCACGAACGCACCGCCCTGGTGCGCCAGCAGGATGCCCGCCTTCGCGTCGGCGCGGGCCGCCATCGCTTCCAGCCCGGCGTGCAGTCGCCAGGTGAACGCCACCTCCGGTGGCTCCATCGTCCGTGTCATGCCTCGATCCTGCGTCGGCCGCACGGTCCGGACCTGCTAAAAATCCGCGTTCCCTACGATCCGTAGCCTCTTGGTGACGCAGATCGCGTTATCTAGAGTGGACGCCGTGACCTCACTGGTCCTGCACGCGTTCGCGCCGCTCGACGGTCCCGCCGCCCCGCTGGCCCAGCACCAGTTGCGGGCGCTCTGGTCCGCCTGCGGCGGCGTGCTCGGCATGGAGTCGCCGGTGCACGGCTCGGCGCTGCCGATCACGCCGCCCGACTGGCGCGGCGGCCCGCGGGTGACCGCGCTGGCGGCCCGGGAGCGGCCCGGCGACGACGGCTTCCGCGCGGTCCTGCGGCGCGTCCGCGACGTGCTGGTCCTCTCGGCCGCGCTGCCCGCTGCGGGCGACACCGGCTGGGTGGACCTGGACCGCTGGCTCGACGACGCCACCGCGGGCGGCGTGGACGCGCTGATCGGCACGGCGCGGGTCTACCGCATGCCGGCGGCGCAACCGGCGTACCCGCCGGCCCGGGACGCCCTGCCGCCGATCGTCACCCACGTGGGCTGGCAGGACAGCCGCGTGTGGTTCGGCGCGCACGCCTGCGCCTGGGAGCTGTCGCCGCGTCAGGACACCCGGCGCGACCGGCGGCTGGTGCTGGCGGGGACGAATCTGGACGCGATCGCCTGGGGTGCCGGGCACGAACTCCCGCCGCTGGGCCGGTACCTGATGCACGCCGCGGTGCTGCGCTACCACTACCGGGTCTGGACCGGCGAGCAGCGGCGGATCATGGCGCTGCGGGACGCGCGGCCGGGGCGGGACAGCCTCCGGGCCGACTTCGCCCGGCTGTACTCCATGCACGCGGCCTCGGCCACCGCGCTGCGCGCACTGACCACGGTGGCGGAATCCGCGGAGATGCGCGGCGAGGGCCCGCTGGACCCGGTGACGGACGACCGGCGGTTCGGCGAGTGGCTGACGCGGCAGCTGGAGGATGCCAGGACCGGGCTGGAGAACCTGCTGCGCGAGGCGGGCCCGGTCGGCGATCTCTTCGCGCCGGCGAGCGGGCCACGCACCGTGGAGCCCTCCGTCCGCGCGGAGCCGGCCGCTCCGGCACCGGGCAGGGCCACCACGGGGTCCATCCCGGCGCCGCCGGCCGAGACCCGGCAGGACGAGCCGGCCCGGGTGCCGCGTGCGCGCACGCCGCAGCACGCGCTCCGGATGAGCTTCACGGTCGACGCCGTCGGCTACAGCGGCAACGACGCCGCCGGCCGTGACCTCTGCCAGCGCCGGATCGCCGACGTGATCGGCGAGGTGCTGGGCGACATGCACCTGACCCTGGCCGACACCGACCACCAGGGCACCGGCGACGGCATCAACGTGGTGCTCCCCGCCGACCTGGACCTGCCCCGCACGCTCGCCCAGCTGTTGCACGGCACCGCCGGCGCGTTGCGGGCGGAGCGGCGCCGGTACGCCGAGGCCCTGCGCCTGCGGATGGGAGTCTCGATCGGCACGGTGCGGGTGGCCGCGCTCGGCTGGTCCGACGCCACCGTCATCGAGACCAGCCGCCTGGTCGACAGCGCACCGCTGCGCGACGTGATGAAGCGGGACCCGGGCCTGCTGCTCGCCGCGCTCGTCTCCGACCGCCTCTACCCGTTCACGGTCGCGGAGGGCCATGCCCGCCTCGATCCCACCGACTTCGCCGAGACCGCGGTGCTGGTCAAGTCGTACCAGGCCCGCGCCTGGCTGTGGACGCCGGGGCCGGCGCTCACCCGTCGCGGGTGAGCACGCCCCAGACCGTGGTCACGCCGGTGTGGTCCGCGTCGGCCGCCTCGAAGCGGTAGATGGCGGACTCGACGATCGTGGTGCCCTGCCGGCAGCGCGGCCCGAGGAACGACGCGGTGCCGCCCGGCGTCCAGCGGGTGCGCGGGACCTCCCAGGTGAGGCCGCGCTCCCAGATCCGGGGCGAGTCGCCGGCGAACGTGCCGTGACCCTCGAACACGTCGTGGTCCGGGGTCCGCAGCGCCACCTCGCCGTCCGGCAGCACGTCCAGGTAGCGGTGGTGCGTCCGGGCGGGCGCCTCGCCGTCGGCCGTGGTGACCGAGACGTCGCCGAGGTAGCCGTACTGCCACACCACCCAGTCGGACCGGGCGGTGCCGCAACCCCGGTACGCGGTCGCCGCGGACGCGGGATACGGCGCCGCCGCGGTCAGCAGCGCGCAGACGATCGCGCCGCGGATGATCGTGGACATGGGCCGTCCTCCGTCACATCAGTGATGGATCCAGCCAAACCAGGGGAACCCCGACGATACCGCGCGCGGCACACCCCGATCAGCGAAACCGGAGCGGCCGATCAGTGGTAGTTGCGTTCGCCCGCGCGGATCGGGACGGTCAGGCGGTTCTCCGGTGGCGCGAGCGGGCAGGCCCAGCGGTCGTCGTAGACGCAGGACGGATTGTAGGCGTAGTTGAAGTCGAGGCGGACGCGGTCGGGGCCGAGCAGCGTCAGGCCGCGGCCGAACGTGCCCTTGACCGTGTCGGCGAGGTAGCGGCCGGCGCCGTAGGTCTCGGCGGGCGCGGTCGCGTCGCGGAACGGCAGGAACAGGCCGCCGCCGTACGCGGAGATCCAGAACAGCGTGAGGTCCCCCCACGGCGTGGCCGCGACCCCCAGGCGGCGGTAGCTGATCACGCCGTCCTCGCCGCCGGTGTCGATCTCCAGGGGCTCGGTGGACGGGGCGGGGCGCACCTCGCACTCGGCCACGAAGGCCGGGTCGGGCGGGAAGTAGCGCAGCCCGGAGAACGGGCCGGCGATCGGGGACTGGGGATGGGTGGCGAAGAGGTCGTCGCGGGCGGCGCGGAAGCCGAGCAGGTCGAGGTCGGAGAGGTAGAGTGCGGCGACCCGCTCGCGCCAGTCGGCCAGGTCCAGCAGATCCATGATCACCACCGTACCCCGATGGAGTGGTCGTTCAGATTTTAACGAGTACGCTGGCGAGCGTGAGCGACACGCTTCCGCTGAACGGGGCCGAGCTGCGCGCCTGGCGCGCGGTGATCGACGGTAGCTGGCACCTGCAGACCCGGCTGGACGACGAGCTGCGGGCGGATACCGGGCTGAGCATCTCCGACTACCACGTGCTGGTGCTGCTCAGCGAGGCGCCGCAACGGCGGCTGCGGATGGGGGAGATCGCCAGCCGGCTGGTCTTCTCGCCGAGCCGGCTGACCTACCAGATCTCGGCGATGGAGAAGCGGGGGCTCGTGCGCCGTCAGCCGTGCCCGGACGATCGCCGGGGCAGCGAGGCGGTGCTCACCGATGAAGGGCTGGACCAACTGCGCCGGGCCGCACCCGGGCATCTGACGGCGGTGCGCCGCTACCTGATGGACGATCTGGACGAGGCCGAGACCGAGGTGCTGACCCGCGTCTTCACCCGACTCCAGGCGAGGCTCCGCCAGACGCGATGAGACGGTACGGGCGCCGCACCGGGCTCCGGTGCGGCGCGCTCCAGCCGTACCCTCGTGAGGTCTCGATCGTGGTCAGCCGACCATGAAGTACATCGCGACGGTGCCCAGCGACACCATCAGGGCCATCGCGATGAGCAGGGGACGCTCGGAGTCGACCTCGGGCTTGGCGGTCTCGGTGGTGGCGGCTTCGGTGGTCATCGGTCTCTCCTTCAGGACCCGGCTGCGTCTATCACGGTAGGGCGCGGCCGGAGGGCGGTGATCCTGGTTTCGTGCCAGCGGCGTTTCGGGCCAGGGGGTGCGGGGGGATTACCGAGGACGTCGCCGACCTCGGAGGTAACCGCGTGGACGTCGAGGAGTGGTTTCTCACCGAACGGGAACGAGGTAACCCGTCCAGCGCTATACCCACCTGGACCACCGGCAACCTCGCAGAACCACTTGTTCACGGAGATTCATACTTCGATCACCTGGTAACGGAGATTTCGGCGCTCCGGGCCGGTGACCACCTGTTCTTCACGGACTGGCGCGGCGACCCGGACGAGCGCCTGCGCCCGGACGGGCCGACGGTCGCGGAGCTGTTCTCCGCCGCGGCCCGGCGCGGCGTGATCGTCAAGGGCCTGATGTGGCGCTCGCACCTGGACAGGCTCCAGTACTCCGAGGAGGAGAACCGGCACCTCGGCGAGTCGGTCGCGGCCGCGGGCGGCGAGGTGCTGCTGGACCAGCGGGTCCGGCGCGGCGGCTCGCACCATCAGAAGCTGGTCGTGCTCCGGCATCCGGGCGCGCCGGAGCGGGACGTCGCGTTCGCCGGTGGCATCGACCTCTGCCACAGCCGCCGGGACACGGCCGCGCACCACGGAGACCCCCAGGCGGTACGGATGTCGCCGCGCTACGGCGAGCATCCGCCCTGGCACGACGTGCAGCTGATGCTGCGCGGCCCGGTGGTGGGCGCGCTGGACCTGACGTTCCGCGAGCGGTGGACGGACCCGCACCCGCTGGACGCGCGCAGCCCGCTCGCCTGGGCGCGCGACCTCAGCGCCGGCGCCGACCTGCACGCGGACTCGCTGCCCGAACCGCTGCCGGACCCGCCGGAGTGCGGGCCGCACGCCGTCCAGGTGCTGCGCACCTATCCCGACCTGACGCTCGACCGCGGCTACCCGTTCGCGCCGGACGGCGAGCGGACCGTGGCCCGCGGCTACACCAAGGCGATCCGGCGGGCGCGCCGGCTGATCTACCTGGAGGACCAGTACCTGTGGTCGGCCGAGGTGGCGACGCTGTTCGCGGACGCGCTGCGGGCCAACCCCGGCCTGCACCTGGTCGCGGTGGTGCCGCGCCACCCGGACGTGGACGGCGCGTTCGCGCTCCCGCCGAACCTGGTCGGCCGCGCCGAGGCGATCGCCGTCTGCCGGCGGGCCGGCGGCGACCGGGTGCACGTGTTCGACGTGGAGAACCACGCCGGCGACCCGGTCTACGTGCACGCCAAGGTGTGCGTGGCGGACGACGTCTGGGCCAGCGTGGGCAGCGACAACTTCAACCGCCGATCGTGGACCCACGACAGCGAGCTCTCCTGCGCGGTCCTCGATCCCGGCGGTACGTTCGCGCGCGACCTGCGGCTGCGGCTGTGGCGCGAGCACCTGGACCGCGCCGACGGCGACGACGCGGACCTGATCGACCCCGCCTCCGCCATCGCCGCGATCACCGAGTCCGCGCGCCGGCTGGACGAGTGGCACGCCGGCGGCCGGACGGGTCCGCGCCCGCCGGGCCGGTTGCGCCCGCACCGCCCGGAACGGCTCGGGCCGCTCACCAGGGCGTGGGCGCTCCCGGCGTACCGCCTGGTCTACGACCCGGACGGTCGCCCGCTGCGCGACCGACGCGCGAACACCTGGTGAGGCGGCGCTCAGGACAGCGAGGCGGAGGACGGGCTGACGTGGTGGGTGAACTCCTCCGCCGGGAGCGGGGGCGCGAAGTGGTAGCCCTGCGCCGAGAGGTACCCCATGTCGCGCAGCGCCTCCGCCTGACCGGCCGTCTCCACCCCGGCGGCGGACGCGGTCAGGCTCAGGCCGGCCGCGATCCGTACCAGCGCCGCGGAGATGACGAACTCCTGCGTACCGGTGCCCGCCTCCAGGCCCCGGACGAACGCCTTGTCGATCTTGAGGCCGTGCACCGGCGCGCGGCGCAGCAGATCCAGCGACGAGGCACCCGCGCCGAAGTCGTCGAGCGTCACGCGGATGCCGTGCCGGCTCAGCTCGCCGACCATGGCGATGGCGGAGCCGCCGCCGAGCGCGGTCGCCTCGGTGATCTCCACCGAGAGCGCGGACGCCGGCAGCGCGGACGCGCGCAGCAGTTCGGCGACGCGGGCCGCGAAGCCGGTCTCCCGGAGCTGGCGGTCGGCGACGTTGATGCCGATCGTGGGCGCGGCGTCGCCCAGCGCGGTACGCCAGCGGACCGCCTGGGCACAGGCCTCGCGCAGCACCCAGTCGCCGAGCGGGACGATCAGGCCGGTGCGCTCCGCGGTGGACAGGAACTCCTCCGGGCTGATCAGGCCGCGGACCGGGTGCCGCCAGCGGACCAGCGCCTCCGCGCCGATCCAGCGGCGGTCCGCGAGCCGCACGATCGGCTGGTAGAGCAGGTCGAACTGGGCGGAATCGATCGCCTGTTGCAGGTCCGCGGCGAGTTGGGCGTCCGCGGCCTGATGCGCGTCGAGGTCCGGGCTGTAGTACGCGTAGCGGCCCTTGCCGGCCGCCTTCGCCGCGTACATGGCCACGTCGGCGCGGCGCAGCAACTCGTCCGGGGTGCCGCCGACGCCGGCCTGGGCGAGGCCCACGCTGGCCCGGACCAGCAGATCGTGGCCGGCCGCGGAGATCGGCTGGCCGAGCACCTCGGCCACGCGCGTCATCACCGTGGTGGCGGCGTCCGGCGTGGCGTCCTCCAGGATCATCGCGAACTCGTCGCCGCCGAGCCGGGCCACGGTGTCGCCGCTCCGCACGCAGCCCTGGAGCCGCTCGCCGACCACGGCCAGCAGCGCGTCGCCGACCGCGTGGCCGAGCCGGTCGTTGACGCCCTTGAAGTCGTCCAGGTCGATCAGCGCCACGTGCAGCACCTCGTCGCCGCTCAGCTGGTCCATCGCCGCACGGGTGCGCCGCTCGAACAGCGTCCGGTTCGCCAGGCCGGTCAGCGCGTCATGGGTGGCCTGCGTGGTCAGCTCGTCCTGCACCCGGCGCAGCTCCTGGAGGCTGGCGTCGACGCGGGCGAGCAGACGGCCGTTCTCGGCCAGCGCCAGTAGCTGCCGGGCCATCACGATGCCGGTCAGCGCCATCGACACCAGCGCGACCACGCGCGCGTCAGGATCGTCCCAGCTCACCGTCACCAGCAACACGCCGGTGCCGCCGACCGCCACGAACGGCCACAGCCCGGACGACTCGCGCCGCCCTCGCGCGGACCCGGCCCGGCCGGCGGCGTGGCGCTGCCGGTCCGCCGCCACGGTGATCAGCAGGTACGTGACCGGCAGCGCGAGCTGGGCAGGGTGCAGGTCGGCGCGGGCGCCCAGCAGCGGGTGCAGCGCGCCGGCCGCGATCCCGCCGGCGAGCGCGGCCGCGAGCAGGTAGAGCGATCGCGGATCCACCCCGTCCGCGCGGCCGACCTCGAGCGTGGCGAACGCGACCAGGGCGGCCACGCCGAGCGTGCCGAGCACCAGCACGGCCGCCAGCGCGCCGGACGAGAGCGTGCCGCCGCCGGTGTGCCGCAGCACCCCGTACCAGAGGAAGAGACCGGTCGCGAGCAGCACGATCGTCATGTCCATGGCGAGCCGCGGACCGGCCCGGCGGGCGCGTCGCACCGGCAGGCCGAGCAGCGCCCACAGCGCCACCACCACGCCGGCCAGGTAGAGCGCGACGACGAACGGGCCGGCCGGCTCCGCGGGCCGGTGCACACCGTTCCCGGTCGCACCGATTCCGGCCATGGCGTTTCCGGCCGCGGCCAGGCCGGCCAACGCGGACGCCAGCGCGAACCGCCGCCAGAACCGCCGGACCACGCCGCGCCGCCGGTCCGCGGCCGCGGCCCGCCGGCATGCGGCGGCGCCCACCAGCGGCAGCAGCGGCGGGGCGAGCCAGCCGACGAACGCGGGCGTGAACGGGTGCGCCAGCGACACCGTGAACCAGCCGGCCGACCAGAACGCGAGCAGCGTGGCGACGGCCAGCAGCGGTGCCGGCCGCCGCGCCGCCCCACCCCCGCCCATCGCGGTCCTCCTCCGGTCCCTGACCTCGACATCGACCGGTGAAGGCCGCAGCTGAGCGTTCGCGTCGCACCGGGGGTGCACAGCCGCCACCGCAGCCGCGGACAGCCGCGGGCGCGAGTCTTCACGGACCGGATCAAGGAGGCGGTCATGATGCGTACCAGGTGTTTCTCGTTGACGCTGGCCGGCGCCGCGCTGGCGGCGGTGGTCACCTTCGGCGGCCCGCGCCCGCTGCCGGCCACGCCCGCCCGGCCGCGTCGCATCGGCGCCGGCGACCGGCCCGGCGTGCCGCACCCGGTCGTGCCGGTGTTCGGCACCCACGCGCCGGCCGCGCTCCGGACCGGCGCGTACCCCGGCGTGCTGGTCCCGGTCTCGCCCGGGACGCTGACGCTGGTCCGCGCCGCCGGCACCACCGGCCGGCTGGAACGGATCGCCGCACACCTCCGGCTGTTCCGATGGGACGGACGCCGGGGTGTGCGTCGATGACTACTCGTACGTGGCCGGTGCGAAGGCCGCGGGGACCCGGATCGGCCGGGTGGGGTCGCCGGCGAGCGTCAGGGTGGCCGTCCACGAGGTCAGTGGCGGTGAGCCGGCGGTGAGCCAGCGGTCGGCCAGCGCCGCCAGGTCGTGGCGGAGGCGGTCGCCGGCCGGGCCGAGCGTGCGGAGGTGGCCGTCCGGCAGCAGCGCGGCGAGCGACGGCGGCGGCCCCGGCTCGTACAGCCCGAATCCGCCCAACTGGTCCGCGTGCAGCGCCGGGACCGAGGTCACCCGCCGGTCCCAGACCGCCGCGGCGAACCACAGCGAGTGATAGTCGCGGGCGTTCAGCGCGGGCAGCGACGGGCCCGCCGCGGGCGAGGGCAGCGGCACCCGGACCGGCGGCGGGTGCGAGCCCGCGTGCGGCGCGGACAGCGGGCCGGCCGCGGTCATGAAACCGGCCGCCGAGACCGGCCGGGCGCGCGGGCCGGATGGCGTGCCGTGGACCGTCATCACCGGGTGGAGGCCGCCGTGCGCGATCGGGGCCACGATCATGCCGGAGGGTGCGAGCTGGTCCGGCCACGCGGCGGACACGCCGGTGATGCCGACGGTCACGATGATCCGGTCGAACGGGGCGAGGTCGGGCGCGCCGTCCCAGCCGTCCGCGCGCAGCACCCGGGCGCCGGTCACGCCCGCCCGGTCCAGCGCGGACGCGGCCGCGGCGGCGACGTCCTCCTGCACCTCGACGGTGGTCACGTCCGCGCCGAGCGCGGCCAGCAGCGCGGCGTTGTAGCCGGTGCCGGCGCCGATCTCCAGGATTCGGTGGCCGGGCGCGACGTGCAGTGCGGTCAGCATCTCCGCCATCAGCGAGGGCTGGCTCGACGAGCTGACCGGCACGCCGTCGTGGACCTTCGTGACCAGGACCGTGTCGCGGTAGACCGTCTCCAGGAAGCCGGGGTCGCCGGGGAGGACGCGCCCGTCGGGGCGATGGAAACCCGAGGCCAGGAAGATCTCCCGGGGTACGGCCCGGAACGCGGCGGCCAGGGCCGGGTCGGTCAGCACGCCGGCGGCGTGCAACTCCTCCAGGTACCGGTCCATGCCGGGCATCCGTTCACAGTAGTGCACGCGCGGCGTCGAGCCAGAACGGTACGTCGGCCGCGTGGAACGGCGCCTCGGACGGCTCGATCGCGGCGAGGAACCCGGCGTAGACGGCGGCGTTGCGCAGCGCCGCGACCGGGGCCAGCAGCGCGACCGCGTGCTCGGGGTCGCAGCCGGGCACGTCGGCGCGCCACCGCGCGGCCCACGACTCGATCAGCGCGGGCGCCTCCGGTACGCCCGCGGTGAGCCGCAGGATGTCGAACGCGGGATGCCCGGCGAACGCGTCGCCCCAGTCGATGATCACCCGGCCGTCGTGCGCGCCGATCGCGTTGCCCGGGTGGAGATCGCCGTGGACCAGCGTGTCGGGCAGCGCGCACTCCGCGACCGCGGCGAGCCGCGCCTCCAGCCCGTCGGTGAGCGCGGTCAGGGCCGGGTCGTCCGGCGCGTACGCCGCCACCACCGCGCGCACGCGCTCGGCGAGCCGGGGCGCGCGCAGGTCCGGCAGGCCCGCGGCCAGCAGCGTCTCCAGGTCGCGGGCGGCGCGCACCTGGACGCGGTGCATGTCCCGGGCCAGTTCGTCGAGCTCGGTGGCGTCGGCCTCGTACCGCCCGACGCCCGGCACGTGCGCGAGCAGCAGCCGGCCCGGCTCCTCGGCGAGCAGCGCGGGCGCGGTGCCGGGCAGCGCCTCGCCGAGCCAGCGCAGCACCGCGCCCTCGTGCGCGAAGAACGGCGGTACCTGCTTGACCCAGGCCGTCTCGCGGGCCAGGTCGACCGGGTGCGGCGCGTCGACCGGCGCGGTGTCGCCCGCGGAGACCGTCTCCAGGCGCCAGATCGCGGAGAGGTTCCAGGTGCGCTGCTGCACGGTCCGGGCGACCAGCCGCCCGCGCGCGGCGAGCCGGTCCGCGGCCCAGCTCAGCGTGGCGTGCGCGCCGCCCGGCTCGGCCCAGGGCGCTCGCCGCGCGTGCGGGGCGAGCGCGGCCGTGTCGGCCGGGGCGGCGTCCACGATCGACGGTGTGCCGGGACCGCGGAGTTCGGCCGCGTAGACCACCGCGCCGCCGTGCGGGCGGTCGCGCGAGGCGCGGAGCAGGCGGAGCACGGTGACGTCCACGCCGTAGTGCTGGCGGGCGCCGTCGACCACGTCCGCCACCTCCTGCCACCACGGCATCGGCACCTCGTACGGCGGCAGCGCGCCGAGCACGGCACCGGAGGGATCGACGAGCACGAGCGTGACGACGCGGGACATGACCGGTGAACCTACCAACCGCGGGACACAACATTGACACGCCAGGCGGTTACCGTGTGCTGTGACCTCTCACCCGGACGGCGGCAGCGTCGCCTGCACGCTCGACTACACAGTGGACTCCCCCACCGAGTTCGTGTTCCAGATCGCGGTGACGACCGGCGGCGCGGTGCACGCGGACGAGCGGCTGACCGTCACGGTGGACGACGCGGAGGCCGAGGCGGAGACGATCCCGGCGTCCCACCACGGCGGCCGTCAGCACCTGGTCCGGGCCACGCCGGGCGCGCTGCGCGTGCGCTACACCGCCACGGTACGCCGGGACGCCGCACCGCCCCGCCGGGTCTCCGCGCCGGCCCGCGTGCAGGCGCTGCGCCCGAGCCGCTACTGCCCGTCGGACCGGATGGCCGGGTTCGCGGCGCGCCGGTTCGGCGGCACGGACGCGGAGATCGTCCGGGACGTGACCGAGTTCGTCCGCGGCCACCTGCGCTACGCGCCGGTCAGCGACTCCAGCACGGACGCGGCGGACACGCTGCTGGCCGGCGCCGGCGTCTGCCGCGACTACGCGCACCTGGTGACCGCGCTGGTCCGCGCGTCCGGCGTGCCGGCCCGGGTCGCCGCGGTCTACGCCCCCGGCCTGGCGCCGATGGACTTCCACCTGGTCAGCGAGGTGGCCGTGGACGGCGTGTGGCGGATCGTGGACGCCACCGGCCTGGCGCCGCGCGCCTCGATGATCCGCATCGCCACCGGCCGGGACGCGGCGGACGTGGCGTTCTCCACGCTGCTCACCGGGGGCCGCCTCACCATGACCCGGATGGAGGTGCTGGCCGTGGCGGACGGCGACCTGCCCGGCGACGACCCCGGCGAGCCCGTCTCGCTGCGCTGACCCCGCAGGGGTGATCAGCCGTTCGGGTGGCGGTACCGCGAAATCCGCCCGCATCCGGCAGGATGTCCTCTGCGAGCCAGCCACCTGGCGGCGCTCCGCCCATTAGGGAGCGTCGCTGTGCACCAACACTGGAAGAGAACGGCCGTGTCCTCGGAGGCGGCCGGATGACCGGCAACGCGAAGTACCGGCTTCGGCCGGGCGACGAGCTCACGCTGAGGGATCAGGACTACAAGTTCGGCGTGGGGCAGTTGTCGATCGTCGTCGAGCAGATCCTGGAACGGGTGACGCTCGACGGAGAGCTGTGGGTACGGGTGCGTGGCCTCTGCCGCCGCGCACCGACGGACGCAGGGGCGGTTCGCGAAATCTACGTTCGCGTGACGGCTCTGCCACTACGGAGATGAGAACGCCGTCCCCGCGTGACCACGGGCGTGGGGACGGCGCTCCGATGTGAGGCGCGTCTCGCCGGGAGCGGTCCGGGGTGGAATAGCGCGGGTCCGGGCCTGGTTACTTGCCGACGTAATAGTTAAGATTTGAACGACCAGCGGTACGACGGAGGCGGGACCATGCCAATGCAGTTCGGGATCTTCTCCGTGGGCGACGTGACCACCGACCCGACGAACGGGCGGACCCCCACGGAGAACGAGCGCATCAAGGCGATCATGCAGATCGCGCTGAAGGCGGAGGAGGTCGGCCTGGACGTCTTCGCGACCGGTGAGCACCACAACCCGCCGTTCGTGCCGTCCTCGCCCACCACCATGCTCGGCTGGATCGCGGCGCGGACGGAGAGGCTGATCCTCTCCACCGCGACCACGCTGATCACCACGAACGACCCGGTGAAGATCGCCGAGGACTACGCGATGCTCCAGCACCTGGCGGACGGCCGGGTGGACCTGCTGATGGGCCGCGGCAACACCGGCCCGGTCTACCCGTGGTTCGGCCAGGACATCCGGGCCGGCATCCCGCTCGCGATCGAGAACTACGGGCTGCTGCGCCGGCTGTGGCGCGAGGACGTCGTGGACTGGGAGGGCAAGTTCCGTACGCCGCTGCAGGGCTTCACGTCCACGCCGCGGCCGCTGGACGGCGTGCCGCCGTTCGTCTGGCACGGCTCGATCCGCAGCCCGGAGATCGCCGAGCAGGCCGCCTACTACGGGGACGGCTTCCTGCACAACGGCATCTTCTGGCCGTTCGACCACTCCAAGCGCATGATCGAGTTTTACCGGAAGCGGTTCGCGCACTACGGCCACGGCGCGGAGGACCAGGCGATCGTGGGCGTCGGCGGGCAGATCTTCATGCGGCGGAACTCGCAGGACGCGGTGAACGAGTTCCGGCCGTACTTCGACAACGCGCCGGTCTACGGCCACGGCCCGAGCCTGGAGGACTTCAGCCGGGAGACGCCGCTGACCGTGGGCAGCCCGCAGCAGATCATCGAGCGGCTGCTCAGCTACCGCACCCACTTCGGCGACTTCCAGCGGCTGATGCTGCTGGTCGACCACGCCGGCCTGCCGCTGAAGACCGTCCTGGAGCAGCTCGACCTGCTCGGCGAGGAGGTGCTGCCGGTGCTGCGCGAGGAGTTCGAGATCGGCCGGCCGGCGCACGTGCCGGACGCGCCCACGCACGCGTCGATGCTGGCCGCCGCCGCGGTCGCGGCCGAGAACCAGGACGCCCTGGAGGAGGTGCGGTCATGAACACCCGCAGACTGGTCGTGGTGAGCGCCGGGCTGAGCCAGCCCTCGTCCAGCCGGCTGCTCGCCGACCACCTCGCCACCGCGGCCACGCGTGAGCTGCGCGCCCGCGGCGAGGAGGTCGAGGTCCGCACGGTCGAACTGCGTGACCACGCGCACGACGTGGTCAACAACACGCTCACCGGGTTCGCCCCCACCGGGCTCCGGGAGGTGCTGGACGCGGTGGCGGCGGCGGACGGGCTGATCGTGGTCACGCCGACGTTCCGCGCGTCGTACAGCGGCCTGTTCAAGTCGTTCTTCGACGTGGTCGAGGAGGAGGCGCTGGCCGACAAGCCGGTGCTGATCGGTGCGACCGGCGGCACGCCGCGCCACTCGCTGGTGCTGGAGCACGCGGTCCGGCCGCTCTTCGCCTACCTGCGCTCCGTGGTGGTGCCGACCGGCGTCTACGCGGCCTCCGAGGACTGGGGCAGCGGCGGCGGCAAGGCACACCAGGGCCTGGCCCGGCGCGTCGACCGCGCGGCCGGCGAGCTGGCCGCGCTGATCACGGCGCGCGAGCCGGTGACCGTGGTCGACCCGTTCGAGTCGGCGCCGTCGTTCGACCAGCTTCTGGGTTGACCCTGAGCCCGGACATCGGGGGACGGATGGGGCCGTTCCCCGATGTCGGGTACGCCGCTTTCGGAGACCGTGGAGTCAGCAGGCGAGCACCTGCGACATCCCACAAGGAGTGATCCGAACATGGCGAGCGTGCACACCCACTTCCGCAGTCAGGGCCTGGTCCGGCCGCGCGAGGGCCGTCTGCTGGCCGGCGTCTGCGCCGGGCTCGGGCGGCGCTTCGGCCTGGACGCCAACGTCGCGCGGCTGCTCTTCGTCCTGGTCCTGCTCACCGTCCCGGGCAGCCAGCTACTGATCTACCCGTTGCTCTGGATCGTGATGCCGAACGAGTCCGAGGACCTCCACCCGGCCGCGCCCGGCATGTGACCCCGGCTCCCGGCCGGTCCCGCTCCCCGAGGCCGGCCGGGTCACGGCCGCCCGCCCGCACCCCGCGCGCCGAGAACCGACGGGTGACGTGGCGGGCGGCCCCCTTCTCATCCCGCCGCCGGTCTACAGCGTGGGCTTGGCCATCAGCTCGTGGAGTTCGCCGATCAGGGCGGCGTCGCCGGTGGCGATCAGGCCGTCCGCGCCGCCGCGGCGCCACAGCCAGAGCAGCACGTCCACCGGATCGCCGGTGACCTCGGCCGCGGCGTCCGAGGCCGCCGGGGCGTCCGGGGTCACGGTGACGCCGTCCGGGGCGAGCCGGACCAGCCAGGACCCGCCCGCGGTGGTGGACACCCGGACGGCGCGGCCGTCCAGTGCGGCGAGCGCGTCGCCGAAGTCGTCCGGCCAGTGCCGCGAGCCGTGCTCGAGGAACCGGACCAGCACCTCGTCCACGCCGTCGACCGCCAGGTCCGCCGGGATCGGCGCGCGCGGCAGCCCGGCCGCCAGCTCGCCGTCCACCCGGTGGATCACGGTCTCGTGCGCCATCCGCCGCATCCAGAAGCCGGCCGTCTGATCCGCCGGGTCCCAGGTCGCCACGGCCTCGCCCGGCTCGCGCGCGGCCAGCGCCGCCACCAGCTCCGCGTACGCGGCGTCGAGCCGGGCCAGCGCGTCGCCCGGCGGCGCCGGCGGCAGCTCCTCGGGGAACGCGCCGGTCCGCAGGATGACCGTCTTGTGCCGGTACACGTGGGTCACGTGGTCGGCCAGATCGGTCGCGCTCCACCCGGGACAGGTCGGCACCGGCGCGGAGGGGGCCGCGGCGATCGCCGCCCGCAGTCGGGTCGCGTCAGCGTCCAAGCACTCTCTGAATCGTTCACTACGCATAGACGAGACACATTATCGGGTACGGCCGACGCGCACCGCATATTTGACGGTCACGGTGCGTGGACAGGCGCCCTGAGCTACGCGTTCGTCCGGACGGTGACGTACCCTTCTTTGCCGTGACGCTCTCTGCGCGGGCCCGGCGGATTCGAACCGCCTCGCCTCCGACTCCGTAACTCCAGGGAAGGCGGATCAACTCCGCCGCGAGGGCTTCCCAGCACGACGAGAGGAATCCGTTCTGATGACCCCACTCGGTCGTCGATGCGCCGCAGCGGTCGCCGCGGTCGCCACCGCGGTGGCACTGCTGACCGCGCCGCTCTCCCCCGCGAGCGCGGAGCCGAACGGCCCGGACGAGGCCGGCAACGCCACGCTCGGTGACGTTCTGGAGTCGACCGGCAAGCGGTACCTCGAGGCCAAGGCCGTGCTGGACGCGTCCAAGAAGAAGCAGGGCGAGATCACCAAGAAGCTGACCAAGGCCCAGGCCGACCTGGACCTGCTCACCAAGCAGGTCGGCGAGATGGCCTCCCGGCAGTACCGGCAGGGCCGGCTCACCGGCCCGAGCCTGATGCTGGGCAGCGCGGACCCGACCGGGTTCATGGCCCGGATGACCTCGATCAACGAGCTGGCCGCGCACAACGACGCGAAACTGCACGACTACATCGAGGCGCGCGACACCATCGACCGCGCCAAGGCCGAGCTGGACGCGGAGGTCGCGGAGGAGCAGAAGGCGCTCGCCGCGATCGACAAGCAGAAGAAGGAGGCGGAGAAGGCGCTCGCGCTGGTCGGCGGCAACGCCACCACGCAGGGCCTGGTCACCGCCACCTCGCCGGTCGCGGCCCCGGCCCCGCGCACGAGCAGCGGCGGCTGGCCGTCGGAGTCCTGCTCCGAGGACGACCCGACCACCAGCGGCTGCCTGACACCGCGCACGCTGCATGCGTACAACGAGGTGAAGAAGGCCGGCTTCGACCGTTTCGTCGGCTGCTTCCGCACCGGCGACATCTGGGAGCACCCGAAGGGCCGTGCCTGCGACTGGTCACTGCGCCGCAGCGGCTTCGCCGTCTGGTCGAACAACGACGAGCTGCAGTACGGCAACGACCTGATGGCCTTCCTGGTCCGCAACGCGGACCGCCTCGGCATCCTCTACGTCATCTGGAACAGGATGGTGTGGTTCCCCGCCACCGGCTGGAGCCCGTACTCGGGCGACAGCACCCACGAGGACCACGTCCACATGTCGATCGTCTGACACCGGTCGTGAAAGGGCCGCCGGGCATCAGCCCGGCGGCCCTTCGCATGCTCAGACGCGGCTCAGCGCCGTGATCTCCTGCTGGGTGAGGACCCCCTGGTAGAGACGTACGTCGTCGATCGCGCCCGGGAACCAGTCCGTCGCCTTACCGTCGTACCAGCCTCGCCCGACGACCGAGTTGCCGCCGGCCAGCCACAACGGCGCCACGTCCGTGGCACCCTTCAGCTCGCCGTCGACGTACAGCCGGATCTCGCCCGCCTCGGCGTCGTAGACGCCGACCAGATGTGTCCAGCGGTTGGCGACCATGCTGCCCGCGCCGGCGCTGACCTTCGTGTACGTGGACGCCGACGTCTGCGTGACCAGGAACTGCCACTCGGGCGTGTTGGCGTTGGCGCTGAGCGAGAACGGGTTACGCCCGGAGCCGTCCTGGGAAACGATCGTCCGCGTACCGGTGGTGGGATTGATCTTCGCCCAGGCCGACACGCTGTACGACCGGTTGGTCTGTAGCGCCGTGCGGGCCGTGCTCGCCACCGTGCCGGTGCCGTTGAACTCGACCGCCGCGCCGGTGTGGCCGGTCGTCCAGGTGCCGCTGGTCAAGGCCGCGGGCCGGCCGTTGCCGGAGCCGTCGGCCAGCGTGGTGCCGTTGTTCTCGTCCATCGCCCAGGACGCCACGGGCGTGGCCGGCGCGCCCTTGGTGAGGGTGCCGTCGACCCCGGACCACGGCATGGCGAACCACTGGTTGTACGTCGTGTTGCAGGTCCAGGACGACACCCGGATCCCGCTGCCGACCGCGTAGTCCATGCAGGAGTTGCTGGCCGGGTTGTACAGCTCGTCACCCGGCCGGACGACCCACTGCTGCGACGCGGCACCGGTGCAGACGCTGAGCTTCAGCCACTTGTCGGTACCGGAACGGACCGGTCCGTTCTGGTCCACGCAGAAGCCGTAGATGCGCAGCGTGCCGTCGCCGGGGAGGGTGAACTGCTGTGCGCCGATGTCACGCTTGCAGTTGACCATCTGCACCTGCGCGTCGACGGCCGCGGTCTCGTTGAGGATGTCGAGGCACAGGTTCGAGTAACCGTTCTTCACCAGCGGGCCGAACGCGGCACGGCCGGTCGGCAGCTTCCACTGCTGGTTCGACGCGCCGTGGCAGCCGTTGGTCCACAGCGCCATCGATCCCGACACCGGCGAGGTCGGTGAGTCGAGACACACGTTGTTCGCGGCGTTGTAGAGCGTGCGGTCAGCCCGGTACTGCCACTGCTGAGTCGCGGCGCCGGTGCAGGTGGCGGTGTGCGGGGACCGATTCGCGCCGTTGCGGACCGGCCCGTTGGCGTCCACGCAGAGTCCGAAGATCCGCAGCGTGCCGTCGCCCGGGAGGGTGAACAGCTGTGCGTCGTTGGCCTTGCAGACGATCGCCTGGAACTGGGTACCGGCCGCCCGCGTCGCGTTGATCACGTCGATGCAGGTGTCGGCCGCGGTGCGGATCTCCCCGAACCGGGTCGCCGCCCGGTCGACGCGGACCCGCACGTTGCGGAACGACACCGGCGCGGTGGTGGAGCTGCCCTGGAGGCCGACGAAGCCCGGGTCGAGCAGCCGGGTGTCGGCGGTGGCGACGAAGTCGTTGACGACGGTGCCGTTGAGCCTGACCGTCACCCGCTTGCCGTTGACCGTGATCTCCATCGCGTTCCACTGGCCGGCCGGCTTCTCCGCGCCCGTGGCCGGCGCCTGGGTGCTCTCGATCGCCCCGGTCGCGGTGGTGCCCACGCCGTCCGGCTTGATCTGCACCTCGTATCCACCGCCCTCGGTCAAACTGCCGGTCAGCGGCGAGGCGGACCCGATCATCACGCCGGCATCGGCGCCGGCGCCGGACGCCCGGTAGTCCAGCCGCAGGGTGTACGCGGCCGGCAGGGCCCGGGCCGAGAACCACTGCAACGAGTTGTTCGGCGCCGAGGTGAGCTCGCAGTTGGCCTCGGTCTTCGTGGCGCCCGACCCGGCGGCACGCCACTCCGCGCTCAGCGGCGAGCGCCCGTCGTAGAGCGCGGTGAACCCGGGCTCCGGCCCGACCGCGCAGGACCCGGCCGGGTCCGCCACGGCCGCGCCGCCGACGAAGTAGCCGGACACCCCGGCGACGATCTCGGTCGTACCCGCGTCCGTGCGCAGTTCCACCGCGCCCGCACCGTCGGCGCGGGGCAACAGCGTGCCCGTGGTGGTCCGGGCCGGGCGCAGCCCTTGCAGACCGGTCGTCCACGGCAGTGCCTTACCGGCCGGGCGGGCGGTGACCGCACCCGCGCCGTCGCCGGTGGCCGACACGGCGAGGACCGGCGCGGCCACGTCACGGGGCACGCCCGCGACACCGCTGAGCGACACCGTGGTCGTCGCGCCCTGGCCGAGCGCACCGATCGGCGCACCGGTGCCGGTGCGGGTGTCCAGCACCTTCGCGGTCCGGGGCAGCGGCACGTAGCGGGCGCCGGTGCCGGGTGCGAACCAGCCGATCAGGTCGATGGCCAGCGCGGTGTTACCGCGGGCGTTGCGGATGCGGATCCTGCCGTCGTCGCCGATGCCGGTGACCGCCAGGTTGCCGCGCACGCTGTTGGAGACCGGGCCCGCCTCCACGTTCGCCGCGTCGGGAAGCAGCTGCGGGTACAGCTGGACGTACGTGTCCTCGCTGTTCTCGGAGAGCGTCACGTCGAGCAACACCGACGTCGCGTTGTCCGGCACACCCGCCACGCCACGCACCTGGAGCGCGTACTCCTCGGCGGCACCGAACGGGCGCTTGTGCCCGCCGGTCGCGGTGTGGGTGTCGAGCAGCCGCACCGGCGCGTTCGGCGTGAAGTAGGTGCCGGCGCCGGCCGGGCTGAAGTAGCCCTGGAGATCGACGTTGACGGTCGCGGCTCCGGCGTCGCTGCGAATCGTGACAGTGCGTGCCGCGGACAGCGGGACGATCGCCATCGCGGTCCGCTTGTCGCCGGCCGCCAGATCGATGGTGGGCAGGCCCGATGCGGTGTCGGCGTCCCGGTAGACCTCGATCCGCGTAGCGGTGGTCGATCCCCACGCGGTCACGTTCAGCACGACGGCCGTCGCCCCGGCGGGTGCCGTGCTCGACAGGGTCCGCACCTCGCCGGCGGCCAGGGGCGCGTCCTTGAGGATGCGGATCGGCTGGACGGGCGTGAACCCGCCGGTCTGCGGCGTCTGCGGGGTATCCGGGGCGCCGAGCGCCAGCAGGCCGTGCCCCCAGTCGCTGTCGTACCTGGACGGGCTGGTCCGCGCCTCCAGCAGGCTTTGCAGGGCCGCCGCGTCCAGCGCGCCGTTGGCGCCCTTGAGCAGCGCGGCCGCGCCGGCGACGTGTGCCGCGGCTGACGACGTCCCGGCCATCGTCGGCGCGGGACCGAACGTGTACGTGCTCACGCCCGCGGGACCGGTGATGTCGGGCTTGGTACGCCCGTCCACGGTCGGCCCGCGGGAGCTGTAGGCGTCCACCGCGCCGCTCCCGGTCTGCGACGCGCCGACGGCCATGGCGTACGGCGACGTGGCCGGCTCCAGCAGGCTGCCGGCGGCCACCGGGTAGGACAGGCTCATCGCGTCGCCCATGACGAACACATCGGCCTTGGTCTGCGGGTACGACGCGCGGGCGGCCGTATAGATCCAGTAGGTCTGTGCGCCGCCGGTCTTGTTCTCGAGCGTGACCTGCTCGGTCGGCGGCAGCGCCTCCGCCGCGTCCGCCTGCGGGTTCGTCGACTGGGCCACGATCGCGGCGTCGCCCGGCCCGGTCGGACGCCGGTTCACCGACATCACCACGAGGTCCAGGTCCTGCCGGGTGGTGGGCCAGGCGTCCCAGCGCAGGCTCACGGTCGAGGTGCCGCCGGCGGGGATCGTGAACCCGTTGCCCTGCGCGGCGCCGCCGACCTCCACGTACCCGTCGGCGTTGGCGTCGGCCGCGGCGCCGCCCCAGTGCAACTGGGCCTGATTGCCGGCGCCGGCGACCCACAGGATGCCCGCGTCCCGGGCCTTGCGCACCGCGGCCGCCGGCGAACCGGCGATCCCGGTGCCGTCGCCGCGGCCGGTGTTCGGGAAGCCGACCGCACCGGCCACGACGTCGACGTCCTGGGCGATCATCCAGTCCACGGCCGACGCGAACGTCATCGAGTCGGGCGCGCAGGCCAGGAACAGCGTCGCGCCCGGCGCCATGTCGTGCACGATCTCCGTCACGGCGGTGCCGTGGGAGGAGCCGTTCTCCGCCGGGCAGTCCGCCGGGTGCAGCGTGGCGTTCGCCGGGACCTCGCCGGCCGCCTGCGCGTCCGCGAGGCCGTCGAAGCCGATGTCGACGACGCCGACCTTCGCCCCGGCACCGGTCTTGCCGCTGCGCTTCCAGGCACCGGCACCGGACGTCTCGACACCCTCGGACGTGACGGCCAGCGGGAAGGCGCGGTCGGGCTGGCGTACGGAGGAGACCCCGTCCTGCTTCGCGAGCGTGACCAGGTTCGTGCCCGGCACCGCCGCGCGGACGCGGTTACCGCTGGTCTGCAGAACCTCCCCGCCGGCGTCCTCGACGGCCTCGGCCGCCGACGCGCCCTCGACGTAGACGAACGTACGCCCGGCGTCGTCCCGGGCCGGCGTCTCGACCGTGCTGAACCGCCGGTCGCCGATGGCGGGCAGCAGCCCGACGTCGAGTGCCCGCGGCACGTCCGGCTGTACGTAGCCGGCACGGTTATCGGGTTCGGCCGACGCGGGCGTGGCACCGGCCACGAGCCCGCCACCGGCGAGAGCGGCGGCCAGAACCCCGGCCACCGTCCCCCGTATCGATCTCACAGAAATCCTCCCATGATGCGCATCAACGGGCCGGCTCACGCCGGCGGCAACACGACCCCGTCCGGGTTCGTGGCAAGTTCGAGCAGGAAACGAGACGTCGACATCGGATACGCCACGTGGTGGCGGAGTGTCGCGTCGAGCGCGACCACCGGCCATTCGTAGGGATCGTCCGTGATCCTCGCCCAGGCGAGATAACCGCCTCCGTCCAGACGACCCCAAGGGATCAGGCCACCGCGCTCGGGGTGGACCGTCCCGAGGGGGCCGCCGCCTTGCTTCCGTTCCGCCGCGACACGTTTGCTGAGTGCCTTGCCCACGGTGAAGAAGTCGTTGTCAGACCCGTCGGGTGCACAAAGTCGAGCGGGTCCTACGGTTACCACGCCGAGGGTGGCGACGATGTCGCAGTAGCCTCCGGGTAGCGTTCGCCCCGCGCGCTCCAGGAATGCATACTCGTCGAACCCGGCCACTGGTACGGCTTCGACCAGCGGAGCCAGTTCACGAGCCGGAATCTCACTCAAAATCCTGGGCGTGTAAGGCTGCAGCCGCTCAATCCAGTACTGCGGGTCAGGCTTGCGCACCGGGCGGTCTGGAACCGGTTCGAATCCTCGCAGTGGCGTGAATTCCGGCGGCTGCACCTCCGCCGCAATATAGTCCAGCTCTTCGATAACGGGGGGATCGGTCACCACTGCGTTGAGGAACGCCGCTGTCGGCAGTTCGACAACTGGCCACGGCTCGCCACCGCCGCTGCAAATAATGGTCGGCCAGGCGTCCGGATCCGCCCCATCCGCCCGCCAGCAGAAGACGTAATCAAAACCGACTATCGCCCACGGGATCAGCCCGCCGGCCGCCGGATACACCCGATAGCTCTCGGGTTGATCCTCCGCCCAATCTGCAACGATCGCCGCATAACCGGTGATCTCCGTGCGGAATTCACTCGGATCGACGAATGCCGCGGGGTGCAGAATCTTGACGAATGTTTGAAATTCGCCAGGCGGAAAAGCCTCTACCAGAGCTTTGTACTCACCGGGTAGAGCGATACCGAGTTCTTCAACAGGACCGCGCCAATCGATCACTCGCGGGACGGACGACCAACCAACCGCTTGACGCAGCGCTTCGACGTTGTCACTCATACGTTCTCGATTCTGATGAACACGGTTCCGCGCTTGCTGGCGGCAACGATGTTCACAAACGTGGGCACCGGATGATTGAGAGGATCGTTATTAAGGAATTCGGGCTCCACTCGATAATAGACAGTGTCACCACTCCTGACCCACTGGCGCACCACTTGTTCAGTGCCGTGCCACATCGCGCTGTTGTTGACCTTGTCCTGGTAGAGAGCGACGACGTTCCTGCCGTCCGTGCCGCTCCCACCGAGCTCTCTGGCGATCAAGTGCCCTCGCGCCATGCCGGCTCCGGTAACGAACCCACGAGGCTTGAACGTGGCCCGGCTTCCCCCCGGCGGGATCTTCCCGTTCTCATAACAAGCCTCGGCACCAGAGGCGACGCCGGCCTTCATCGGCGAGTAATTGATCCAAGATCCCGCGCCCCCGTTCTGATTCAGGCAACGGTTGCGCTGCTGGTCGTAAGCCGCCACGTTGGGATCATTTCGCCCGTCGGTCGCCACGATCCGGTGATTGTTGTAATGAACGCGGCCGGCCAGGTCTATGAACTCCTGCACCAGCGGCGTGGTCGGGAGGATAACCGTGTTGGTGACCTCAGTCGCCCGCGAGGTGAGGTCGGGACCGGGGTCGACGCGGGTGGTGCCGGGGCGGTCGGCGGGGATCACGGGGATCCGGGGCTTGACCTGCGTACCCGGGGGTGGCGGCGGGTTCCTGATCAGGAGCGGCGGAATCCACGGCGGGGGCGGTGGAGGCGGTGCCGGCAGGTAGCCGCCGATGCCGACGCCCCCACCTCCGGAGGCCCCGGGCCCCCCGGAGCCGCCGGCGCCACCGAAGCCGGTGGCCCCGATCTGGAACAGGGCGGCGATCCAGAACGCGATGCCCTGGAGAGGACCGTAGCCGGGACCCGAGCCGGTCCCGTTCCCGGTCCCGGGCGCGGTGCCGCTACCCGGTTTGGTACCGGCGCCGGCCCCCTTCCGGCACTCGACGAACCAGGTGTAGCCGGCGGCACACCAGTTCTTGGGGTTGCAGATGGACATGCCGGAGTCGTGCTCCGCTCCACCGGGGGTGCGGCACGTGCCGCCGGCGGGCGCGGCGTCCTCGAAGAGGATCTCCCACATGACCGTCGGGATGGCGGTCCAGGGGAGCTTGCGGCTGACGCCTCGGTACTGACGCGGCAGGATGTCGCCCGGTTTACGAATCGTCCCGCTCGGTGCGGACGTCGGCAGGCGCTCCTCCGAGTCGGGATATATCGTCGGAGTCCGCGGCGACGCGAGCACGGTACGGTTGCCGATCTCGCCGATGAGGACCGCGTGCCCGCTCGGGTCGGTGTTGCCGATCGGGTCGCCGTTGCCGTAGGCGTAGCGGTTGGCGTTGCCGTCGGTGTCGGGCGCGTTGGTGACGCTGTCCCGGCTGAGGAAGGTGCCGGACTCGGGGTTGTACCAGCGCGCGGCCATATTGACCGAGCCGGTGGACGTGTCGGTCCACCCGCCCTGGTAGCCGAGGGCCGGCGTCTCCCCGGTGGCCGCGATGACCTTGCCGAACGGGTCGTAGGTGCGCGTGTCGGTGGCGCTGGCCGAGAGGTACCGGCCGGTGACGTCGTCGTGCTGGTCCGTGTAGAGCATGCGCCCGGTCGCCGCGGTCACGGCCCTGTCGGAGAACGGCTCGCCGAGGCTGTCCCGGCTGACCACCCGGGTGCCGTCGGAGACCAGTTGGTTGCCCGTCCCGTCGTAGGTGAGACCGGCGAGCCCGCTGCGGGTGGAGAGGCGGTCCAGACCGTCGTAGCCGTAGGTGACCGAGCCGTCGGTGATCAGCCGTTCGAAGGCGTCGTAACCGAGGTCGCGGACGCCGCCGGTGCCGTTCTTCGGCGTGACGGTGTCGAGGGTGCCGCGCGGCGTGTACGTGTACGTGCTCGTGCCGTCGTCGACGAGCTGGTTCTGGGCGTTGTAGACCGCTGTCGCCGTACCCGCGCCGGTCCGGTTGCCCGCGTCGTCGAACGTGTACGTGGTCGTCGCGCCACCGGCGCTCCACGTCGACAGCCGGTTCGCGCCGTCGTAGGTGTACGTGTTCGCCGTGCTCCCCGCCGGCTGGTACGTCTTCTTGCCGGTGACGTTGTCGTCCCGGTCGTACCCGTAGTCGGTGCCGAGAAGGACTCGCGCGGGCAACCCGACGTTGATCGTCTGCTGCACCTGGTCCGTGGCGAGCCGGTTCAGCGCGTCGTAGGTGAGGACCCGCCTGACCGACTTGCTGGCCGCCCGGTCGGTGACCGAGCCGAGGCGGCCGGCCGAGTCGTAGGCGTAGTCGACGGTCCGCGCGGTGATCGGGTCGGTGAAGGACTCGGGCCGGCCCGCGCTGTCGTAGGTGAAGGTCGCGGTGCCGGCCGCGTCGGTGCGCATCGTCAGGTCGCCGTCGCCGGACCAGCCGTAGACGCTGTGGCCGCTCGCGCCGCCGGTCTCGACCAGGCTGCCCCGGTCGTTGTAGCGGAACGTGGTGTCGCCGGCGGCACCGGAGATCCGCACCACCCGGCCGTCGGCGTCGTAGTCGAACCGGCGGTCCGCGGTCGCCTGCTCGGCACCGGTTCCGCGCTCCACCGTGGGGCGCCCCTGGGCGTCGTACTCCTGGGTACGGACGACGCCGCCGGGCAGGCGGACGGTGACCGCCTGGCCCGCCGCGTCGTAGTCGACGGTCCAGGTGCGCTGCGCGGGGTCCGGGGTGCTCGGCGTGGCCGGCTCGACCGTCGACTCGGTCAGGCCCCAGACGTTGTACGTGTACCCGGTGACGTTCTTGTTCCCGTCGACGTACCGGGTCAGCCTCCCGGCGATGTCGTAGCCGGTCTCGACGCGAAGGGTCCGGCCGCCGCCGGCGACGGTGTTCTGGGCGGTGACCCGGTCGGCGAGGTCGTACTCGAAGGTGTCCCGCCGCCCTTCCCCGCTGACCGAGGAGAGCACGTTGCCGTTCGGGTCGAGTTCGGTGCTGGTGGTCCGCAGCACCGTCTCGCCGCGGCGCTGCTCGGCCGCGACCGCCCGGCCGGCCAGGTCGAAGGTGGTGGCGATGGTGAGCCCGGTCGGGTCGATGCGCGACCGGACCCGGCCGGCGATGTCGTAGTCGATGGTGGAGGTGAGGCCCGCGGGGTCGGTCGTCGAGACGACCTCGCCGGCACCGTTGTACGCGATCCGGGTGGTCCGCCCCTGCGGGCTGGTGACGCGGACCGGGCGGCCGCGGTCGTCGTACTCCGTGGAGGTGATCAGGTAGGAGACCGGCCCGGGCTCCCGCTCGACCGTGGTGGTGGTGACGGCCCGTCCGAGATCGTCGTAGGTGGTCAGCGTCTGGGCGCCACCGGGCGTGGTGACCGACAGCGGCTCACCCACCCGGTTGTACCGGTACGTGGTCGTGGACGGCTGATCACCGACCGGCGGCGCCTTCTCGGTGAGCAGGTTGCCGTGCGGGTCGTAGTCCGCCTCGGCGACGCCCTTCAGCGGGTCGGTGGTCTTGGCGAGGTTGCCCACCTCGTCGTACTCCAGGCTGGTCACCGGGAGGATGGTGATCCGGCCGGGAGGCGCGTACGCGGGCTTGGTGATGGTGCGCAGCCGGCCGTCGACGTCGTACGTGCTCCTCGTGACCGCACCGGCCGGGTCGCGGGCCTCGGTCGGCTCGCCGAACGTGTTGTACCCGGTGGTCTCGGTCGGCCGGACGTTGGTCGCCTTGACGCCGTTGGTCCAGGTGTCGACCGGCGCGCCCGTGGTCTTCGTCAGGGCACCGGTGGCGTCGTACTCGAATTCGGTGATGGCCAGGCGGGCGTTGCGCTTGCTCCGCGGCAGGCCACGTTCGTCGTAGGTGACCGCGCTGGTCAGCGTGCCGCCGTCGGCGAGCGCGATCTCGGCGGTGGTGACCTGGTTGTCCGGCCCGTAGTCGCTGCGGACCGTCTCGGTGCGGCCGGGCTGCGCCGCGCCGGTGACGTCGGCGCGGGCCGGGTTGCCGTCCGCGTCGCGCTGGTAGGTGACGGTGCGCTTCAGCCCGTCCGGGTCGACCGTCTCCTGTGCGACGTAGCCGGCGGCGTCGTAGGTGTAGGCGGTCGTGACCCCGTTCGTGGTGCGCCGGGTCGGGTTGCCCGCCGGGTCGTAGGTGACCTGCTCCAGCATGATGTCCCGGGTGCGGCCGTCCGCGCCGGTGAAGGCGGGTCGGTACGACGAGGCGAGCAGCCCGTCGTCGTAGTAGGTGTACCGGGTGACGCGACCGGCCGCGTCGGTGTGCTGGGCCAGTCGGCCGGCCGGGTCGTAACCGCGCCACTCCAGCGTGAGCGCGGTGGCCTTCGGATCCTGCGGGTCGACGCCCGGGCCCTCGGCGGTGCTGGTCAGCAGCCGCATCTGGTCGTCGTAGAGGTCCGACCAGCGGATGCCGGCGGCGTCGGCGGTGGTGGTCTTGAGCCCGTCGGCCGAGTACTCGGTCCGCGTGACGGCGCCGCCCGGCGCGGTGGTCTGGACGATCCGGTCGTGGGCGTCGTAGGCGTAGGACGTGGTGCGGGCCGGGTCACCGCCGGAGGCGGCCGGGGTCGCGTCGGACTCCGTCACCGACAGCGTGTTGCCGTTGCCGTCGTAGGTGTAGGTGGTCACCTTCTGGTGGGTGACGCCGGTGATCGGGTTGCGCACCGCCGGGCCGGTCTCGGTCTTGACGTTTCCGCCGGGCGTGTACGTGACGGCGCGGCTGGAGAGCATCGCCCCGCCGTCGTTGCGCTCGGTCACGGTCGCGACCCGGCCGAGGTCGTCATAGGTGTACGAGGTGCGCAGTCCGCGCGGCGACGTCTGGACGCTCAGGTCGCCGGTGGCGCGGTAGGTGTACGTGGTCGACTGCCCGCGCCGGCCGACGTGTTGCAGCAGCGACCCGGCCGGAACGGTGCCGCCGCCTTCCGCCGCCTCGGTGCCCCTGGCGTACGTCCAGATCTCGGTGGGCGCGGTGGTGACCCCCGCGGGCTTCGGCGAGACCGTCTTCGTCAGCCGGCCGGCCTCGTCGTACTCGAGGGTGGTGCGGTAGGTCGTGTCGGCCGGCCCGCTGGAGCGCGCGTCGGACCGCGAGGTGACCTTGTCGTTGCGCGGATCCAGCGGGTTCGCGGCGTTCAGGTGGTAGGTCGAGTAACTGGTGTTGCACGCGCCGGCGGCCCGGCAGGTCTGCGTGGACAACACATTGCCGCGTGCGTCGGTGGTGTACGAGACCGAATGGTTGTTCGGGTCGGTGACCTTGGCGAGGAAGCCGGCGGCGTTGTAGTCGTAGAAAGTTCCGGCGCCGTCGTGCTTGACCGACATGATCCGACCGCCGTTGTCGTAGTCGACCTGGTAGGTCCAGTCGGGGTACGGCCCGTGCAGCGTGATGACGCCGATGCCGCCGTTGGGCGTAGGGGCGTCGAGCGTCCAGGCACGTCCCCAGCTGTCGGTCAGCGTACGGACCCGGTCGGCGACGTTGTCGTACCCGACCGTGGCGTAACGGCGGCCGTCCTGTGGAAGGACGACGCCGGTGAGGACGTCGGTGCCGGTGGCGGCCGCGTAGTGTCCGGCGATCGCGAGCGCGCTGAGCGCGTTGGTGTAGATCGCGACCTCGTCGATGGCCCCGTCGAAGTGGAAGGCCTCGCCGTTGGTGGCCGGCCAGTCCTTGCCGTGCCCGGCACCGATCGCGTACTGGATCTGCTGGTCGTGGTCGATCAGCCCGGTGGCGACCTTCTTCTGCGCGACGCCGTCCACATAGAGCGTCTGGGTGCCGATCGAGGCGGAGAGGACGGCGTGGTGCCACCGCCCGTCGTTGACGGCGGCGTCGCTGACGGCCTGGCGGGGACCGTCGGGACGGGGCACGGAGAAGCCGCCGTACAGCAGCCCGTCGACGCCGACGTAGAGCACGGGCGTCGACGCGGTGGCGGCGGCCGGGTACGGCTGCCCGCTCTGCGAACTCAGCAGCGTGCCGGACTCGGTCGTCTTGAACCACAGCTCGACCGCGGCCGACATGGAGGCGCTGGCCAGCTTGGCGGGCAGGGCGACGCGGCTGCTGACGCCGTCGAACACGGCCGCGCGGTCCGTGCTGCCGCCGATCGCGCCGTCGGCGTTCAGCACCACACCGGTGTACGTGCCCGCGTCGTTCCCGGGTGAGCGGGCGGACACGCTGGCGGCGGTCGGCCCGGAGGTCTCGCCGAGACGCCAGTACGCACGCGGGCTGTCGTTCAGGATCGCGGTGCGGTAGTGGTTGCCCGAGGTGTACTCGTACCTGGTGCAGTTGGGGGCCGGATCGGGCCCGCAGACCGAGGTGAGCCGGTCACCGTCGTAGCCGTACGTCCACATCGGACCGTCGTTGGCGCGCACGCCGGTGACGTGGCCGCCGGACCAGTTCAGGGTCAGGCGCCGCCCGCTGACGTTGTTGACGATCTCGACGGCCCGATCGTCCGGACCGTAGCGCAGCGTCTCGGTGAGCCCGTCCTGGTCGATCAGCGTGACCAGGCGCCCCAGCGCGTCGAACACCCACCGGTCGCCGCTGGCGTCGCGCAGCGTCCAGGTGGCGGTCACAGAGTCGCGGACCAGGGTGAGCGCCTGGCCTTGCGGCGGCGCGTAGGAGCCGTCGGGATTGCGGCCGAAGCGCACCTGCCGGCCGGTCGGCAACGTGATGACGACGCTGGCACCGGTGGCCGCGCCGGCGATCCGGTCCTCGGTCAGCCGGGTGTCGATCCGCGACGACCACCCGGTGCCGAACGCGTTGTCCCGCCTCGGGTCCAGACTGTTGTACGTACGGGTGATCGTCAGGTCCGGCCCGACCGTGGCGACGGATGCGTCGGTGGCCACGGTGGAGTAGTTGCCGATCCCGGGATCGACGCCGGGTGCCTGCACGCTGTGCGGGTTGCCCGCGAGGTTCGACGTGATCGCCGGCTGCGGCACCCGGGTGGTGAGCATGAGCGGGCCCGCGTACGGACCGGCGCCGATGGTGTCGTGCGCGCGAACCCACCAGTAGTAGGTGCTCGACCACTTCAGAGCCGGGGTGGTCCAGGTCTGGCCGGTGAAGCCGGACGTCACGCAGTCGGTGGGCTTCTCCGGCGTCCCGGAGCAGAGCTTGAAGTCGTACGTGAGCTTCGCGCCGGCGGGCCAGTTGTCCGGATCGGTGCCCTCGGCGTACAGCGTGGGGGTGATGGTCTCGACGGTGCCGCCGGAGCCGGGCTGCTGGTAGTTCGAGGCCGGCAGCACGTTGCTCACCTTGATCGGGAACGTGCCGACCGGCACGCCGTAGGCGGTGTGGAACGCGGTGCCGGCCGCGTTGTACATCTGGATCTCGACCGTGTAGTCGCCGGGGCTGACGGCCGGCAGCGGCACCTTGATCGTGCCCGCGGCCATCGGCGCGATCGCCACGGACGGCGCGATCTTCGCTCCCGTGGCGACGGTGGTGGCACCTCGCTTGATGACGGCGCCGAGCTTGAAGCCGCCGCCCGCCGCCCACGTGCTACCGCCCTGATTGGTCACCGTGACGGTGGCCTCGCCCGCGGTGGCGTTGGTGGGAAGCAGCACCTCGTCCACCGCATAGGACGCACCCTCGTCCGAGTAGGTGATGCTCAGCTGTGGCGGGTTCGCGCTCTCCGCGGCCGCGAAGCGCTTGAACTGCGAGTTCGCCTTCTCGTTGGGGACGCGCAGGCTGAGGCCGTGGAAGGGGCGGCCGTGCGTCCAGCCGGTCGCGTCGTCCGCGTTCAGCGCCAGTGACTCCCAGTCGGCGCCGCATGTCGCGGAGCCGCCCTGGTGCGCGAACGAACGGGTCTCGTAGGCGCGGTTGACGGACGCGCCGGGCCAGCGCAGCGACGACGGCGACCACGGCTCGCCCACCCGGTAGACCGTGACCGGCGTCGGCGTGCACGATGCCGACCAGGTGTTGTAGACCGTGAGGGCGGCGCCGTTGACGTACTTGTTCCGCAGCGCCGTGGACAGCCCGCCGAAGTTGAGGTACGCGCGACCGATGTGCGCGCCACCGTCCTGCGTGCCGACCTGCAGATCGAGCGAGCCGGACAGGTCACCGGCGTCCTTCATCACGAACGTGTCGCCGTCCGTCCTGATCGCCGTGGAGGCGGCGATCAGCGCGGTCGTCGTGCCGTCGGCGTTGCTGAACAGCCGGATCCCGTCACCGGTCTCGGCCACCAGTTCGCTGGTCGCCGCGTCGTAGCCGCGCACCGGCGCCGGCTTTTCGGTGACCTCGGGCCGGACGCGCTGCGGAACCACGGTCGTGGGCCGCTCGGTCCTCGGCACGGTCAGCCGGTCGGGAACGGCACCCTGCGGCCGTGCGGTGGACCGGCCGGCCACCCGCAGCGTCGAGTCGGTGGCGCCGGTGGGCAGGACATGCTCGCCGTCGGCCGGGGCGCGACCCGCGAGCGGCTCCGGTGCGGTGTCGGAGGCACCCGCCGGACGGCCGGGGCGCGGCTCCTCCGCGGGGAAGGCGAGGGCGGGCGGGACCTGCAGGCCCTGTCCCAGCAGCAGTCCGGCCAGTGCGCACGCGAGAACGCGACGCCATGCGATCACAGCTGTCTCCCCGTTGGCTCTCGGCGACGCAGGAGCAATCCGACCCGCCGGCCGACACATTCGCGATCGGTAATCGATCCCCTGCGACGCGTGACACTAGCAGGATGATCAACTAAGAGCCATAGCTCGCGCGCCTTCTTCACATGAACATCGGCGCGTCGTCCACATCGGACGTCCGCATTGCCCGGATGGACCATCATGAGTGCGTGAATGGGCTCGAACAGCGGATCTGGGAGGCGTTCCCGACGGGTACGCCGGTCACGGCGGATCGGGACGGGGAGCGGGAGGTGCGTGGCGAGGTTCTGACCCGGCTGTTGCTCGGTGCGCAGCCGCCGGCCCCGGGGGCGAGGGCCTCGCTGCGGTTGCACGGAGCGGTGATCATCGGGGAGTTCGCGCTCCGGTTCGCGCAGGTGGACGCGCCGATTCTGCTGGAGGACTGCGAGTTCGAGCGGCGACCGGTGATCAACTGGGCGCGGCTGGGGTTCACCAGCTTCGCCCGGTCCACGATGCCGGGGCTGCACGCGTCGAACGTGACCGTGGAGGGGCATCTCAAGCTGAACGAGGCGCGGGTCGACGGGGAGCTGCGCATGCCCGGCGCCCGGATCAGCGGTGGGCTGGTGCTGGACCGGGCCCGGATCCGGTCGGCCGGGGTCGCGGTGCAGGCGGAGCGGATCATCATCGGCGGTGACCTGGCGGCCGGGCGCGCGGACATCGAAGGTCTGGTCATCGTGTCGCAGGGGCGGATCTCCGGTGACGTGGACCTGGATCGCGCCCGGTGCGTGGCGCCGGCCGAGCCCGAGACGGTCGGTGAGCCGCACGCGCTGCTGGCCGGGGACCGGGGCGTGATCGGCGCGGACAGCCTGGTCGTGGAGGGCGGGTTCTTCGCCCGGGGCGCGACGTTCGACGGCGAGCTGCGGATGTGGCACAGCCGGATCAGCGGCGCGGTCAGCCTCACGGACAGCACGCTGACGAACCCGGGCCGGGTCGCGATGCGGCTGGACTCGGCGACGCTGGACGGCGGGCTGTTCATCGGGCACGACTTCTCCGCGACCGGGGAGATCCGGGCCGTGTACGCGCAGATCAGCCGCACGTTCGCGCTGCGCGGCGCGCGGCTGTCGAACCCGGGCGGGTCCGCGCTGCGGGCCGCGTCGATGACGTTGCAGGGCACGCTCGACGCGCGCGGGAGCCACCTGGACGGGCTGGTCCACCTGGACGACTCGGTGCTGAACGGGCCGGCCAGCTTCGTCGGCGCCACGCTGACGAACCCGGGCGGGGTCGCGCTCGCGATGAACGGCGTGGCCGCGTCCAGCACGGTGAACCTGTGCGACGGGTTCTCGGCGGTCGGGCAGGTGCAGCTCTCCGGCAGCCGGATCGGGAGCGTGCTCTGCCTCGACCTGGCCACGCTGACCGCCTCCCCCGATCCGGCGGACACCCGGCGGAACGCGGCGTTCGCGCTGCGGCTGTGGCGGACGCAGGTCCCGGAGCTGCGGCTGCGCATCACGTCGGTGACCGGGCCGGTGGACCTGCGGCACGCCCGGGTCGGCCTGCTGCGCGACGATCCGGCGAGCTGGCCGGAGGCGCTGCACCTGACCGGGCTCACCTACGAGACGCTGGAGCCGCCGGCCACCGAGACGGACCGGCGGGCATGGCTGGCGCGGGACCCGGCCAAGGGGCAGCGGCAGCCGTACGAGCAGCTCGCGGCCGTGCTCCGGGCGCAGGGGGACGACGACGCCGCCCGATCCGTGCTGCTCACCCGGCAGCGGGCGCACACCCGGTCCGCGGGCTGGGCGTCCCGGGCCTGGGGTGTGCTGCAGGACGTCACGGTCGGCTACGGCTACCGCCCGATGCTGGCCGCGCTGTGGCTGGTGGTGCTGCTCGGGGCCGGTACGGCCGCGTACTCGGCGCACCCGCCCCGCGCGGCCGAGCCGGGCAAGGCGCCGGAGTTCCACGCCGTGGTCTACACGCTCGACGTGCTGCTGCCGCTGGTGGACTTCGGCCAGCAGTCCGCGTTCGTGCCGGCCGGCCGCTACCTGTGGCTGTCCTACCTGCTGATCGCGGCCGGCTGGATTCTGGCCACCACGATCGCCGCCGCGCTCACCCGGTCCCTGCGCCGGACGTGAGAGCGGGCCCTGAACCCGGCACCCCGACGGAAACCGAGGGCTCACGGGAGGGCACCCGATCGATTCGTCAGCCCGGACGGGGCGCCGCCGAATGAACAAGTGCACGCGGAAAACACACACCGACCGAGAGGTTCACATCTTGCGCAAGTTCGTTCGCCAGGCCGCCCTCGCCGTTCTCGCTCCCGCCGCCGCTCTCGGCATGACGCTCGTCGCCCCGGCGGCCTCCGCGTCCGCCGCCACCGCGACGACCACGCTCGAGTCGCAGGTCGTGTCCCTGACGAACGAGGCCCGCGTCAAGGCCGGCTGCAAGAAGCTGACCGTGAACGCGTCGCTGGCCAAGGCCGCGCGGGACTTCAGCGCGGACATGGCGGCCAAGAACTACTTCAGCCACACCGGCGCGGACGGCAGCAACTTCACCCAGCGCGCCAAGCGGGCCGGTTTCGCCAAGACGGCCATGGGCGAGAACATCGCGTGGGGCTACAAGGACGCGCAGGGCGTCGTCCGGGGCTGGCTGAACAGCCCGGGCCACCGCAAGAACATCATGAACTGCAAGTCGACGCTGATCGGCGTCGGCGCCGCCCGCAACGCCAAGGGCGTCCTGTACTGGACCCAGGAGTTCGGCAAGTAGAAGACGTGAGAGGCCCGGGGCGAATGAGAGCCGCCCCGGGCCTTTCCGCATGCCACGACGAAACCGGCAGGAAGGCCGCCCGCGGCCGACCGGTGCCCGCGGGAGCATGCGGACCACAACCAGGCCGGAAGCGGGAAAATCGCCTATGAATGCCTAGGCTTCGCTCGGCTCCGGGAAGCCGTAGCGGGCCGCGTGCTCCGGGTTCGCCGGGTCGATCAGGCGGATGCCCTCGGCCGCCAGCCGCTCGTTGATCTTGTCGAGGTTCTCGCGGACCAGCTCCGCCTCCTCCTCCGTGGTCCGGCCCCGGTGCGGCTTGCCGGCGTGCTCCATGGTCGCGTAGTCGACCTTGTCCGCCGGGGCCTTGCGGGCCTGCTTCGGCGGCTTGACCCGCTCCGCGGTCCTGAGCACCTCGGCCATCGGCGTGCCGGTGGCGAGCGCGTCGAACTCGCTGGCGTTGAGCGTGACCCGGCGCGCCTCGCCGTCGCCGTGCGCGTCGAAGACGTCGACCACCACCACGTCCAGCGCGGCGTCGTCGATGCTCTCCACCTCCGCGGGGAGCGCCTCCAGCTGCACCGGCCCGGTCATCAGGTCGGGGTGCTCGAGCACGACGATGCGAACCACCTCGGCGTCGTCGCCGATGACGGCGCCGCTGAAGTCGGACACGTGGACGGTCTTCTTACCCATGGGGTGAGCTGCTCCTTCATTCGGCCGCGTGGAACACGACCCTGAGAACCTACCCGACAGGCGTACGAAACTCAGAAGTGCCGCTCCGCCAGCCGCCGGCGCTGCTTCTCCGAGATGCCGCCCCACAGCCGCAGCCGGGCCACGCCACCGTCCGGGTAGACGTCCAGCCGCACGTGCGTGACCTTGGGCGCGTCGCTGACCGGGAACCGGTGCCGGGTGTCCGGTTGCGCGCGGGTGCGCGGCAGCAGCTCCACCCAGTCGCCGGGCGAGTCCAGCGACCGCGCGTCCGGGATGCCGCGCAGCCGGAACTCGCCGGGCGCGTTGCCCTTGAAGTGCGAGGTGTCGATCTCGGCGAGCTGGACGCGGCCGGGCACGCCGAGCCGGACCAGCACCCAGTCGTTGCCGTCGTCGCGGCGCCGCGAGGTCTCCCAGCCCTCGCCCATCGAGCGGGCCAGGCCGGGGAGCAGCATCTTCGGCGCGGAACCGTAGAACATGTTGCTGCACGCGGTGACCGTGCCGCCGTTCTCGGCCGCGGCCAGGTCGAAGACCTCCGGGAGCAGCGCCGGGTCGGGTACGGCCTCGCCGTGCACGCGCAGCCGGGCCACGCCGCCGTCCGGATAGATCCGCAGCCGCACGTGCGTGTAGACGCGCTCGTCGCCGCGGGTCTCGAAGGTGTTCCGCGCGTCGCCCTTGAGCGCGGCGCGGGCCAGGACCGGCGTCCAGTCCGCGCGCAGCAGCTCGTCCGGGGACGGATGACCGGGCATGCGGCACGCCTCGACGGACGCGGCCGGCGGGAAGTTGCCGGTGAAGAAGGCGGTGTCGATCACCACGCCGTGGATCACGCCGGGCGCGCCCAGCCGGACGATCGCGACGTCGTGGTCGTCGCCGGTGCCGCGCGGCCGGCGGCGGCGCGTCTCCCAGCCGTCGTAGACCTGGCCCCGCGCGCCGAAGCTCTGCGGCGTGAACGTGGGCGCGTGGTCGTTGATCAGGTCGGCCGCGAACGCGAAGAACTCGTCGCTGGCGTAGACGACGCCGCCGCCGAGCGCGCGGGCGGCCAGGTCGGTCAGCTGCGTGACGTCGGTCATCGGGTCCCCCGGGTGAGCAGCCGGCCGGCCGGCTCGCCGACCGTGGGCGCGCCGCGCAGCCAGCTGCCGAGCACCACCCCGGTCAAGACCCTGTCGTGGTACGGCGAGACGGGATTGCGGTGCTGGAGGCGCGCGACGTCGACGCGCTGGGTGCTGTCCGGGTCGAAGACGACCAGGTCCGCGTCCGCGCCGGCGGCGAGCCGGCCCTTGGCGTCCAGCCCGGCCAGCGACGCCGGGTTGGCGGCCATCCAGCGCACCACGTCGCTCAGCGAGTGACCGCGCTGCCGCGCCTGGGTCCAGATGATCGGCAGGCCGAGCTGCAGCGACGCGATGCCGCCCCAGGCCGCGGCGAAGTCGCCGGTGTCCGCCCGCTTCAGCTCCGGCGTGCACGGGGAGTGATCCGAGACGATCAGGTCGATCACGCCGTCCGCCAGCGCGGCCCAGAGCGCGTCCCGGTTCGCCGCGTCCCGGATCGGCGGGCAGCACTTGAACTGGGTGGCGCCGTCCGGCACCTCCTCCGCGGTCAGCGCCAGGTAGTGCGGGCAGGTCTCGGCCGTGATCCGTACCCCCTCGGCCCTGGCCGCGGCGATCAGCGGCACCGCCTCGGACGAGGAGAGGTGCAGGATGTGCGCGCGGGCGCCGGTCCGCCGGGCGGCCGCGATGACCCGGGCTATCGCGGTGTTCTCCGCGCTGCGCGGCCGGGACGCGACGAAGTCGGCGTAGCTGGCCGAGGACGCGTGGTCACCGACCTCGTCCGGGTCCTCCGCGTGGACCAGGAACAGCGCGTCCACCTCCCGGAACGCCTCGCTCAGCTCGCCGGGGGTCAGCGGCGGGAACTCCGGCACGCCGGAGTCGATCAGGAACGCCTTGAAGCCGAACACGCCCGCGTCGTGCAGCGGGCGCAGGACGGCGCGGTTGCCGGGCACGGCGCCGCCCCAGAAGCCGACGTCCACCCGGACCTGCCCGGCCGCGGCCTTCCGCTTGATCTCCAGCGCGTCGGCCGTGGTGGTCGGGGGCAGCGAGTTCAGCGGCATGTCGATGATCGTGGTGACGCCGCCGGCCGCGGCGGCCCGGGTCGCGCTGGCGAAGCCCTCCCACTCGGTCCGGCCGGGCTCGTTGACGTGCACGTGCGTGTCCACCAGACCGGGCAGCAGCGCGAGCCGGCCCAGGTCCTCCTCGCGCTCCGCGCGCAGCGGCGCGTCGTAGCCGGCGACCTCCGCGATCCTGCCGTCCCGTACCGCGATCGCGGCGGGGCGCTCACCGTCCGGGGTGATCGCCCGCTGGGATCGGACGACCAGGTCGAAATCCGTCACATCCGCCTCCTTGTTACCGAGGTGGTTCCGGACCGGGATCGGCGCTGATCACAGGTCGGTTCTGGCGTTCTGGCCCGGCCCGCTCACAGGGCGGCGAGCCGGTCCGCGGTGAAGTCTCCCAGCTCATCCTGGTCGAGCGCACCACAGCGCAGGCCGCGGAGCAGGAACCCGGCGAGCGCGCGGGCGGTGGCCGGCTCGTCCAGGATGCCGGTGTCGCGGCGATCCAGGTAGGCGGCGAGCCGGTCGCGGGCCGCGGCGGCGCCGTCCCGGAAGAACGCGTAGGTGGCGGCGTACCGGGTGGGCAGCTGCGCCGGGTGCAGGTCCCAGCCCTGGTAGAAGCCGCGTTCCAGGGAGCGCCGGACCAGCCGGGCGTGCAGCGCCCACGCGTCCGCGACCTCGGCGTCCGTGCCGACCGGCAGGATGTTGGTGGAGCCGTCGGAGAGCCGCACGCCGGTGCCCGCCGCCGCGACCTGCATCACCGCCTTCGCGTGGTCCGCGGCCGGGTGCTCCATGCTCTGGTAGGCGGCGCCGATGCCGCAGGCGGCGCTGTAGTCGTAGGTGCCGTAGTGCAGGCCGGTGCACCGGCCTGCCGCCGCGGTGATCATCCGGGCGACCGTGGCGGTGCCGTCCGCGCCGAGGATCGCGGGCGGCGTCTCGATCTGGATCTCGAAGCGCAGGCGCTCGGCGGGAATCCCGTAGGCCGACTCCAGCCGCCCGCACACGGTCTCGAACGCGGCCACCTGCGCCGGGTCGCTCACCTTGGGCAGCGTGATCACGAAGTGCTCCGGCAGGCCCGCGTTCAGGAGCACGTCCAAGAAGCCGTCGAGGGTACGGACCGAGCGCCGCCGGGTGTGCGCCTCCATCGACTTCACCCGGATGCCCACGAACGGCGGCACCACCTCCGCGCCGACCAGCGCCTTGGCGGCGGCCTCCACGGCCGCGTCCTCCTCGTCGTCCGCGCGGATGCCGTACCCGTCCTCGAAGTCGATCCGCAGGTCCTCGATCGGCTCGCGGGCGAGCTTGGCCGTCACCCGCGCGTGCAGCCCGGCCGGGTACGGCAGCGCGGGCGCGCGCTCCAGCGCCCGGCGCGCGGCGGCACCCCACTCCGGAACCAGCCCGGCGTGCACCCGGTCCGCCGGGACGTAGACCGTGTGCACCGGCTGACGGTCACCGGCGTCGCCCGGATAGCGGCGACTCAGCTCGCGGTCCACCGGGGCGAGCAGCGCGTCCAGTTCCGGGAGGAGGCCCGGGTCCAGCCGTCCCATCCGCGATCAGTCGATCAGCTCGTAGGCGGGCACGGTCAGGAAGTCGGCGAAGTCGTCCGCCAGCGCGACGCGCTCGAAGAGCGTCCGGGCGTCGTCGAAGCGGCTCGCCTTGTAGCCCTCGTCGCCGAGCTGCCCGCGGATCTCCGCCAGCACCTCGTCCTCCAGCCGGTGCACCAGCTCGGCCGTGATCGGGGTGCCCTCCTCGGTCCGTACCCCCTGGTGGATCCACTGCCAGACCTGGGAGCGGGAGATCTCCGCGGTGGCCGCGTCCTCCATCAGGTTGTGGATGCCGACCGCGCCGTTGCCGCGCAGCCACGCCTCCAGGTAGCGCAGCGCCACCTCCACGTTGCCGCGCACGCCCGCGTCCGTCACGCTGCCCGGCGTCGCCGCGATGTTCAGCAGGTCGTCCGCGGTGACGGAGACGTCCGGGCGCTGCTTGCCGAGCTGGTTGGCGCCGTTACCGAGCGCGGCGTCGAAGATCTCCCGGCACACCGGCACCAGGTCCGGGTGCGCCACCCACGAGCCGTCGAAGCCGTCCCGGGCCTCGCGCTCCTTGTCGTCCCGCACCTTGCCGATCGCGACCGCGTTGACCTCCGGGTCGCGGCGGCTCGGGATGAACGCGGCCATCCCGCCCATCGCGAACGCGCCGCGCCGGTGGCAGGTGGCGACCAGCAGCTCCGTGTACGCCCGCATGAACGGCGCGGTCATGGTCACGGCGGCGCGGTCCGGCAGCACGAACGACTCACCGGCGTCGCGGAAGTATTTGATGATGCTGAACAGGTAGTCCCAGCGGCCCGCGTTCAGCCCGGCCGCGTGGTCGCGCAGCTCGTGCAGGATCTCGTCCATCTCGAACGCGGCCGGGATCGTCTCGATCAGCACGGTGGCGCGGATCGTGCCGCGCGGGACGCCCAGGTGGTCCTGCGCGTGGATGAACACGTCGTTCCAGAGCCGCGCCTCCAGGTGCGACTCCATCTTCGGCAGGTAGAAGTACGGCCCGGAGCCGCGCTCGATCAGCTCCTGCGCGTTGTGGAAGAAGTACAGCCCGAAGTCGACCAGCGCGCCCACGCCCGGGGTGCCGTCCTCCCGGGGCAGATGGCGCTCGTCCAGGTGCCAGCCGCGCGGCCGGACCACGATCGTCGGGTACGGACCGGGGCCCAGCTCGTAATGCTTGCCCTCCGGCGAGTCGAACGAGATCGTCCGGCGCACCGCCTCGTACAGGTTGACCTGCCCGCCGATCACGTTCGCCCAGTGCGGCGTGTTCGCGTCCTCCAGGTCGGCCAGCCACACCTTCGCGCCCGAGTTCAGCGCGTTGATCGTCATCTTGCGCTCGGTCGGCCCGGTGATCTCCACACGGCGGTCCACCAGGTCGGCCGGCGCGGCCGGCACCGTCCACGCGCCCTCGCGCACGTCCACGGTCTCCGGCAGGAAGTCCAGCCGGCCGGTGCGCGCCACCTCGGCCCGGCGCAGCGCGCGCAGCGCCAGCAGTTCGTCCCGCCGCGCCGCGAACTGCCGGTGCAGGTCCGCGACGAACTCCCTGGCTTCGGGCGTAAGGATCTCGGTCATGGTCCCTCCACTGTGGGTCCGGCTCAACGGTATACCGAAATGATCACCGCGAGGAGCGCCACGACGACGGCCGCGACCGCGAACGCCACCAGCAGGTGCCGGGCGTCCGCGCTCGGCCGGGCCTCGGGCGGCAGATCGCCCACCACCTGGCCCAGGTCACCGTGGGTGCGGGCGGCGAGGACCGCGTCCACCCGGGTCGAGAACTCGTCCAGGGACAGGCGTCCGGCCGCGGTGTGCCGCTCGAGGTCGGCGACCACGCGCTGCCGGTCCGCGTCCGATGCGCGTAGCCGGGGGTCGTTCACGCGCACAGACTACGCAACATTCCGGCTCCCGGAACCCGTCTTCTTCGATGTACCCTCAGCCAACTCTCCCCGGCCTTGGAGGCTCCCGTGACCAACTCCCCCGGCGGGCTGCTGATCATCGAGCGGCTGCTGCGCGACCGGGACGGCGTGTGGCGACAGATCATCGACGAGCGGGACCTCGGCGCGATCAGCCTCCAGATGCTCGCCAGCTCCTCGCTCAGCTTCGCGCTCTACGGCGTCGTGCTCGGCGCCTCGCACAGCTGGGTCCAGGCGATCTCCTCGTTCGTGAAGCTGCCGCTGCTGTTCCTCGCCACGCTCGCGATCTGCCTCCCCACGCTGTACCTCTTCAACCTGGTCTTCGGCGCCCGGCTGTCGGTCATGCAGGCGGTCACGCTGATCATGGTGCCGATCACGGTCACCGCGGTGCTCACGCTGGCCTTCGCGCCGATCAGCCTGTTCTTCCTGATCACGTCGAACAGCTACTCGTTCTTCAAGCTGCTCAACGTGGCGATCCTGGTGCTGACCGCGGTGGTCGGGCTGCGCTTCCTGACCGCGGGCATGGCCGCGTTCAACGAGCACCAGGTCAAGCTGGCGCTGGTCGCCGCCGCGATCGAGCGGGAGAAGCGGGAGCCGGCCGAGGTTCCGGCGAAGGAGCCGGCGCTGGTCGGCGCGGCCAACGGCGCGTCCGCGGGCCCGGCCGGCGACGGCCTGCTGCCGGGCGGCTGGGAGCCGTCCCGCCCGCAGGCCCGCGCCGTGCACGAGCTTCCCGCCGGGCAGCGGCCGGCCAGCATGACGCTGCTCTACATCTGGATCGCGCTGTTCGGCTTCGTCGGCACCCAGCTGGCGTGGACGCTGCGCCCGTTCTTCGGCAGCCCGTCCGAGCCGTTCGCGGTCTTCCGGGACGTGGACGGCACGTTCTACGCCGACATCATCACCACGATCGGCCGGCTGATCGTCGGCCAGTGATTCTTTCCGCGGATCAGTGAGCCGTTTCGCGTTCCTCTCCGTATCTACCCGCGACGGGGTGGGACGAACCGTGGAGGCGCAGATGGCAACGCTCGGGCGAGACGACACGGACTCGCAGAGCTGGCGACGTCCGGCCCCCTACGGCGGTTACGACCACGAGCCGGCCGGGCGGGCGGGCCGCCGCCGGGCCCCCGAGCAGGACGCGTACGAGCCGCCGGTCCCGACCGGCGGCTCGTCGTTCACGGCGTACCGCACCGGCGGCTATCCGGCGTACCAGCCCGACGGCTCCGATCCGTACGCCGGGTTCTCCGGCGCGTCCGGTCCCGCGGCGTCCTACAGCACCCCGGTCACCTCCTGGGAGGCTCCCCCGGACCCGTGGGCGTCCGTCGGCACCCCCGCCTACGAGCAGCCGCCGCGCCCCACCCGCCGTCAGGATCGTCCGGACCGGGAGCCGCGGCGCGGGCCCCGGTTCGTGCTGGCCGGCACGCTCATCGTGGCGGTCGCCGCCGGTGCCGGGACCGCGGGCGCCTGGTACGGCGCGAACCGCGCCGGCGTGGTCAGCCAGACCGGCAGCTCCGCCGGCACCCAGCTGGTCGGCGCGGACGGCGAGCTGACCAGCACGGCCGAGCAGGTGCTGACCGGCGTCGTGTCGATCGAGGTCCGCACGGACGACGGCGCCTCCTCCGGCTCCGGTTTCGTCATCGACGACGCGCAGCACATCATCACGAACAACCACGTGGTCGAGGGGGCGAACAGCGTCACCGTCAGCGGCCAGGACGGCGAGTCCATCGACGCGGACGTGATCGGCACCGACCCGCGTACCGACATCGCGGTCCTGCGCATCACGCCCTCCGAGGCGCTGGAGCCACTGCCGATCGGCAAGTCCAGCACGCTGCGGGTCGGCGAGACCGTCCTCGCGGTCGGCGCCCCGCTCGGCCTCACCGGCAGCGTCACCTCCGGCATCGTCAGCGCCGTCGACCGCCGCGTCCGCCTCGGCGGCGAGGGCGCCACCCGCCAGACCGCGGTCCAGACCGACGCCTCCATCAACCCGGGCAACTCCGGCGGGCCCCTGGTCAACTCCGCGGGCGAGGTGATCGGCGTGAACACGGCGATCGCCACGCTGGAGGGCGGCGGCTCGATCGGCATCGGCTTCGCCATCCCGATCGAGCGCGCCTCCGAGGTCGCCCAGTCCCTCATCGCCGCCGAGAGCTGACAAGCCTTTCGTTTCCCGCTTCCGGCGTGGCCGATTCCCGCATGCTCCCGCGGGCACCGGTCGTCGCTGGCGCTCCTCCCTGCCGGTTCCGCGGTGGGTTCCGCACACCCGCCGGACCGGCCGGCCGGGCGCGGTGGTCGTGCGGCGGGGTGGGTCGGGCTGGACTACGGTCGGGGGGTGACCGACTTCCGGCGGCGGATTCCGCGGACCGATCTGGCGCTCGCGGACCCGCGGCTGGTGAGCGCCGCCGCGCGGCTGGGGCGGGGGCCGGTGAAGGCCGCGGTGGTGGCGGCGCAGCAGCGGGCGCGCGGCGGGGAGATCGCGCCGGAGGACGTGGTCGCGGCGGCGGTGGCGGCGCTGCCGGACGCCGGCATGCGGCCCGTGATCAACGCGACCGGCGTCATCGTGCACACGAACCTGGGGCGCGCGCCGCTGTCGGCCGCCGCGGTGGACGCGGTGGTGGACGCGGCCGGGTACACGGACGTGGAGCTCGACCTGGCGGACGGCCGGCGGGCACGGCGCGGGCGGACCGCGATGGCGGCACTCGCCGCGGCGGTGCCGGGCGCCGGTGGCGTGCACGTGGTCAACAACGGCGCCGCCGCGCTGGTGCTGGCCGCGACCGCGCTGGCCGCCGGGCGGGAGATCGTGGTCAGCCGCGGCGAGATGGTCGAGATCGGCGACGGGTTCCGGCTGCCGGATCTGCTGGTCAGCACCGGTGCGCGGCTGCGCGAGGTGGGGACCACCAATCGGACCACCCGGGCCGACTACGCGGGCGCGATCGGGCCGGACACCGGGTTCGTCCTCAAGGTGCATCCGTCGAACTTCGTGGTGTCCGGGTTCACCTCCGCCGTACCCGTTGATGATCTGGCCGGTCTGGGGACTCCGGTGGTGGTGGACATCGGGTCCGGGCTGCTGGCACCGCATCCGGTGCTGCCGGACGAGCCGGACGCGGCGTCCGCGCTGGCCGCCGGCGCCATGCTGGTGACCGCGAGCGGTGACAAGCTGCTCGGCGGGCCGCAGGCGGGGCTGCTGCTCGGCGACGCGGACATCGTGGAGCGGCTGCGGCGGCATCCGCTGGCGCGCGCGCTGCGGGTGGACAAGCTGACGCTGGCCGCGCTGGAGGCGACACTGCGCGGCGGGACCGCGCCGGTGCCGGCCGCGCTGGACGAGGACCCGGAGGCGCTGCGGGCGCGCGCGGAGGCGCTGGCCGCGGGACTGCGCGCGGACGGGATCGACGCGGTCCCGGCCGCGACCGACGCGGTCGTGGGCGGCGGTGGCGCGCCGGGGCGCACGCTGCCGTCGTGGGCGGTGTCGCTGCCCGAGGCTTACGCGCGGCGGCTGCGGCTCGGCGACCCGGCCGTGCTCGGACGGGTGGAGCGCGGGCGGCTGCTGCTGGACCTGCGCTGCGTACCGGCGGACCGCGATCGGGAGCTGCACGCGGCATGCACGTCATAGCGACCGCCGGGCACGTGGACCACGGCAAGTCCACGCTGGTCCGCGCGCTGACCGGGATGGAACCGGACCGGTGGGCCGAGGAGCGCCGCCGTGGCATGACCATCGACCTCGGGTTCGCCTGGACCGGGCTGCCGTCCGGCGAGACCGTGGCGTTCGTGGACGTACCCGGCCACGAACGCTTCGTGCCGAACATGCTGGCCGGCATCGGCCCGGTTCCGGCCGCGATGCTGGTGGTGGCCGCGGACGGCGGATGGATGCCGCAGTCGGAGGAGCACCTGGCCGCGCTGGACGCGCTCGGCGTCCGGCACGGGCTGCTCTGCGTGACCCGCGCTGACCTGGCGCCGCCCGGCCAGGTGCTGGCCGCGGCGCGGGAGCGGATCGCCCGGTCCACGCTCGGCGACGTACCGGCGGTGGCGGTGAGCGCGGTGACCGGCGACGGGCTGCCGGAGCTGCGCCGGGCGCTGGACGACCTGGTCACGTCGCTGCCCGCGCCGGACGACACCGCGCCGGTACGGCTCTGGGTCGACCGCGTCTTCACGGTACGCGGCGCCGGCACCGTGGTCACCGGCACGCTCGGCGCCGGGCGGCTGCGCGTCGGCGACGAACTTGAGCTGGACGGCCGCCCGGTCCGGGTCCGCGGGCTCCAGTCGCTCGGCGAGACCGCCGAGCGGATCGGCCCGGTCGCGCGTGTCGCCGTCAACCTGCGCGGCACCGACCGGGACGCGGCCGGACGCGGCACGGTGCTGCTCACGCCCGGCGCGTACGCCGCCACCGACGAGCTCGACCTGCGCCTCGACGGCGTACCCGCCGCGGACCTGCCACCGACCGTCACCGTCCACGTCGGCTCCGCCGCCGTGGTGGCCCGCGTCCGCCCGCTCGGCGCGGACACGCTCCGGCTCCGGCTCGCCCGCCCGCTGCCGCTCCGCCTCGGCGACCGGATGCTGCTGCGCGACCCCGGCCGCGCCGGCCCCCGAATCCTGGGCGGCGCGACCATCCTGGACGTGGCCCCGCCCGCGCTCGGCCGGCGCGGCGCCGGTGCGGCCCGCGGCGCCGTGCTGGCCACCATGACCGGCGTGCCGGACGAGCACGACGAGCTGCGCCGCCGCGGCCTCATCCGGCGCGGCGACCTGCTCCGGATGGGCGTGCCGGTCACGGTCACCCCGGTCAGCGGCGACTGGCTGGCCGACCCCGCACACTGGTCCGCGCTGCGCGCCCGGCTGGTGGACGCGGCCACCACGTACGCGAAGGAACACCCGCTGGAGCCCGGCGCCCCCGCCGAGGCGCTGCGCCACCGCCTCGGCCTGCCGGACATCGCGCTGGTGGAGGCGCTGGTCACTCCCCCGCTGTCCTACCGCGACGGCCGCGTGGTCACCGCCACCGCGTCCGCCGTGCCACCCGCGCTGGCCCGCATGGTCGCCGCCGTCCGCGACGACCTGCGCGACACCCCGTTCGCCGCCCCCGAGGCCGCCCGCCTGGCCGACCTCGGCCTCGGCCGCCGCGAGGCCGCCGCCGCCGTCCGCGCCGGCCTGCTCCTCCGCGTGGCCGACGGCGTCTTCCTGCTCCCGGGCGCACCCGAGGAGGCGGCCCGGCGGCTCGCCACGCTCGGCCACCCGTTCACGGTCAGCGAGGCCCGCCAGACCCTCGGCTGCTCCCGCCGCGTGGCCGTCCCGCTGCTCGAACTGCTCGACCGCACCGGCCTCACCCGCCGCCTGCCGGACAACACCCGCGAACTCACGTGAGCGAAGGCGGACGGGAATCGAACCCGCCTGACCGAGATCCTCGGTCACACCGATTTTGAAGATCGGGGAGGGCACCAGCCACTCGATCGCCTTCCCGGGCAGCCTAGCAAGGTGCGTGGGAGAGTCGACGGCATGAGTGAGCTTGCGAACGAATCATCAGCGCAGCGCCGACCACCACGCAACCGCACCACAGCCGGGAGCCCGGCATGAGTGAGCTTGCGAACGAATCATCAGCGCAGCGCCGACCACCACGCGACCGCAGCGCGGCCGGGAGCCCGGCATGACTGCTAGCGAGACGGCGATACGGCTCACCGGGTATGCGCACGGGGGCGGCTGTGCCTGCAAGATCCCGCCCGGGGAGTTGGAGGCGGTGGTCGCGGGGCTGCGGGGCACGCCGTCGCCCGCGGAGCGGGAGCTGATCGTGGGGCTGGACGACGGGGACGATGCCGCGGTGGTGCGGATCGGGGCGGACCGGGCGGTGGTGTCGACGGCGGACTTCTTCACGCCGGTGGTGGACGACGCGTACGACTGGGGGCGGATCGCGGCGGCGAACGCGCTGTCCGACGTGTACGCGATGGGTGGCACCCCGATCGTGGCGATCAATCTGCTGGCCTGGCCGCGGGATCGGCTGCCGCTGGAGCTGGCGGGAGAGGTGCTGCGCGGCGGGCTGGACGTGGCGCGGGAGGCGGGCTGCCCGGTGGCCGGCGGGCACAGCGTGGACGATCCGGAGCCCAAGTACGGCATGGCCGTCACCGGCCTGGTCGACCCGGGGCGGCTGCTGCGCAACGACGCGGGGCGGCCGGGCGTGCCGCTGACGCTGACCAAGCCGCTCGGCATCGGCGTGCTGAACAGCCGGCACAAGGCGACCGGCGAGCGGTTCCCGCACGCGGTGGCCGCGATGACCGCGCTGAACCGGGACGCGGCCGAGGCGGCGGTGGCGGCGGGCGCGGTGGCGGCCACCGACGTGACCGGCTTCGGGCTGCTCGGCCACCTGCACAAGCTGGCCCGGGCGAGCGGCGTGACCGCGTTCGTGGACGCGTCGGCCGTGCCCTACCTGGACGGTGCGCGGTCCGCGCTCGCGGACGGCTTCGTCAGCGGCGGCACCCGGCGCAACCTGGACTGGGTGCGCCCGCACCTGGACGCGGACGGCGTGGACGAGGGCGAGTTGCTGCTGCTCGCGGACGCGCAGACCTCCGGCGGCCTGCTGGTCGCGGGCGAGCTCCCCGGGCACCCGGTGATCGGCGAGCTGCGCGCGGCGGACCGGGAGGGTCGCACGCTGATCGTCCGCTGACATGAACGATCCGCTCACTCATGTCACCTTTCGTGTCCGTACACATCGCTCTCCGTGACCCGGGTACCACTCGCTTCGTCCGCGAGGACACAAGGGAAGCGACAAGCAAGGGCACGAGGAGGAACCATGAGCATCACGTCCGAGCACTGGCAGTCCCTGCCCGGCCGTACCGTCTTCGACCGCGACGGCGACCGGGTGGGAACCGTGGGTCAGGTGTGGACCGGGGCGGACGGGACCGGCGCGGAGTGGATCAGCGTGCGCACCGGCCTGTTCGGCCTGCGGGACACGCTGATCCCGCTCGGCCCGGCCGAACTGCGCGGTGACGAGCTGCACGTGCCGTTCGACAAGTCGACGATCAAGCAGGCGCCGCGGGTGGAGAACGACGGCGACGAGCCGCTCGACCAGACCGAGGTGCAGCGCCTGTACTCCTACTACGCCGGCTTCGCCAACGGCGGCCGGCACCGCGGCGACAAGGCCATGACCCGGTCCGAGGAACGGCTCCAGGTCGGTACGGAGCGGCAGACGACCGGCAAGGCCCGGCTGCGCAAGTACGTGGTCACCGAGGAGGTCCGGACCACCGTGCCGGTGCAGCGGGAGGAGGTGCGCCTGGAGCGCGAGCCGATCACGGACGCGAACCGGGACGACGCCTACGCCGGCCCGGACATCAGCGAGGCCGAGCACGAGGTGACGCTGCACGCGGAACGGCCCGTGGTGAGCAAGGAGGCGGTCCCGGTGGAGCGGGTGCGCCTCGGCACCGAGACCGTCCAGGACGAGGAGACGGTCGGTGGGCGCGTCCGCAAGGAGCGCATCGAGGCCGACCTGCCGGACCGCCGGCGCTGACCGCTAGGAGTCGGGGGTGCCGGAGGACGGCATCCCCGACCAGGCCTCCGCGCTCGTGGTGACCGGGCGGTCCGCCGCCGCGGCCTCCTCGATGGCCAGCCCGATCAGGTGGTCCTGGGCGGCCTCGGCCAGCGGGTACGGCGGCGGGCCCGCGCCGCGCACCCAGGCCGCGGTGGCGTCCAGCAGCGCGGCGGTGGCGATCTCGTCGTCGTTCCAGCGGCGGCCCGGGTACGGGTTGGTCCACAGCACCTCGGTGCCCAGCGTGATCGACTCCGTGTCGAAGCCGTTCAGGTCCAGTTCGTGGCCGCTCTGCCGGCGGGTCAGCGGCGTCCGGGCCAGCCCGCGCGGGCCGGTCGGGTGCACGATCTCGTCGTCGTGCAGCTCGCCGTGCGTACCGCGGATCAGCAGCCGGCGGAAGCGCAGCAGGTTGCGGGTCTGCCCGGTGGTGAAGTCGTAGAGCGCGGACCGGCCGGCGCCGAAGTCGAGCATGGCGATCGTGGTGACGGCCGGGCGTGGCGTGGTCTCGCCGGTCCATCCGGCGCGGTCCAGCGGGTGCAGCAGCGGCGCCTCGGTGCGGCCGGCCCGTACCGTCGCGGCATCGTGCCCGGCGCCGAGCAGGCCGCGGATCAGCGCGACCGCGTGGTAGAGCTGCGTGGACGACACCTGGACCTGGGTCGGCGCGCCGATGATGCCGGTACGGACCGCGGCGGCGCGCGCCGCGTGCGTGGGCATCAGCGGGTACTGCTCCGCGACCTGCACCAGCCCGCTGCCGCCCACGTCGGCCCAGAGTGCGCGCAGCGCCGGCAGGTCCGGCGCGGGCGGCGTCTCGGCCAGCACCGGCACGCCGTGCGCCACGCACTCGCGGATCACGTCCGGGTTCCGGTCCCACGGCACCGCGGTGATCACGAGGCCGGGCCGCGCGTCGCGCAGGCACGCGCCGAGCGAGTCGTACCTGGGTACGGGCAGCGGGCGCGGCGTGCGCACGACCGCGCCCACGCAGCGCAGGCCGTCCAGCGCGGTGGCGACGCGATGCAGCGTGGCGGCGCGGAAGCCGAAGCCGACCAGCGCGTACGTGGTGGTCAAGACGCGTCGTCGGCGGCCGCCGCTTCGCGGGCGGCGAGCCGGGCGCGCTGCGGGATGACCGTGTACTTCGGGTCCTTCGCCGAGGCCACGCCGCCGTCGAAGATCCCGAACCGGGTCGCCGCGGAGGCCGCCAGCAGCGCCGCTCCGGAGAGCGCGGAGATCACCCGGCTGCGGCGGCCGAGCACCGCGCCGGCCGCGCCCGCGATGGTCAGCACCCGGCTCAGCCGCAGCAGCCGGCCGGCCCGGCCCTGCCGGTACGGCTCGCTGAGCAGCCCCATCCCGTGCTCGACCCGGTGCGCCGCCGCCTGTTCCAGCACCGCGCCGGCGACCGCGAGCCGTACCGCCGGCCGGTTCTGCTCCACCGGCGCGGCGATCAGCCCGACCGCGGCACCGCTGGCGAGCGCGCTGCCGCCGAACACGAACGGCAATTCCGGGTACGCCTCGTGCCAGGACGGCGTGGCCGTGTCCGCCAGCAGCACCGCCGTGTAGGTGGCCAGCGCGGGCGCGGCCGCGGCGGCGGCCAGCCCGGACGCCCGGCCGGTCAGCGGCATGGCGCGGCGCAGCAGGCCGAGCGGGCCGCGCTCGGGCAGCACCGCGGGCGCGATCTCGGCCGCGGCGGCCACGCCGGCCGCGCCGCCGAACGCGGAGAGGATCCAGGTGCCCATCGACATCGGCGAGGTCGGCTTGGCGATGCGCAGCATGTGGTGGAAGCGCTCGGGCCGGCCGAGGTCCGCGATCAGGAAGTACGTGCTGGCGCCGAGCGCGCCGAGCGCGGCGATCCGGCCGGCGCGGCGCAGCGCGGGCCGCCCGGTGAGGTCGCCGCCGGCGCCGAGCAGCGCGGACCCGGCCGCGAGTCCGCCGGTGAACAGGTACGCCGCGATCTCGTGCGTCCAGACCGGCGCCTTGACGATCGGCCGGTTGTAGTACGAGCGGAACTCCGCCTCGGGCACCATGATCTCTTCGCGCGACCGCGACCGCGACCGGGACCCGGAGCGCTTCGGCCGGTCCGCCACGTCGCGCTCGGCCCGCCGGTCCACGTCCTGGCCGCCCTTGCCGACGCCCGGCGCCGCGGCGTCCCGCTCCGGGGTCTCGAAGACGCTCACCGTGACCGCCCCGCGAACGCCACTATCGCCGCTCCGGCCATCGCCAGCGCCGCCAGCCCGGCCCGCTTCCACATCGCCGGGAGATCGCGCGTGGTGACGACCGGGTCCGGCGGCAGACCGTACACCTCGGGCTCGTCGAGCAGCAGGAAGAACGCGCCGTCGCCGCCCACGCCGTCGTTCTCGTCGTGCCCGTAGAGCCGTGCCGTGGTCTCGCCCGCCGCCCGCAGCGCGTCCACCCGCTGCGCCGCGCGCTCGCGCAGCTCGGACAACTCACCGTACTGGATGGACTCGGTCGGGCAGGCCTGCGCGCAGGCGGGCGTCAGGCCGTCGCCGACCCGGTCGTAGCAGAGCGTGCACTTCCAGGCGCGGCCGTCGTCCTTGCGCTGGTCGACCACGCCGTACGGGCAGGCCGGGATGCAGTAGCCGCAGCCGTTGCAGATGTCCTCCTGCACCACGACCGTGCCGAACTCGGTACGGAACAGCGCGCCGGTCGGGCACACGTCCAGGCAGCCCGCGTGCGTGCAGTGCTTGCACACGTTGGACATCATCAGCCAGCGGAAGTCCGGCCGCGTCTCGCCGGGCGGCGGCCCGATGCCCGGCATGCCCAGCGACACGGCCGGCGCCTTGACCGGCGTGTCCACCGCGCTCACCGAGGCCGGCATCGGCTGCTCGACGAAGTGGACGGCACGCCACGAGTTCGCCGACAGCCCGCCGGTGTTGTCGAAGGACTGGCCGAGCAGGTCGAACCCGTCCGCGGGTACGCCGTTCCACTCCTTGCAGGCGACCTCGCACGCCTTGCAGCCGATGCAGACGCTGGTGTCGGTGAAGAAGCCCATCCGGGGCGGCGCGTCCACGTACCCGGCGTCGGGCGCCGGGTCCAGCGGACCGTACAGGCTGCCCATCTAGTCGTCCTCCCCGGTGGTGGCGATCGGCGTCACGTGGTCGTCGGTCAGGCCCGCGCGGCGCCGGTACGACGCCACGTACTCCAGCAGTGCCTTACCCGTAGGGCGCCGCCCGGGCACCAGGTCGCATGTGCCGATCTTGCTTTCCTGGATGAGCGTGTTCGGGTCCAGCGTGATGCCGAAGAGGTCGTTCGTGGAGTCGCCGGTGACCACGCCGTTGGCGCCGAAGTGGTACGGCAGCCAGATCTGGTGCACCGTGCGGCCCTCGACGCGCAGCGGCCGCAGCCGGTCGGTGACGAACACCCGCGCCTCGACCGCGGACCGGCCGGTGACCAGGTGCGCCCAGTCCAGATGCCGCAGGCCCAGCTCGCCGGCGAGCTGCGGGGACACCTCGACGAACAGGCCGGGCTGCAGCTCCGCGAGGTACGGCAGCGTGCGGCTCATGCCGCCGGCGGTGTGGTGCTCGGTGAGCCGGCTGACGGTGAACACGTACGGGAAGACCTCGCTGTGCGCCTCCGGCGGGCTCGGGTTGATCTGATTGTCCGCGCGCCGGTAGATCTTCCGGGTCGGGTTCGCCTGCTGGCCGTAGAGCGGGTTGCGGATCAGCGACTCGGCCGGCTCGTAGTGCGTCGGCATCGGGCCGTCGATCAGCCCGCTCGGCACGTACAGCCAGCCCTTCCCGTCGCCCTGCATGATGAACGCGTCGTCGCCGGCGATCGCGTCGACGCCGCTCGCGTCCTCCGGCGGGCGGTAGGACGGCGGCTTCGTCTTCTCGAAGTCGGGCACGTCGTGCCCGGTCCACTCGCCTTTGTCCTCGTCCCACCAGACGTAGGCCTTGCGCGCGCTCCACGGCCGCCCGTCGGGATCGGCGGACGCGCGGTTGTAGAGCGTGCGCCGGTTCGCCGGCCAGGCCCAGCCCCACTCCGCGGCCACGTGGTCCTGCTCGCCGCGCGGCTTGCGGCGGGCGGCCTGGTTGACGCCGTCCTTGTACACGCCGGTGTAGATCCAGCAGCCGCCGAGCGTGCTGCCGTCGTCGCGCATCTCGGTGAACGAGGAGAGCGGGCGGCCGCTCGCCACTTCGTACCCGTTGATCTCCTTGAGCACGTCCTCCGCGCTCGGCTCCCGGTGCGCGCCGTGCTCGGGGTAGTCCCAGGCCAGGTCCAGCACCGCGCGGTCGCGCGGCAGTTCGGAGCCGGCCAGCCGCTCGCGGATCATGCGGCCGAGGTGGTAGAAGAACCACAGCTCGGAGCGGCAGTCCTGGGGCGGCTCGACCGCCTTCTCGCGCCACTGGAGCAGGCGCTGCGTCTGGGTGAACGTGCCCTCCTTCTCCACGTGGCTGGCGGCCGGCATGAAGAACACCTCGGTCTTGCAGCTCTCCGGCGTGATCTCCCCGGTCTCCACCTCCGGCCCGTTCTTCCAGAACGTGGCGCTCTCGATCATGTAGAGGTCGCGGACGACCAGCCAGTCCAGGTTGGCCATGCCGAGCCGCTGCGCCTTGCCGTGCGCCGACCCGACCGCGGGGTTCTGCCCGAGCAGGAAGTAACCCTTGACCTTCCCGTCGATCATGTTCAGGACCTGCTGGTACGTGCCGTGGTCGCCGCTGAGCCGGGGCAGCCATCCGTACCCGAAATCGTTCTCCGGCGTGGCCGCGTCGCCCCAGTACGCCTTGAGCAGGTTGACCGCGTAGGCGCGCGCGTTCGCCCAGAAGCCCTTCTGGCCCGGGTGCCGGATGCTGTCGATCCAGTCGTCGAACGTGTCGTGCTGGCCCACGGTCGGCATCGGCAGGTAGCCGGGGAGCAGGTTGAACAGCGTCGGGATGTCGGTGGACCCCTGGATGCTGGCGTGACCGCGCAGCGCCATGATGCCGCCGCCCGGCCGCCCCATGTTGCCGAGCAGCAGCTGGATGATCGCGCCGGTCCGGATGTACTGCACGCCCACGCTGTGCTGGGTCCAGCCGACGGAGTAGACCAGCGCCGTGGTCCGCTCCCGGCCGGAGTTGCGCGTCCAGGCCTCGCAGACCTTCAGGAACTCCCGCGCGGGTACGCCGGTGAGGCCCTCGACGACCTCCGGCGTGTAGCGCGCGAAGTGCCGCTTCAGGATCTGGTAGACGCAGCGCGGGTCCTGGAGCGACTCGTCCCGGCGCGTCTGTGCCGGCACCGGCGGGCCGTGCGACTCCTGCTGGAGCCCGGCCGCGGTCTCCCGCTGCGTGTGCGACTCCTGCTCGCTGTCGTGCGTGCGCGCCTGGTGGCCGGCGTAGTTCCAGCTGGTCTGGTCGTAGACGTTGTTCTCCGGGTCGTACCCGGAGAACAGCCCGTCCAGGTCCTCGGTGTCACGGAAGTCGTCGGAGACGATGGTGGCCGCGTTCGTGTACGCCAGCACGTACTCCCGGAAGTCGAGCTCGTTCTCCAGGATGTAGTTGACGACGCCGCCGAGGAACGCGATGTCCGCACCGGCCCGGATCGGCACGTGCTTGTGCGCCAGCGCGCTGGTCCGGGTGAACCGCGGGTCGACGTGGATGATCGTCGCGCCGCGCCTCTTCGCCTCCATCACCCACTGGAACCCGACCGGGTGTGCCTCGGCCATGTTGGAACCCTGGATGATGATGCAGTCCGCGTTGGCCAGGTCCTGCTGGAACCCGGTGGCCCCGCCACGGCCGAAAGAAGTTCCCAGACCGGGAACGGTGGCGGAGTGTCAAATGCGCGCCTGGTTCTCGATCTGGATGGCGCCCATCGCGGTGAAGAGCTTCTTGATCAGATAGTTCTCTTCGTTGTCCAGCGTGGCGCCGCCCAGGCTCGCGATGCCGAGCGTGCGGTGCAGCGGGCGGCCGTCGGCGTCCGCGTCCTCCCAGGTCCGCTCGCGCGCGGCCACGACCCGGTCGGCGATCATCTCCATCGCCGTGTCGAGGTCGAGCTCCTCCCAGTCCGTGCCGTACGGCCGGCGGTAGAGCACGGTCCGCACCCGGTCCGGGTTCGTCACCAGGCTCTTGCTGGCCGAGCCCTTCGGGCAGAGGCGGCCGCGGGAGATCGGGCTGTCCGGGTCGCCCTCGATCTGGGTGACCGCGCCGTCCTTGACGTAGACGCGCTGGCCACAGCCGACCGCACAGTACGGGCAGACGGACTTCGCCACGGAGTCGGCGGTCTCGGTGCGCGCGGTCAGGCTCTTGGAGCGCGACGACTGCGCGGCGAGCCCGCGGCCGAGCGGATCGGTGCCGGTGAGCTGCCGCCACACCGGCCACCCCTCGATGAAGGTCTTGACTCCCATGGCGCGCTCACCTCCCTCGACCTCCTGTCTACCCCGATGATCGCCGCGCAACCACCCTTTCGGGACACGAAATGTCATACCCGTCCGGTAAGACCATGACCATGACACCTACCGTCACCCACGTCGCCGAGTTCAGCGAGCCCGGCTCGTCCGCGCTGCCCTGGTCCGAGGCCGAGCGCGTGCTGGTCGAGTCCGAGATGTTCTGGCTCTCCACGGTCCGGGCGGACGGCCGCCCGCACGTGGCACCGCTGCCCGCGATGTGGGTGGACGGCCGCGCCCACTTCTGCACCGGCGCGCACGAGCAGAAGGCGGTCAACCTCGCCGTTCACCCGTCGTGCGCGCTCACCACGGGCACCAGCACGTACCGTGCGGGGATTGACCTGGTGATCGAGGGCACCGCCGCGATCACCCGGGACGAGGAGCTGCTGGGCGAGTTGGCCGCGCTGTGGCGGTCCAAGCTGGACTGGACGTTCGAGGTGCGGGGCGGCGCGTTCACCGATCCCGCGCAGGGCACCGTGGCGCCGGTCTACGCGCTGACCCCGGTCAAGATCCTCGCGTTCACCAAGGCGCCGTACTCGCAGACCCGCTACACGTTCTGAGCTCCGGCGAGCGTCCAGACCGCGTGGGCGACCGCGTCCGCGTTCCGGTCCAGCGCGACGTCGTCGATGTTGCTCGTGGTGTCGCACCGCGCGTGATAGCACGGGTCGAAGCGGGCACCCGCGGTGCCGCCCCAGAGCGCCGCCTGCGCGCTGGTCTTCGCGCCCTCCGCCCCGGTGAACGTGCCACCCGCGGGGATGCCGCGCGCGATGAACGGGCCGTAGTCGCTGCGCCCGTCGAAGTCAGTGCCCCGCGTGGGTACGCCGATGCCGGCGAAGTAGCCCTCGATCACCGCCTCGATCTCCGCGGACCCGGCCGGGCCGGGACCGGCACCCGTACCGTCGGAGTTGTCGCCGTCGTAGACGAAGTAGCCCGCGTTCGGCGAGCCCACCATGTCGAAGTTGAGATAGCCCGTGATCTGCGCCCGCGCCGCCGCCGGCAGCGTGCTCACATAGTGCGTGGAGCCGCGCAGCCCCTGCTCCTCCGCGCCCCACCAGGCGAAACGCAGGTGACGGCCGGGCACGAGGCCCTGCGCGGCGACCGCGAGCGCGGTCTCCAGGATCGCGGCGGAACCGCTGCCGTTGTCGTTGATGCCCGGTCCCGCGGCCACGCTGTCCAGGTGCGCGCCGACCATCAGCACGTCGTCGGGGTCGCCGCCCGGCCAGTCCGCGATCAGGTTGTAGCCGGTGGCGCCGCCGTACGTGAACGACTGCACGACCGTGGTGTAACCGGCCGCGTCCAGCCGGCCCTTCACATACGTGATCGAGGCGAGGAAGCCCGGCCGGCCGTGCGCCCGGTTGCCCCCGTTGGCGGTGGCGATCGACTGGAACTCGGCCAGGTGCGCCTTCACCGCGGACAGCGGGATGTCCGGCGCCGCGGGCGGGGCCGCGACCACCGGCGCCGACGTGACGAGCAGGAGGGCGGCGCTCAGCGCGTGGATCAGCACGGGGTCTCCCCGGGGGTGTAGGGACGCGGCCGTGATCAGGCTCCCTACACCCCGGGGAACGTTTCAATAGTCGGACGTCGATCCTTCAGATGCCGCTGGTTTCCGTCACCGCCGCACGACGCCGGTCACCACGCACGTCTCGCCGTCCGGGCCCTCGCCGATCTTCACCGGCTCGTCGCCGGTGTCGTTGCCCTCGAACAGGTCGCAGAGCGAGATCTCCTCGTCCGCGTCCCCGATGATCGTGACACCGTCGACGGTGAGCCGGTCGCCCAGGTTCGCGTTGACGCCGGCGAGCGTGTCACCCGGCGCGGTCACGGTGATGTTCTCCATGGTGACGGTGCGCGCGGCCTGCGTGGAACAGTTGCCGCACGACCGGTAGAGCTTGCCGAAGCCGGACACCTCGAAGTTCCGGATCGTGACCGACCCACCGGCGCCGCGGTTGTCCTGGAAGACCTTGTCGTCCGCGCCCGCCGCACTGCCGCCGTCGATCACCACGGTCGCGTTCGTACCGCGGAACGTGGCCGCGTCCTCCCCCACGTTCTCCCAGAAGACGTTCCGCAGCGTGCAACTGCCGGCGCAGTGCACGCCGTCCGCGGCCGGATCGCCGAGGATCACGTTCTCCAGCGTGGCGCCGTCGGCCAGCCGAAACAGCGGGTCCTGTCCCTCCTCCTGCCCACCGCCACCGAGGTCACCACCGCCGATGAACCGTTGACCGGCCCCGTCGAACACGCCGTCGACCTCGATCGACTCGGTCACCACCCGCTCCCCGGTGGCGGGCGGCGTCTCCGCGGACGCCAGCGTCGTGGTCGCCACCGCGGCTCCGGCTCCCAGCACGGCCACGGCCGCGATGATCAGCTTCCGCCGTACAGCACCTGTCATGATCAAGCCTTCCTGTCGCGTTCGCCGGCCGCCCTGGTCCCGGGGGCGGGCGGCCCTGCCCATGCGCACGCGGCGAGTCTCGACCCGGTTTGACCACCGCAGAAAATTAAGCAACCCCTAAAGGCCCCATAAGCCCCGAATCCGCCATGCAGGCACGGCGGCGCGGGCCGCGACGCCGGCAGAACCGGGTCAGCGGGAGCGGGCGAGTTTCCGCGCGGCGCGGCGGGCGCGGCGGGCCAGGTGGTCGGAGTCCGCGGTGACCAGCGTGTTGTCGCGGACGATCTCCCGGCCCCCGACGAGCAGCGCCTCCAGCGGAGCCGGAGGCCCGAGGACCAGCGCGGCCACCGGGTCCGCGATGCCCGCGTGACCCAGACCGTCGAGGCGCCACAGCGCCAGGTCCGCGAGTTTGCCGACCTCGATGGACCCCAGGTCGGCGTCACGGCCGAGGCAGCGGGCGCCGCCGAGCGTAGCCATGGTGAGGGCCTCGCGGACCGTCAGCGCCGTGGGGCCGCCGCGGAGGCGGGCGGTGTAGAGGGCGTGGCGGAGTTCGGCGATCATGGCGCCGTTCTCCTGGGAGGCGGCGCCGTCGACGCCGAGGCCGATCGTGCCGCCGGCGTCCAGCAGGGCGCGCACCGGGGCGGTGCCGGCGCCGAGGCGCGCGTTGGAGGCGGGGCAGTGCGCGACGGCCGTACCGGACGAGGTGATGGTGGAGATCGCGGCCGGGGAGAGGTGGACGGCGTGGGCGAGCCAGACGTCGTCGCCGAGCCAGCCGAGGCCGGCGGCGTACTCGACCGGGTCGCAGCCGTGCGTGGCGCGGCAGTAGTCCTCCTCGTCGGCGGTCTCGGCGAGGTGGGTGTGGAGGCGGACGCCGCGGTCGCGGGCCAGCGCGGCGGACTCGCGCATCAGCGTGTCGGTGACGGAGAACGGCGAGCAGGGCGCGACCGCGATCCGGAGCATGGCGGACGGGGACGGGTCGTGGAAGCGGTCGATCGCGTCCGCGGTGGCGGCGAGCGCGGCGTCCGTGGTCTCCACGACGGAGTCGGGCGGCAGGCCGCCGGCGGAGGCGCCGAGGTCCATCGCGCCGCGGGTGGGGTGGAAGCGCAGGCCGATCTCGGCGGCGGCGGTGACGGTGGCGGCGAGCAGATCCCCGGCACCGGCCGGGTGCAGGTAGTGGTGGTCGGTGCTGAGCGTGCAGCCGGTGAGCGCCAGCCAGCCGAGCCCGGCCGCCGCGCCGGCGTGCACGATCTCCTCGTCGATGCGGGCCCAGATCGGGTAGAGCGTGGTGAGCCAGCCGAACAGCGTGTCGTCCTGGGCGAGTCCGCGGGTGGCCCACTGGTAGAGGTGGTGGTGCGTGTTGACCAGGCCGGGGGTGAGCAGGCAGCCGGTACCGTCGATGCGCCGGACGGCGCCGTGCACGCGCCCGGCGTGGCCGCTGCCGACCGCGGTGATCCGGCCGGTGCCCTCGTCGACGATCACGTGGCCGTCCAGGTGCTCCGGCCCGGAGACGGTGGCGACCGCGCAGTTCTCGATGATGATCACGAGACGTCGTCCCGGACCACCGACCCCTCGATCAGGCCGTACGGGCGGTCGTCCGCGTGGAACACCTCGGGCGCGGCGTCCAGCCCGTACGGCGTGCAGTCGACCACGAAGTGGTGCTTGTTCGGCAGGCGCAGCCGGATCTCGGCCAGGTCGGGGCACGCCTCCAGCACGGCCTTGCCCATCGCGAAGAGCGTCTGCTGCAGCGAGTAGCTGTAGGTGCCGGTGAACGCCTCGATCATGGCCGCGCGGGCACGGCCGAAGACCGCGTCGAAGTCGGCCTCGGGCGTGATGAACCGCCACCGGGCGTCCACCGCAGTGGCCAGGATTCGGTCGGACGTCTCGGCCAGGGTGGTGTACGGGTCCCTGATGAACCCGGAGAACTCCGAGTCCGTCGAGTTGAGCAGCGTCAGCCCGGTGAGCCCGCCGAACACCTCGGTGCCGGGCTCCGCGACGACCACCTCCGCGGTACGCACGGCGGAGCCGTCCCGGGAGAACGAGTGCGGCCCGAGCCGGTTCCACGGGTACTCCTCGATCTCCACCCGCGCGCCCGTGATCGTCTCCTGGGAGGACGTGAAGTGCCGGGCCAGCAGCAGCGCGAACGCCTCGGGCGAGGCGATGCCGTGCTGCTTCGCGAACGCGTACACCGTGTTCTTCTGCGTGTCGGTGGGCAGCACGTTGGCGTTGTCGCCGGTCAGGTGCGTGTCGGCGAGGTCGCCGGAGAGCGCCACGCTGACGTTCAGGTCGGTGATGGAGTGGGTGCCGCCGTCGCGGGTGACCCGCACGACCCGGGTCTCCGCCTTGCCGTACCGGTTCGGGCCGAGCACGATCGCCACGTCGTCTAACTCCCTCGGTAGGTGGTGTACCCGTACGGGCTGAGCAGCAGCGGCACGTGGTAGTGCCGCCGCGGGTCGTGCACGTGGAACGCCACGGTGATCTCCGGGAAGAACGCGTTCCCGCCCAGGTACGGCTCGACGTAGAAGACCAGCCGGTAGCCGCCCGCCTGCCAGGCGTTGATCGGCGCCCACTCGCGGAGCCGGCCGTCGTCGTCGGTGCGGCCCTCCGCGACCGTGGACCAGCCGTCCGCGTCCCGCCGCTCGAGCCGCACGTAGACGCCGCGGGCCGGTTCCCCGGAGACGGTGTCCAGGATGTGCGTGGAGATGCTCGCGTACTCGGTCATCCGAACAGCCTCTCCAGCCGCAGCCGCACGATCCTCGTCAGCTCGCCGTGCACCACGCGGCGCTCGGTGGGCTCGTCGTTGTCCAGCCGGGACCGCGCCGCGGCCAGCATCTCCACATCGGACCGGCCGCTCGCGAAGATCAGGAACACGTGCCCGAACCGCTCCTCGTACGCCGCGTTCGCCTCGGCCAGCGCGGCGCGCACGTCGTCGGTGGCGGCGTCCATGCCGGACTGCTCGCGCCGGGACCAGGCGCTCTCCCGGTCGGCGCCGGTGACGCGCTGCCCGATCCGCGGGTGCGCCGCGAGCGCCTCGAGCACGTCGTCCCAGCCGAGCACGGCCAGCGCCGCGTCACTGACCGCCAGCAGGGCGTCGAGCCGTGGGTACGGCCGGCGCGCGGCCACCTCGGACACCCACCGGGACGAGGCGCAGCAGGTGCGCAGCTCCTCGCGCGCCGCCTCCTCCGGGAGTGCGTTGAGTTCAGCGAGCGTCACCCGGACAGTCAATCAGCCCAGGCATCGATCATGAAGCTCTTTGATCATCATTTTGCGAACCGGAAACGATCGGGTGGTCCAGGTCCTCGTCCGACGCCACGTCGCCGACCGGCACGATCCGCACCAGGTCGCGATGTGCCCGCAGGTACGGCCGCGCGCCCACGTCGCCGGTGGCGAGCGCGGCCACGCCGGCCCAGTGATCGCGGCCGAGCAGCACCGGATGCCCGGCGTGATCGTCGTATCCGCCCATCGCCAGCGCGTCGGGCGCACCGGCCGCGGCCAGCCGCCGCACCGCGGCCGCGGAGACGCCCGGCGTGTCCACCAGCAGCACCACGGCCGCGTCCACCTCGGCACGGCGGGCCAGCGCGGTCAGGCCGGCGCGCAGCGACGAGCCCATGCCGGTCGCCCATTCCTCGTTGATCACCACGTCGGCGCCGGTGAGCGCGGCCCGTGCGCGCACGTCCGCGGCGGCGGCACCCAGCACGACCAGCACGGGATCGCAGCCGCCGGCCGCCAGCGCGCGGGCGGCGCGGTCGGCGAGCAACTCGCCGTCGAGCGGGACGAGCGCCTTGGGCATGCCGTAGCGGCGGCCGGCGCCCGCGGCGAGAAGGAGTCCTGCGACGTGGCTCACCCGCGTCAGCGTACCCGCGGCCGGATTTCGGTTGTGCACAACTTAATCGGCCGCTAGCCTTTGACGGGTGACGGACGATCCGGCGATCGGCATGAGTCTGCGGTACCAGCTCTGCTTCGCGCTCTACTCGGCGTCGCGCGCGGTGACCGATCTCTACCGGCCGCTGCTCGACCGGGCCGGCCTGACCTACCCGCAGTACCTGGTGCTGCTGGTGCTCTGGGAACGGCCGGACGAGCCGGTGACCGTCAAGGAACTGGGCACCGCACTGCGACTGGACTCCGGCACGCTCTCGCCGATGCTCAAGCGCGTCGAGGCGGCCGGGCTGATCCGGCGGCAGCGCCGCGCCGCGGACGAGCGCGTGGTCGAGGTCCGGCTCACCGACGCCGGGCGCGCGCTGCGCGCCGAGTGCGCGGCCGTGCCCATGACGATCGCCGGCGGCCTCGGCATCTCCCTCGACGACTACGCCCGGTTGCACCGGGCGCTGGAGCAGATCACCAACACCATCCACGGTACGAAGGAGTGATGCGGATGTCCGCCATCTACACGGCCGAGGTCACGTCGTCCGGCGACGGGCGCAACGGCGCGGTCACCTCCTCGGACGGCCTGATCGACTTCCCGGTCGCCGCGCCGAGGGAACTGGGCGGCGCGGGCGGCGCCACCAACCCGGAGCAGCTGTTCGCCGCCGGGTTCGCGGCGTGCTTCCACTCCGCGATGCGGCTGGTCGCCCGCCGTCAGAAGCTGGACCTGGGCGACTCCACGGTCACCGCGAAGGTCGGCCTGGTCCGCGCCACCGACCGGCCGGCGCTGGGGCTGACCGTCACGCTCGAGGTCGCGGTGCCCACGCTGGACGCGGCGGCCGTCACCGCGCTGACCGACGCGGCCGAGCAGGTCTGCCCCTACTCCAACGCGGTCCGCGGCAACGTCGACGTGCGGGTGGTGCACGGCTGAACGGCGCTCACGCGGCGCGCTCCAGCGGGACCGGGGCGCCGTATAGGTAGCCCTGGCCGAGCGGGCAGCCGAGCGCGGCCAGGGCGTCGGCCTGCGGCGCCGCCTCGATGCCCTCCGCTATCACGGACGCGCCCAGGTCCCGGCAGATCGCCAGCACGGACCGGACCAGCGCGCGCGACCGCTCGTCCGCCGTGGTCAGCGTGGCGTCCAGCTTGACGATCGAGACCGGCAGCGCGTGCAGTTGCGCCAGCGAGTTGAAGCCGGTGCCGAAGTCGTCCAGCGCCAGCCGTACGCCCATCCGCTGCAACCGCCCGGCCGCCGCCACCGCCGCGCCCAGGTCCGCGATCCGGCGCGTCTCGGTGATCTCCAGGATCAGCCGCTCCGGCGCCAGCCCGTGCCGGCGCAGCGCGTCCGCCACCGCGATCTCCAGCTCCGGGCGGCCCAGGCGGCCGGCGGAGACGTTCACGTGCACGGCCACGTCGCGGCCGTGCAGCTCGGCCAGCGCGCGGGCGTCCCGCGCCGCGGTGTCCAGCACGAAGTCGTCCAGCGCGGCGACCAGCCCGGCCCGCTCCGCGACGGCGACGAACACGTCCGGCCCGATCACGCCGAGGTCCGGGTGCGTCCAGCGGGCGAGCGCCTCCACGGCCAGCACCGCACCGCCGTGCAGGTCCACGATCGGCTGGTAGTGCACCGCGAACCCGGACGAGGCCGGCTCGGCGGCCAGCGCCTCGGCGAGCAGGCCGGGCAGGTCCGCGTCGCCGCCGCCGTCGCGGGTGCCGGCGTACCGCACCAGGATGTTCTTGCCGCGCCGCTTGCCGGCGTACATGGCCGCGTCCGCGCGCCGCAGCAGCGCGTCACCGGTCAGGCCGATGTCGTACGGCTCCGGCGCCACCACGCCCACGCTCGCCGCCACCGTGACCGGCTTGCCGTCGACCAGCACCGGCTCGCGCAGCGCGGCCAGGATTCGCTCCCCCACCAGGCCGGGCGCGACGTGGTCCGCCTCCAGCAGCACCGCGAACTCGTCGCCGCCGAGCCGCGCGACCAGGTCGTCCCGGCGCACGCAGCGCTGCAGCCGGGCCGCGATCTCCTGGAGCATCCGGTCGCCGGCCGCGTGCCCGAAGCTGTCGTTGACGAACTTGAAGTCGTCCAGGTCCACGAAGAGCAGCGCGATCGGCCGCCCCTCCTCCCGGTGCGCGTCCACGGCCGCGCTCAGCCGCCGGCCGAACAGCTCCCGGTTGGCCAGCCCGGTCAGCGGATCGTGGGTGGCCTGGTGGGCGAGCCGGCGCCGCGCCTCCGCGACGGACAGCAGCAGCGCCCGGTTGTCCACGATGGTCACCATCTGGCGCACGATCACCAACAGCAGCCCGAGCCAGCCGAGCGCCACCTCCGGCCAGGTCAGCGGGTGGCCGACCAGCGTCCGGATGGCCAGCGTGACCCCGGTCGCGACCACCGGCAGCACCGGCAGCAGCAGGAAGACCGGGTCCAGCCCGTCCGTGTCGGCCGACGGCGGCTCCTCCGGCGCGGGGGCCAGCGAGGCCAGCGCGACCAGCGCCGGGCCGAGCACCCAGCCGGCGCTGTGCAGCGGCGACATCCGCTCCGCGCCGGTGGACACCAGGTACGCGTAGAAGCCGTCGGACACGGCCAGCGCCAGCAGGCCGCCGCCGAGCAGCAGCAGCGGTGGCCGCAGCGCGCGGGGTGGCTGCCGCACCGCCAGCAGCAGCGCGAGCAGCACCGCCAGCAGGGCGTCCATCACCAGGTGCGCGACGGCGGCGACCAGCGCGCCGGGCGGGCCCTCGCCGGCCTGGAGCACCGCGCGGATCGGCGCCCAGGAGAGCATGACCACGGACCCGAGCACGATCACCACGTCCAGCATGGTCACCACGTGCGCGCGACGGGACGGGTTGAGCACCCGGCGCGGCGAGACGGCCGCGACGGTCAGCAGCGCCCAGAGCGCGAACACCGGCAGCGCCATGTAGCCGAGCTCGGCCGGCGCCGGACCGGGCAGGTAGTCCGTGCCGAACAGCTGGTACACGGTCCAGATGAGCTGGCCGAGCGCCCAGCCGACCATGCCGGCGCCGATCAGCCGCCGCCACGCGCGGCCGGCGCCGCTCGTGCCGCGCGCGGTGACCAGGCAGCAGACCGCGGCCGCGATCCCGGCCGTCAACTGCGCCAGGTTGTCCAGCGCGACGCCGGCCCGGCCGGTGACCACGCCGCTGGTGCTCACGGCGACGACGAGCGCGACCGCCAGGAGCGTGACCGCGGCGACGGCGGCGAACCTGGTGCGCGGGCGAGCGGGAGCGTCGCCGAGGGGCAGCATCGCCGTCGCGAGGCGCGTAGAGGTCATCACCACTCACCGGAGGCTGCGCGGGGATTCCCGCGACCGGTCCGTAACCTACCCCAGGTCGCGCCGCCGCGCGATTCGGCGCTACCCGGCGCCGGTGCCCGCGTTCGCCGGCTCTGCCGGTTCGGAGGCGCAGGTGGCGCCCTGCGGGTCCGGCTCGGCCGGGCCCTCGACCAGCTCGACCAGCACCACCGTGATGTTGTCCGGCCCGCCGGCGCGCAGCGCGAGATCGATGAGCCGCTTCGCGCACTCCTGCATGTCCGGGTAGTCCGTCATGGTCTGCGTCATGGTCTCCGCGGACACCACGCCGGAGAGGCCGTCGGAGCAGAGCAGCCAGCGGTCGCCGGCCTGCGGCGGAATCTTCGCGTACGCCGGCGCGACCGCCTCGCCCTGCAACGCCTGGGTGACCACGGACCGGCGCGGGTGCACGCTCGCCTCGTCCTCGGTGATCACGCCCTCGTCCACCAGCATCTGCACGTACGTGTCGTCGCGGGTGAGCTGCACCAGCTTGCCGTCACGCAACAGGTACGCCCGGGAGTCACCCACGTGGACCAGCGCGAACTGCGTGCCGGAGAACAGCAGCGCGGTGAGCGTGGTGCCCATGCCCTGCAGCGACGGGTTCGCCGCGACGTGCTCGTGGATGCGCGCGTTGGCCGCCTCGACCATCGCGTGCAGCGCCTCGACCTGCTGGTCGTCCGCGATCAGCGAGTCGAACGGCGTGACCGCCTCGATGGTGAGCTGGCTGGCCACCTCGCCGGCGGCCATGCCGCCCATGCCGTCGGCGACGGCCGCCAGGTAGCGCCCGGCGTAGGCGCAGTCCTGGTTACCGCTCCGGATGAGGCCGCGGTCGGTCATGGCCGCGGATCGCAGCTGCAAGGTCATGGCGGAAGCCTGCCAAATCGTCGTCGGCCTGTCTCCAGGCGGTGGTATCCCATCATGGTCCGCCAACCGGTCACGTCGTGCGCCGGGTTCGGCGGGAGAATCACTCGGCCCGCACGGGTCGCCCCTGACACCGTGGGTCGGGCTCGGTTCGTCGCTGTTTCGGTGCCATCCACTCCAGCGCGGTGTCCTCCGCGTACCACCCCTGCACGTAGACCGCGCTGGATGGCACCTGCTCCGCCTCGGGACACAGCGTACGGGACCGCACGGCGGACGACGGGATGAACCTGACCCGGCCGTCCGCGTCCATCAGCGTGACCATGCTGTCGTCCACCGTGATCAGGCGCCCGCGCCACACCTCGACCGCCGGCTCCTCGTCGTCCCCCGCCGGGGTTACGGCCTCCCGGGTGACGGTGGTGGCCTCGGGGGTGACGACCGCGCCGGCCGTGGCCTCGATCGCGGTGTCCGGCAGAATCGGCGCGCGCATGAACAGCACGCCGATCGCGAACGGCGCCACGATGGAGGCCGCCACCGCGGCCCAGTGCGTGCCGAGCCGTGCGACGCCGGGCGGGATCGGGCCGGTCAGCACGGGCGCCACCGCGGGCGGCACGCCGAGCAGCACCGCGTTGATCGTCTCCCCGCCGCGGATCGCCGCCATGATCGCCGGTCCGAGCCAGAGGTACGCCAGGATCGCGGACGCGACCGGCACCGCCGTGCCCATGAACAGCAGCACGATCCGGTCGTCGCCGCGGCGCAGCCAGGTGGTCAGCCCGACGCTCATCAGCACCAGCATGAGCAGCGTGGGCAGGAACCGCATCTGCCAGGTGATCGCGGCCAGCAGCACCGCGATGACCACGGCCCAGTCCGGCATGCGCAGCGTCACCACCGCGAGCAGCGACCGGCGGGCGTCCTCCCGGCTCGGCGCGCTGATCAGCAGCAGCGTGCCGAACACCCGGATCAGCAGCACCATCGCCGGCAGCACCCAGACCAGCGTGATGGTCAGCGAGGTGATCAGGCCGAGCGGGCTGACGTACTGGACGAGCAGCAGCATGGTGGCGAGGTCCTGCCGGCTGAGGTACCACAGCCGCAGCACCAGCAGGACCAGCGGGAACGCGGGCAGCAGCGACAGCAGCCACTGCTGCTGCGCGCGCGTGCCGGCCGGCAGCCGGAGCGAGTCGGCCGCCGGTTCGGTCATCCGAGCCCTCCAGAGAACCACTCCCGGACCTCGGGCTTGTCCACCTGCGGCTGCTCCGGCCGGGCCAGCGGCACGCCCGGGTTGTGCGGCACGCTCGACCGGATGTTGCGGTCGAAGGCCTCCTCCCAGCGGGCGTCGTCCGGGTCCTCGCGGGAGTGCCAGAGGCTGAGGTTGACCAGTTGGAGCAGCGCGTCGTTCTCGCCGACGTTGATCCCGTACGCCTCGGTGGTGGTCAGACCGATGTCCCAGTGCCGCAGGTCCGGGTTCTTCGCCCGGATGCCGCCGAGGATCGCCGCGTCCGTGCTGACCGCCTCCACCTGGCCCGCGCGCAGCGCCTTGACGCACTCGCTGATGGTGAGCTGCGACTGCACGATGTTGCCGGCCGCCGCGGCCGCCGTGGCGCTGGTGGCGGTCGCCAGGCTGCACACCCGCTTGCCGCGCAGGTCGTCCAGCGTGGCGACCGGCGGATGATCACCCAGCGTGAGCACGGACTGCTCGGTGTAGAGGTACGGCGCGGAGAACGACACTCCGGGCGTCGACTTCCGTTCCTCCGTGATGCTGAAGCTGGCGATGACCAGGTCGACGATGACCACGTTCGCCCCGTCCGGCGTCTCCGCCTGCATGCGCTCGCGGTCCTCGCTCTGGATCTGGTAGAACTCGACCTCGTTGCGGCGGAACCCCAGATCCTCCGCCACCAGGTAGGCGATCTCGATGTCGAAACCGGTGAACGTGCCGTCCGGCTGCCGCTCGGCGATTCCGGGCTGGTCGAACTTCACGCCGATCCGGAGGGATCGTTTGCCGTTGAGCCCGGCCTCGGCGCGTAGCTCGTCCACGGACGGGGTACGACCGAGGAAGACCAGACTGACGGTGATGGCCACGACCAGCACCGACAGTCCCGCCAGCGTCACGAAGCGAAAACGCATCCAGAGCGGGTGCGACAGAACTGTCGGCTTCCGGTCAGGGATTTCCACCACCTCGTCGCCGGCCCCGGGATCCTCCTGGTCGGACACGTCACCACACCCCCCGCGAACACCGCACCCCGTGCTGAATCGATGGAGCGTTCATGTTCTCCTAAGAGACCGCACGAGGACAGACCACAATCCGGACGAGCGCACCGCACCGGCGCACCGAGGTACACCGATGATCACGGCACGCGAACAGGAATGTACGTGCCGTGAAGCGATCAGTCACCGGTCACGGCCTGTGACTTCCGCCCGTGGAGTGGAGTTCTACGCTTCGCGGCGCGACTCTTGAAGACGGCCCACATCGACTTACGAGGGGATCCTTCCCGCAATGCAGGTACCGGCAAAACCGCCCGCCCCGGAGGACACCGCACCGGTTCCTCAGGCGGCTCCCGGCAAGGCGCGCACGATCCTGTCCATATCCCGCAAGGTGCTCACCCTCGGGATGCTCGGTCTGGTGGGCGGCGCGGTGGTGGCCGGCGCCGCGCTTCCGGCGAGCGCCACGGCCGGCCTCGCGGCGAAGCTGGCCAGCGACTCGTTCGAGGACCTGCCGAGCGCGCTCCAGACGCCGCCGACCGCGCAGACGTCGTACCTGTACGCGAACGACGGCAAGACCCAGATCACGCAGTTCTACGAGGAGAACCGCACCGACGTCGAGAGCGACGACATCGCGAAGGTGATGAAGGACGCGATCGTCGCGGCCGAGGACACCCGGTTCTACGTGCACGGCGGCGTCGACATCAAGGGCCTGGTGCGCGCGTTCGTCTCCAACGCGCAGGGCGGTGAGGTCTCCCAGGGCGCGTCCACGCTGACCATGCAGTACGTGCGTAACGTGCTGAAGAACGACCCGACCATCACCGAGGAGGAGCGCAAGGCCGCGACGGAGCAGACCACCGGCCGCAAGCTCCAGGAGATCCGGTACGCGGTCACCATCGAGGACTCGCTGGAGAAGGAGGAGATCCTCCGCCGGTACCTGAACATCGCCTACTTCGGCAACCAGGCGTACGGCATCTCCGCGGCCGCGAACGCGTACTTCTCCACCACGGCGGACAAGCTCACGCTCGGCCAGGCCGCCACCATCGCCGGCCTGGTGCAGTCGCCGGACCTCTACGACCCGGTCAACAACGACGAGGACGGCGCGATCACCCGGCGCAACTACGTGCTCGGCGCGATGGTCGGCACCGGCGCGATCACCCAGGCGGAGGCGGACAAGGCGCTCGCCGAGCCGCTCAACCTCAAGCCGAACCGCTCGCCCGGCAACTGCACCGCGGTCCCCGAGCAGTACAACAACTGGGGCTTCTTCTGCGACTACTTCACCCAGTGGTGGTCGGAGCAGGAGGAGTTCGGCTCCACGCCGTCCGCGCGGCTCGACGCGCTGAAGAAGGGCGGCTTCCGGATCGTCACGTCGATGGACCCGGCGATCCAGAACAAGCTGGCCGACGAGTCGAAGAAGATCTACGCCCTGGACAACCCGAAGGCGGCGCCGTACGCCGCGGTCGAGCCGGCCACCGGCAAGGTCAAGGCGCTGGCGATCAACCGGCGGTACAGCATCGAGGACAACCCGGGCGGGAAGAAGTACCCGAACACGGTGAACCAGCTGATCGCCGGCAGCGAGGACTCCGCGGGCTACCAGTGGGGCTCGACGTTCAAGGGATTCGTCATGCTGGCCGCGCTGGAGAACGGCATCGCGCTGGACAAGGGCTTCACCACGAAGTCGCCGTACAAGTCGATCTACCCGATCAGCGGCACGCCGAACTGCGGCGGCTACTGGTGCCCGGGCAACGCGGTCCCGAGCTACCAGGACGGCTACCAGAACATGTGGACCGGCTTCGGCAAGTCCTCCAACACCTACTTCGTCAAGCTGGAGGAGACGGTCGGCGCGGACAAGGCCGTGGAGATGGCGAAGCGGCTCGGGATCAAGTTCCGGGGCAGCGACGCGGACTTCGCCGAGCCGGAGGCGGCCAAGAGCTGGGGCACGTTCACGCTCGGCGTGTCCGCCACCACGCCGCTGCAGATGGCGAACGCGTACGCCACCTTGGCGGCCGACGGCAAGTACTGCCAGCCGACTCCGGTCGTCTCGATCACGGACACCACCGGCACGTCCAGCGAGGCGGCCGCGAAGGTCTCCCAGCCGGACTGCGTGCAGGCCATCGACAAGGACGTGGCCCGGGCCGCCGCGGACGCGGGCCGCTGCCCGGTCGGTCAGCGCCCGCAGCGGGGCACCTGCAGCAACGGCACCTCGACGCAGGTGGCCGGCATCATGGGCAACATCCCGATCACCGGCAAGACCGGTACCGCGTCGGCCAACGAGACCGTGTCGTTCATCGGCGTCACCCCGAAGCTGGCCATCGCCGGCATCGCGGTGAACCCGGACAATCCGCGCGACGCGGTCGGCGACGCGATCCACGACTCGATCATCAACGCGGCCGCGCGCACGCTGCGCGACGCGGCCAAGGGGCAGAAGATGAACAACTTCCCGGCCCCGAGCGAGAAGATCGCGTTCAAGTCCGGTTCCGCGTCGAACCCGGAGCGCGCGCCCGCGCCGCAGAACTCCAGCAGGCCCGGCAACAGCGGCGGCGGGAACAACCGCCCCCGCTGACGCGAGCCCGATCGGGGGTACGCCAGGCATCTGGCGTACCCCCGGACGGGTTTTATGGGCCGACTCCCCCGGTGTTTGCGCCGGTAGCCGGCTTATCGGCGTTTATCCTGGGCCTGTGCCCACTCCAAGATCGCTGACCGTCGCCACCGCCGCCGTGCTCGCCGCGCCCGCGCTCGCGCTGCCGCTGCTCGCCGCCTCCCCCGCGGCCGCCGCCCCGGCCGCGGGGGCCACCGAGCTCGCGCCGGTCTGGGCCCCGCTCGCCTCCACCGCGGCCGGCCTGGTGAAGCAGGAGGTCACGGTCGTGGTCCCGGAGGGCTGGACGATGCAGTTGGCGAACCGGCACCCGGACTACCCCTGCTGCGTGGTCGTGCCGAACGGCTTCTACGCGCGCGAGTCGGCGAACCGGATCAGCTACACGCCGACGCTGGGCTTCGTCGGCACGGCGGACCCGGTGACGATCGAGCTCACCGACCCGGCCGGGGAGCGGCACACCACCACGTACACCGCGACCGTCACCCGCCCGGCACCGCCCGCGCTCAAGGACCTGACCAGCGCCGGGGCCCCGGGCAAGCAACAGTCGGTGGAGGTGTTGCTGCCGCCCGGCGCCGGGATCGGCTACGTCGACGCGGCCGGCGCGGAGATCCCGGCGCCGGCCACCGCGCGCGGCGAGTTCTCGCTGACCGCGATCTCCGGCGTGTCCGCGGAGGCGGACCGCCCGTTCGACCCGACGCTCATCTCCGCGGCCGGGTACGTGACCTTCACGCCCGCGCGCGGCGCCGCCCCCGGGCCGGTCCCGCCGGTCCGCTACCGGGTCACCGACGCGTACGGCCAGACCTCGATCGCCACCTACACGCCGTCCGTCACCGGTTACGCCGCGAAGTAGCCCGGCCCCGGGCCGCGCGGACCTGGCGGGTGCGTCGTAGGGTGCTGCCGTGGCGGGAATCTTGCAGGGCATCACATCCAGGCTCACCGGCTCGTCCGTGCCCGGTCAGCGCACCGGAGGTCTGCGCGCGAACGCGGCGCACCTGACCCGGCGGCTGACCGGCCGCCCCACCGCGCGGCCCGGCACCGGCCGCGAGGGCCGTCCCGCGCGCCCCACGCCCGCCACCGCGCGCATCCGCCGGGGCCGCCAGCTGGTCTATTCGCCGGAGCTGGACGGCCGGGCCGACCCGGGCGAGATCGTCTGGACCTGGGTCGCGTACGAGGAGGACGCGTCGCAGGGCAAGGACCGCCCGGTGCTGGTCGTCGGCCGGGACGGCGCGGTGCTGCTCGGCCTGATGCTCTCCAGCCAGAGCGAGCGCCAGGGCCAGCGGCACTGGCTGGCGCTCGGCCCCGGCGACTGGGACCGGGAGAAGCGGCCCAGCTTCGTCCGGCTCGACCGGGTCATCCAGGTGCGGGAGGACGGCATCCGGCGCGAGGGCGCGATCCTGGACCGCCCCCGCTTCGACCGGATCGCGGGCGTGCTGCGGCACACGTACAACTGGGGCTGAGCCGCTCACAGGCGGCACTCAGGAAGGTGCCGCACTCTTGGGTGACGTACCCGGGAGGTCACCATGCTCGCCCTGATCAGCACGGTCCTGCTGCTGTTCCAGTTCCTGCTCATCGCCCGCGCCCTGCTCGACTGGAGCACGGTGCTGGCCGGCCCGTCGATGCCCGGCTCGTTCCGCGACCGCGCCACCCGCGTCGTGCACGCGGTCACCGAGCCCGTCCTCGCCCCGGTCCGCCGCATCCTGCCTCCGGTCCGCCTGGGCGCGGTCGGCATCGACCTCTCCTTCATCGTGGTCTTCGCCGTCGTCGTCCTGCTCCAGGCCTTCATCTGACAGTCGTTCCCGGGGTTGGGTGGCCCGGGGTGGAGCCACCGCTCCGCCCCGGGCCTTTCGTCACCCGGCACGGCTCGTGCGGCCGGCTCCCGCGGGACGCGGGAGACACCAGGTGTGGATCTAGAGACGCGCCATCAGGAGCGCGGAGACCAGCAGGCAGGCCCAGTGGAGGGACTGGTCGGCGACGTACATGCCGCAGACCGGGGTGGTCTGGTCGGCGAACTGGCGCGAGCCGGTGTGCTGCAGGACGAGGCGGACGACGGCGCGGCGGTCCAGGATGGCGTGGGTGACGATGCTGAACAGGAAGCCCGCGGTGACGCCGAGCCAGGTGAGCTGGAGGTGCAGCGCCCACGCGGTCACGAAGAGCACGATGCCGATGGTGGCGTGGTAGGCGGTGAGGTGCCCGAGCATGGCGGTGATCGCGGCGCGGCCCCGGCCGGCCTTGTTCGCGGCCTGGTGGTCGGTCTGCATCACGTGATCGCCGAGCTGGTGACCCACGATCAGCGCCAGCAGGGTGACCACGAACGTCATCTGCTGCGCGGCAAGCGGGTACTCGATCATGAAGGGCCTTTCCGCCGGGTTAGCACATCGTCCGGGCTCCGGCTCCGCGGTGCTGCGCACCATCCGACACTCGGGACAAATGTGGTGAACATCGCGTAATGCCCGAGATCAAGACACCGCTACGTTTCGGCCGGATTTCGTCGAGGGTATAGAGGGCGACCCATTCCCGCAGCGCGAAAGGGACCGCCGTGACGCAGACCGCAGCCGATCGTTTCCCGGCACGCCACCTACCCCGGGTCGTGGTCCGGGAGCTGCCGCCACCACCCTCGTCGGCCCGGCGGGTGATCGGGCCCGGCGTGGTCGCCGCCGGCGTCGGTCTGGCCTCGGGCGAGTTCGTGCTCTTCCCATATATAGCCTCGCAGGTCGGGCTCGTCTTCCTCTGGGCCGCGGCTGTCGGCATCGTGACGCAGTGGTTCCTCAACATGGAGATCGAGCGCTACACGCTGGCCACCGGCGAGACCGCGCTCACCGGCTTCTCCCGGTTCTGGCGGCACTGGGGCCTGGTCTTCGCGATCATGGTGTACTTCGCGAACCTCTGGCCCGGCTGGGCGACCAGCTCGGCGACGATGGTCACCTACCTGTTCGGCGGCAGCGCCACCTGGATCGCGATCGGCATGCTGTTGCTGATCGGCGTGACCCTCACGCTGGCCCCGGTGATCTACACGGCGCTGGAGGGCATCGAGAGCGTCAAGGTCATCCTGGTCGGACTGTTCATCGTGGTCGCCATCGGCTTCGCGATCACCGCGGACGCCTGGGCCGAGCTGCCGTCCACCGTCACCGCGCCGCAGTTCCCCACCGAGCTGGGCTTCGCGCTGATGCTGTCCGCGCTGGTCTTCGCGGGCGCCGGCGGCGGCCAGAACCTCTGCCAGTCGAACTGGATCCGGGACAAGGGCTACGGCATGGGCAGCTACGTCCCGCGCCTGGTCAGCCCGGTCACCGGGGCCGAGGAGGCCGCGCCCTCCACCGGGTTCATCTTCGAGCCGGACGCGGAGAACCTGTCCCGGTGGCGCCGCTGGTGGCGGCTCGCCAACCAGGAGCAGGCGCTCACGTTCGGCCTGATCTCGTTCGTCACCATCACGCTGATGTCGCTGCTCGCGTACTCCACCGTCTACGGCACGCCCGGGCTCGCCAACAGCGTCGAGTTCCTCCGCATCGAGGGCGAGGCGCTCAAGTCCACCGTCGGCGGCTGGTTCGGCACGCTGTTCTGGGCGATCGGCGCGCTCTCCCTGTTCGCCGCCGCGATGGGCATCGTCGACTACACCAGCCGCCTCGCCGCCGACGTGCTCAAGACGTCCTACCTGCGCGGCCGATCCGAGAACCGCATCTACTTCGCGCTGGTCTGGGGCCTGGTCGCGATCGGCATCATCATCCTGCTGGCCGGACTCAACCAGCCGCTGCCGCTGCTGGTGATCGCCGCGTGCGTGGGCGGCCTGATGATGTTCATCTACTCGATCCTGCTGCTTCTCCTCAACCGCCGCGTCCTCCCGCCGGAGATCCGTCCCCGGGCGTACCGGGTGGCGGCGCTGGTGTGGTCGGTGCTGCTCTTCGGGGTGTTCTCCGCTCTGACGCTCTGGCAGCAGGGCGGAAGGCTCGCGGCCTGGCTGGGTTAGACGTGGTCGCCTCCCCACCCCGTCCGCGTCGATCCGGGGCCGACTCCCGCGGTTCGATCTTCGATCACGCGATTTCGGCCCGGATCGACGCGGACGGGGGCGAGCAGCGGCGCGGCGACCGCACGGGCCGCGCATCGCACCGGGGACGGGGTCAGGCGGGGAGCGGGGTGTGGGCGGCGGGGACGGTGTCGGCGGGAGAGGGAGGGCCGGGCGGGGTGCCGTTGCCGAAGGGGTGGCCGCCGAGCGCCTCACGGCCGTGGGGGGTGAGCCAGTTGGCCAGGTCCGGGCCGGCCGGCACGATGCCGGTCGGGTTGATGTCGCGATGGACCTCGTAGTAGTGGCGCTTGATGTGGACGAAGTCGGTCGTGTCACCGAAACCGGGCGTCTGGAAGAGATCGCGGGCGTACGCCCACAGCACCGGCATCTCCGACAGCTTGCTCCGGTTGCACTTGAAGTGCCCGTGGTAGACCGCGTCGAAGCGGGCCAGCGTGGTGAACAGCCGCACGTCCGCCTCGGTGATCGTGTCACCGACCAGGTACCGCTGGGTGGACAGCCGTGCCGAGAGCCAGTCGAGCGCGTCGAAGAGCCGGGTGTAGGCGGACTCGTACGCCTCCTGCGTGCCGGCGAACCCGCACCGGTACACCCCGTTGTTGACGTCCTTGAACACGCGCTGATTCACCGCGTCGATCTCCGGCCGGAGCTCCTCCGGATACAGCGCCGGCGCGCCGGGGCGGTGATGGTCGGCCCACTCCAGTGACATGTCCAGCGTGATCTGGGCGAAGTCGTTCGTGACCACCTGCCCGGTCGGCACGTCCACGATGGCCGGCACCGTGATCCCCCGCTCGTACCCGGGGACGCGCTTGAAGAACGCCTCCTGCAGGCGCTCGATCTTGAGGACCGGGTCGACGCCGCCCGGGTCCAGGTCGAACGTCCAGCTACGGGCGTCGTGGGTGGGGCCGGCGATGCCCATCGAGATGACGTCCTCGAGGCCGAGCAGCCGGCGCACGATGATGGACCGGTTCGCCCACGGGCAGGCGCGGCTGACGATGAGCCGGTAGCGGCCCGGCTCCACCGGCCAGCCGTCGCGGCCGTCGCGGGTGATCCGGGTGGTGATGTACCGCTGGTCGCGGGCGAACTCGCCCGTGGGGTTGACGTAGGCGCCTTGCTGCGACTCGGTGGCCATGCCTGCAATGATGCCCGCCCGGCGGGCCCGCGACACCGGGAAACGGGCACCGCACTGGAGAGCGCTCCCCCGGATCGACACCGAACTATTGACACAAACGGTGAACGGAGTCACAGTACACGACAAGAGAGCGCTCTCCGACATGACGATGAAACGCCACCGACATCGGCCGGACACAAGAGCGCTCCCCCGCCCCCCTCAGAGGAGTCCACATGTCCCCACCCCGATGGCGCGTGGCCGGGATCGCCACCGCCGTCGCCGCCCTGCTCGGCGGCTACCTCGTCGTCTCCGGCCCGGCCGCGCAGGCCGCGGAGACGCTGCTCTCCCAGGGACGGCCGGTCACCGCCTCGTCCTCCGAGTCCGCCACGTTCCCGGCGAGCGCGGCCGTGGACGGCGACGGCGGCACGCGCTGGTCCAGCGCGATCGGCGACCCGCAGTGGTTGCGCGTGGACCTCGGCGCGGCCACCGCGATCAGCCGGGTCTCGCTCTCCTGGGAGGCCGCGTACGCCACCTCGTTCCAGCTACAGACCTCCTCCGACGGCAACAGCTGGACCACGGTGCACAGCGCGACGAACGCGACCGGCGGCAACCAGAGCATCGCGGTCACCGGCACCGGGCGGTACGTACGGGTGCACACCACCGCGCGGGCCACCCAGTGGGGCGTGTCGCTGTGGGAGTTCCAGGTGTTCGGCGGCACCACGTCCGGCGCGGCCACGCTGCTCTCCTACGGCAAGCCCGGCACCGCGTCGACCAGCCAGAGCGACGCGAACTGCTGGGAGTGCACGCCGGACAAGGCGTTCGACCGGGACCCGGCCAGCCGGTGGGCGACCAGCTCCACGAACGGCTGGGTGGACCCGGGCTGGATCGCGGTGGACCTGGGTGCCACCGCGCAGATCAGCCAGGTCGTGCTCCAGTGGGACCCGGCCTACGCCACGTCGTACCAGATCCAGGTCTCGGCCGACGGCAACGCGTGGACCAGCATCTACTCCACCACCAGCGGGCGGGGCTTCAAGGAGACGCTGACGGTCAGCGGCACCGGCCGGTACGTGCGGATGTACGGCACCGCGCGGTCCAGCGCGTACGGCTACTCGCTCTACGAGTTCCAGGTGTACGGCACCGGCGGCAACCCGACACCGCCCCCGGCGCAGCCCGCCGACCCGGTCTTCCCGGCCACCCGCCTGGTCTGGAGCGACGAGTTCAACGGCGCCGCCGGCGGCAAGCCGGACCCGGCGAAGTGGACGATCGACCCGGGCACCGGCCAGAACAACGAGGTCCAGTACTACACGAACAACGAGAACGCCTCACTGGACGGCAACGGCGCACTGGTGCTCGAGGCGCGGCGGCAGACCGCAGGCGGGCGCGACTACACCTCGCACCGCATGAACACCAGCAACAAGTTCCACGTGCAGTACGGCCGGATCGAGGCACGGGTCAAGGTGCCGAAGGGCAACGGGCTGTGGCCGGCGTTCTGGATGATGGGCTCGGACTTCCTCACCGGGCGGCCGTGGCCGTACAACGGCGAGATCGACATCATGGAGGTCCTCGGCCGCAACACCTCCGAGGCGTACTCCACGCTGCACGCACCGGCCTACAACGGCGCCGCCGGCTACGGCCAGAAGTACGCCACCGTCGACCTCTCCCAGGACTTCCACGTCTGGGCCGCCGAATGGGACAGCAAGGGCATCCGCTTCTTCCTCGACGGGCGGCTGGTGTTCACGGCCGACAAGGCGACGGTCGAGTCCACCCGCGGGCCGTGGATCTTCGACCACCAGTTCTACCTGATCCTCAACCTCGCGGTCGGCGGTGACTTCCCCGGCCCGGTGGACGCCACCACCCCGTTCCCGTCCCGCATGTACGTCGACTACGTCCGCGTCTACCAGTGAACGAAAGGCACGCGCATGAAACGTCTGATCACACTCGGGGTCGCGCTGCTGGGGCTGCTGAGCACGTACCTGGTCGTCACCACGGCCACCGCGAACGCGGCCGAGGCGCTGCTGTCCCAGGGGCGTACCGCCGCGGCCTCGTCCACCGAGTCCGGCACCTTCCCGGCGAGCGCGGCGGTGGACGGCAACCGCGGCACCCGCTGGTCGTCCGCGGCCGCGGACCCGCAGTGGCTGCGCGTCGACCTCGGCGCGTCCGCCACCATCAGTCGCGTCGCGCTGAGCTGGGAGGCCGCGTACGCCCGCGGATTCCAGATCCAGACCAGCGCGGACGGTAACACCTGGACCACCGTGCACACGGCCACGAACGCGACCGGCGGCAACCAGAGCATCACGATCAACGGCACCGGGCGGTACGTGCGGCTGTACACGACCGCGCGCGCCACCGCGTACGGCGTCTCGGTCTGGGAGTTCGAGGTGTTCGGCGCCGGTGGCGCGCCGGCCACGTCGCTGCCGCCGAACGTGGTGCGGGTCGCGGAGTTCCTGGCCGACTGCCCGTACTCGCACCGGCTGCCGGACGACCCGATCATCTTCCCCGGCATGCCCGGCGCGTCGCACATGCACAGCTTCTTCGGCGCCACGGTCACCAACGCGATGACCAACCTGTCCGACCTGCTCAACTCGCAGACCACCTGCAACCCGCGCGAGGACAAGAGCTCGTACTGGGTGCCGACGCTGTACCAGGACAACGTGCCGGTCGAGCCGACCATCGTCACGTTCTACTACCTGGGTGAGGGCGTGCGCGACGACGTCATCGCGAACACCCAGCCGATCCCGCTGGGACTGCGGATAGTGGCCGGCAACGCGCGGGCGACCGGCCCGGGCGACAACACGATCTCGCGCTGGTCCTGCCTGCACGCCGGGCACGTCGGGTCGTCGCACGACTTCGTGAACTGCCCGTCCGGCACCATGCTCGAGTCCTACCTGGACTTCCCGCAGTGCTGGAACGGCCGCGACCTGGACTCGCCGGACCACAAGTCGCACATGGCGTACCCGGTGAACCAGGCCTGCCCGGCCACCCACCCGGTGCACGTGCCGAAGCTGCGCCAGGTGCTGCGCTACCCGGTCAGCGGTGACCCGGCGCGGCTGCGGCTCGCGTCCGGTGGCGGGTTCACGATGCACGGCGACTTCTTCAACGCCTGGCCGGTGGAGGAGATGGCGCGGCGCGTCAACGACTGCATCCGCCCGATCATCAAGTGCGGCGCCAACGGCCGTCCCTGATCCGTCCCGGCGCTCCCGTTCGCACCCGGCCTTCGCGGGTACGAACGGGAGCGCCCTCCCGATGTATAAAGAGCTTCATGCCCCGGACGTCGCGTGACTCCCGCCCACCCACCCTGGAAGCGGTCGCCGAGGCCGCCGGCGTCTCCCGGGCCACGGTGTCCCGCGTGATCAACGCGGTGCCCACGGTCGATCCGCGAATCCGGGCCGCGGTGGAGCGCGCGATCGCCGAGATCGGGTACGTGCCGAACCTGGCCGCCCGCTCGCTCGTCACCCGCAGCACGAACTCGATCGCGCTGGTCATCTCCGAGCCGGACCGCGAGTACGAGGCGCCGTTCCTGAACCGGGTGTTCACGGACCCGTTCTTCGGCCGGGTGACCGCGGGCGCGCAGGACGTGCTCCGCCCGCGCGGCATCCACCTGGTGATCATCCCGGCCGACCCGCCCGCGCACCACCTGGTCGTGCGCTACCTGCGCCAGGGACACGTGGACGGCGTGCTGCTGATCTCCAGCCACAGTGAGGATCCGATCCCGCGCCAGCTCTCCGACCTCGGCATCCCCACGGTCATGTCCGCGCGGCCCGGCTACCCGGTCCCGCTCAGCCACACCGACGTGGACCAGCGCGCCGGCGCGCGGCTGGCGGTGGCGCACCTGCGCTCGTTGGGCCGGACCCGGATCGGCACGGTCAGCGGCCCGCTCGACACCCAGGCCGGCCACGACCGGCACGACGGGTTCCTGGGCGCGGCCGGGGTGGACGCGCCGTACGCGGAGGGCGACTTCACCCGCGCCCAGGCGGAACGGGTCACGCGGGACCTGCTCCTCAAGCACCCGGACCTGGACGGCCTGTTCGTCGCCAGCGACGTGATGGCCGAGGGGGCGCTGGCCGCGCTGCACGAGCTGGGCCGGCGCGTGCCGGAGGACATCGCGGTGGTCGGCTTCGACGACAGCAGCGCGGCGCTGGCCTGCCGTCCACGGCTGACCACGGTCCGGCAGCCGGTCGAGGAGATGTCCGCGGAGATGGCGCGCCTGCTGCTGGCGACGATCGACGACCCGACCCGCCTCCCCCGCTCCGTGATCTTCCAGCCGAACCTGATCGTCCGCGAGTCCGCCTGAGCCGGCGGGCCGGCTCGTCCCCCGGGACGGTTCGTCCCCCGGGACGGTTCGCCCCTGGACGGTTCGGTCCCGGACGGTTCGGCCCCGGACGGTTCGGCCCCGGACGGTTCAGCCTGGGACGGTTCAGCCTGGGACGGTGAAGAACGCGGTGCGCGCCGTGCCGGGCGCGAGCCCGCCGTAGGCCTGCGAGGAGGAGCGCCAGGTCTGCACCACGGCGTAGCGGCGGCCGCGCGTCACGGCGGCCTCGAACCCGCCGCAGGAGTGCTGGATGTCGTCCCGGGTGAAGGTGACCTTGGGGCAGGTGTAGGGGCCCGCCACGGTGCGGCCGGAGGACTCCTCCACCAGGTGCAGCGAGACCGTGACGGACGCGCCGGGGAGCGCGGAGATCACGCCGCTGAGCCGCACGGCCGGCCCGATCGCGTAACAGGTCTGGATCACCGCGGGCCGGGTGGTGGCCCACTGCATCACGGACTCGCAGCGGGTCGGCCCCCAGGTGTAGGTGACCGCCTCCGGCGTGGCGACCGGCCCGCTGGTGGCGGCCGGTGCGGCGGTGCGGGTGACCGGCCGCGCCGGGACGCTGGTCGGCGCGGCGGCCGGCGTGGGCGGTGCGGTGGCGGCCGTGGGCACCTGGCGCGGCGCGTGCACGGCCGGCGCCGGACTCTTCGGCGGCGGCGCCACCGGCCTCGGCTCGGCCGTCGTGGTGGCCGGCGCGGCGACGGCGTAGTGCCGGGCCTCCGCGTTGTGCCGGATCGCGAGCGCGACCGCCCCACCGAGCACCGCGATCGCGGCCAGCCCGGCCAGCGGCCCGGCCACCCGGCGGCGCAACCGCCCGGCGGCCACACCGGGCCGGCTCCGCCGCCGCCCGGGTACCCGCCGCCGGCGCTCGTTCTCCACGGGGGCCGTGGCGTCGCCATCGGCCACGCCCTCGCCGTCGTTCGCGCCGCCGTGGTCGTTGACACCCACGCCGTCGCTGTCGGCCCTGCCGCCGCCGGGCGCCGAGCCGTCCGCTCCCCCACCGGCCGCCGCGGGGTGGCCCGCCGGCCCGGCGCCGCCGGCTGCCACCGGGCCACCAGCGGAACCGGACCGACCGGCGAGCTCACCGGCCGATCCGGGACCGGCAGCCGCCCCGGAATCGTGCGCCGGCGGCGGGACGACGGCCGGCTCGCGACCATCGGCCGGCGCGGAAGAGCCGGCGAACGCGGCACCGGCAGCCGGCCCGGAAACCCCGGCCGGCGCGGCGCCACCGGTCGGGGCGGGATCGCCGGCCGACGCGGAGCCGGCCGCCGAGTCCGGAACTCCAGCGGAGACAGGGCCGTCCGCCGGGTCGGCATCACCGGCCGACGGGAGGGGATCGGCCGGCGCGGGGCCGCCGGTCGAGGGGCGTGAACCGGCCGGCGCGGGGACGTCCGGCGGGAGCGGGCCGGCCGGCGGGGCGGAGGGGCCGGCCTGTCGGGGAAGGTGCGCGACCGCGGGGATGAAGTCGCCGGTGAGGGCGTCGAGCGGGTCGAGCGCGTCCAGGCCGGCCGTGGCGTCGGCCAGGTGGCGGAAGCGGTCGATGAGTTCGGCGGCGGTGGGGCGGTGGCTGGGGTCGCCGGCGAGGCAGGACTCGATGATGTGCCAGGCCTCCGGGGGTACGGACGGCGGGCGCACCGGGGAGATGCCGCTGAGCGCCGCGTACGGGGTCACGCCCGCGAACGGGGGCCGGCCCAGCAGCAGCTCGAACAGGACCACGCCGAGCGCGTAGACGTCCGCGGCGGGGGTGGGACGGCCGCCCGCGATCACCTCGGGTGCGAGGTAGCTGGGCGTGCCGATCACGGCGCCGGTGGTGGTGAGGCGGGTGCCGTGCAGCACGCGGGCCACGCCGAAGTCGGTGAGGCGCACCGTCGGGTCGGGCGCGCCGGGGCGGGTGAGCAGGATGTTGTCCGGCTTGAGGTCGCGGTGCACGACGCCGCGACGGTGGGCGTGGCTGAGCGCCGCCGCGGTCTGGCCGAGCACGACCGCGGCCTCGGCGGGCGGCAACGTGCCGGCGACACGCAGCCGGCGGCGCAGGCTGCCGCCCGGGATCAGGTCCATCACCAGCCCCAGGGACGGGCCGACGGTGAGCAGCTCGCGAACCGGGACGATGTGCGGGTGGCGGAGCATGCGCAGGATCGCCCGCTCCTGCACGAACCGCATGACGATCTTCGGTTCGCCGGCCAGGTCGTCGCGGAGCAGCTTGATCGCGACCTGTTCGCCGGTGGAGGACTCGAGCGCGCGCCAGACCGTGCCGGTCGCACCGCCGCCGATCTCCTCCTGCAGCGCGTAGGCGCCGCCGATCTGGCGGGGCGGTGGCGCCCCGGCCGGGTCGGTGGCCGGGGCGCCGGCGGATGAGTCGGAGGGGCGCATCGGCGGGTTCCTTCGTACGGGGGCGGAGTATTCGGGGTGACGCGGATCGCAGTCGCGTCGTTGCGCCCGGTATTCCTAACCCGTGGGAAACGCCCATGCAACCGACACATCGGGGCATATCGCCAAGTTGCCCCCATACCGGTGAATCGCAGGTCTGAAAAACGACTAATCGAGCTGCGGCAGCACCTTCTCGCCGAACGTATCGATGAACTCGCGCAGGTCCTGGCCCACGTGGTGCAGGTAGATCTCGTCGAAGCCCAGATCCGCGTACCCGCGGAGCAGTTCGAGGTGTTCGCCGAGGTCGGCGGAGACGTTGACGACCTCGCGCACCTGCTCGATGCCGACCCGCTCGGAGACCACGTCGAACGCCTCCGCGGTGTCCAGGTCCCAGCACACCGGCGGCGGGAACACGTTGCTGCGCCACTGGTCCAGCGCGATCGCCTCGGCCCGCTCCGGGGACGGGTCCCAGGAGAGGTGCACCTGGAGGTGCAGCGCGCCCTTGCCGCCCGCCTCCCGGTACGCGTCGATCATGCGGCGCAGGTGCTCGCCCGGCGCGTTCACGGTGATCAGCCCGTCCGCCCACTCCGCGCACCAGCGCGCGGTCTCCACGCTCACCGCGGCGCCGACCAGCTTCGGCGTCACCTCCGGGCGGGACCACAGCCGCGCCCGGTCCACCCGGACCAGGCCGTCGTGGCTGACCTCCTCGCCGGCCAGCAGCGCGCGGATCACGTCCACGCACTCGCGCAGCCGGGCGGTGCGCACGTCCTTGCGCGGCCACGGGTCGCCGGTGATGTGCTCGTTGCTGGCCTCGCCGGTGCCGAGCGCCGCCCAGAACCGGCCCGGGAACATGGCGCCGAGCGTGCCGATCGCCTGCGCGATGATCGCCGGGTGGTAGCGCTGGCCCGGCGCGTTGACGATGCCGAACGGGAGCGAGGTGGCCTGCATCGCGGCGCCCAGCCAGCTCCAGGCGAACGCGGACTGGCCCTGCCGGGCGCTCCACGGCGAGAAGTGGTCGGATGACATGGCGGCGGCGAAACCGGCCGACTCTGCCCTGGTCACGAAGTCGAGGAGCGCGGCCGGCCCGATCTGTTCATGCGAGTTGTGGATTCCGTATACCGTCACGGCTTCCCCCGTACCCCCGATGGTTTTTGATCATTCTCCGAGTTTCGGCGCTTTACCAGAGGTGCCATGACACACCAAGAGCAACACGCCGGAGTGCTGGTCATCACCCGCAGGGTCACGAACCCTGCGAGCCGTGGTGACCGGCGGTACCTTTGTTTCGTGCCAGTTGCCATCCGCTCCGGACGCCTCACCTGGGTGACCCGGCGCACGCTGCGCCTGGCCGGGGCGTTCGCACTCTTCGTGCTCGCCTTCACCGGCGGGTGGCCATCCACCACCACGGATGCCTCGTCGGCGCCCGCGATCGTCGCGACCGCTCCGGCGGGCGGCATCGATCTGGTGCCGGCCGGGGCCGAGCCGACCGGGACCACCCCGGCGGGCTCCGCCGTCGACGTCGTCCACGCGCCCCTCCCGGGCGACACGCCACCCGCACTGCCGGGCGCGCTGCCGCTGCTGGTGATCGCGGCGCTGCTGCTGGCCACGGCTCCGGAGAGTCGCCGGGCATCCGCCCCCGCCGCGCTCGACGGGCCGCGCGGCGATCGGGCGCCGCCGTTACGACTCGTCTGACGCCTCGCTGCTGTCACATCCTGTGACCATAGCCGCACCTCCACGTGACCGTGTCGCCGCCGCGCGGTGATGCCACCTGTCTTCCCGGTCCCCCCGGGCTCCACCGCCATTCCTCACCGATGAGGTTCATGACATGGACGGCTTCTTCCAGCAGGCCAACATCGACGAGGTCCTCGGACTCGGTCGTACGGCCACGCTGACCTGGCTGGCCTTCTTCGCCTTCGCGATGCTCGCGCTCCTCGGCCTGTCCCTGCTCAACCGGGACCGGGAGGCGGTCGCGGAGCAGCGGGAGTACCGGCGTCATCGCCGCCGGCACCGCCGCCGCCTGCGCGCCGCGCGGGCCGCCGCGGCCCGCGCCGGCGTGCCCACCGAGGCCGTGGTCTCCAAGCCGCTGCCCGGCGAGGCGCGGCTGACCACGCTCGAGGAGCTCCAGCGGTACGCGAACGAGGTCACCACCGCGGCGCTGCACGCGGAGCAGACCGCGGCCCGCTGCCGCACCGAGTGGGAGGCGGCCGAGCGCATCCAGCAGTCGGTGTGGCGCGCGCTCCAGGTGGCGACCGAGGCGGCCGAGCGGGCGAACAAGGCCGCCGTGTTCCCGTCCGTGGTGGACGAGATCGAACAGTCCAGTGCGGAGCCGAGCGCGGACGAGTTGGAGGAGCGGCGCCGGCACCTGCGGCGCGCCGCGACCCGCGCGTTCCACCGTGGAGAGATCCGGTACGACCAGCTGAGCACCGTGCTCACGTTCGCGGGCGAGTGGGCGCCGAGCGTGTCCCCGCTGGAGCACGAGCGGTCGCTGCTGCGCCTGGCGCAGGAGCGGCTGGCCGCGGCGTACCAGGAGGCGACCCGGGTGGAGCGCCGCGCGTGGGAGGTGGCCGCGACCGCGTCCGCCGCCAAGACCAGCCTGGCGCAGGAGGCGACCGAGGCGGAGCTGAAGGCGTCGCTGGCGGCCGCGGAGGCCGCCGCGCCGAAGGGCGTCGCGGCGATGCTGGCCCGGGTCGGCGCGATGCGGCTGCCGCGGCCGGGCGGCGTCCGGCGCGTCCGCCGCGTGGTGCTGCCGGCCACGCCGGCGGCCGGTGCTCCGGCGCCGGCGATCGAGACCGTGCCGCTGCCGGTCGCGGCCGTCGCGCCGGTGGTCGCCGAGGACATCGAGGCGACGACGGACCTCACCGCGCTCACGGCGGCGGCGTCCGCATCGGTGGCTGCCACGACCGGCGAGCCGGTGACGGCGGCCACGGCCGGCGTGCCCGCCGAGGCGGTCGCGTCCGCACCGGTCACCGCGACGGCCGGGGCCGAGGCGTCCACCGTGGCCGGGACCACCGAGGACGTCGAGGCGACCAGCGACCTGACCGTGATCGCCGCCGCGGTGGCGGCGTCCACCCAGGACGCCGCGGAGGCCACGGACACCACGGATACGGTGGACGCCGAGGAGGTCGCGGAGAGCACCACCGCCGCGGACGCCGACAGCACCGTCGAGTGGGAGATCGAGGCGAGCGCGGTCGTGGCGGCCGCGCAGGCCGAGATCGAGGCCGCCGCGTCCCGGGCCGAGGACGCCTCGCCGGAGGACGCGGCCGCGCTGGAGCCGGCCTCGCTGCCGGTGATGGGCATCGCCCGGGTGCCGCTGCGGACCGTGCCGGGCATCCCGGTGCCGCGCGTCGCGGACGAGGTCGTGGAGACCACCGGCGACGCGCCGACCGTCTCGGCGCGGGCCGCGGTGACCGCGCCGGGTGCCGTGGTGGCCGGCCGCGCCACCGTGGTGGCGCCGCGCGTGGTCGCGGTGGTCGGCTCGAAGGAGCCGGCCGACGCGACCGCCACCGACTCGGACGACGACGACCCGACCAGCAGCGCGGTCACGGTGCTCGCGACCCGCTGACCCGAACGGAAACGGCCGCGCGGGTGTGACCCGCGCGGCCGTTGTCGTACCGGTGAGATTCAGAGGGACACGACGACCGCGCTCTCCGGCGGCAGCTCGACCACGTCGCGGGTGAGGATCGTGCCCGGCTCGGTGGCCAGCAGCACGCCGCGCGGCACCGCGCGCAGGCTGATCCGCTGCGTGACCGGCGCCAGGTTCGCCGCGACCGCGCAGTCGCCACGGCGCATCACGACGTACTGGTTGCCGTGCCAGACCTGGACCCGGTCGAGCCGGGGCTCGGACAGCGCGGCGTGGGAGCGGCGCAGCGTGATCAGCCGCCGGTAGAGGTCCAGCATGGTGGCGTGCGCGGGCTTGTCCAGCTCGGCCCAGTCGAGCTTGGACCGCCGGAACGTCTCCGGGTCCTGCGGGTCGGGGATGTCGCTCTCCGCCCAGCCGTGACTGGCGAACTCGCGCCGCCGCCCGTTCGCCACCGCGGTCGCCAGCTCGGGCTCGGGGTGACTGGTGAAGTACTGCCAGGGCGCGGTCGCGGCCCACTCCTCACCCATGAACAGCATCGGCGTGTACGGCGAGGTGAGCAGCAGGGTGGCGCCGACCTTGAGCAGGCCCGGGGAGAGCGTGCTGGAGAGCCGGTCGCCGATCGCGCGGTTGCCGATCTGGTCATGGTTCTGCAGGTAGGCCACGAACCGGTGACCGGGCACCAGCGAGCGGTCGATCTGCCGCCCGTGCCGCCGCTGCCGGAAGCTGGAGAACGTGCCCGCGTGGAAGAACGCGCCGGTGAGCACCGTGGCCAGGCAGTCCAGCGAGCCGAAGTCCGCGTAGTAGCCCTGGCGCTCGCCGGTGAGCAGCGTGTGCAGCGCGTGGTGCACGTCGTCGTCCCACTGCGCGTGCAATCCGTAACCCCCGGCCTCGCGCGGGGTGATCAGGCGTGGATCGTTGAGGTCGGACTCGGCGATCAGCGAGAGCGGGCGGCCGAGGTGGGTGGAGAGCGCCTCCACCTCGGCGGCCATCTCCTCCAGCAGGTGCACGGCGCTGCGGTCGGCGAGCGCGTGCACCGCGTCCAGCCGGAGGCCGTCGAGGTGGTAGTCGCGCAGCCACATCAGCACGCTGTCGATGATGTAACGGCGGACCTCGTCGGAGCGCGGGCCGTCGATGTTGACGGAGCTGCCCCACGGCGTCTGCGTGCCCTCCAGCAGGTAGGGCGCGAACATCGGCGCGTAGGCCCCGGACGGGCCGAAATGGTTGTAGACGACGTCGAGGACCACCCCCAGGCCGCGCTCGTGGGCCGCGTCGACCAGCCGCTTGAGCCCGTCGGGGCCGCCGTAGCTCTCCTGCGGCGCGAACCAGCAGACCCCGTCGTACCCCCAGTTGTGGTCGCCGTTGAACGCGGCGACCGGGAGCAGCTCGATCATGTCGACGCCCAGCTCGACCAGGTGGTCGAGGCGGGCGATCGCGGCGTCGAACGTGCCCTCCGGCGTGAAGGTGCCGACGTGCAGCTCGTAGAGCACGCTGCCGGGAAGCTGCCGGCCGGACCAGCCGCTGTCCGACCAGGCGAACGCTGCGTGGTCGTAGACCCGGCTGGGTCCGTGCACGCCGGCCGGCTGCCACGCGGAGCGCGGGTCCGGCAGCGGGCGGTCGTCATCGTCGCCGAGCAGGAACGTGTAGTCGGTGCCGGGGCCGGCCTCGGGCACGTCGACCTGCCACCAGCCGTCCTCGGAGCGCTTCATCTCCCGCACGTCGCCCTCGGCGAGGCGGAGCCGGACGCGTGAGTCGGGGGCCCACACGGCGAAATTCGTCATCGAATCAACACGCTTTCCGGCCGCTATCCGCGCCTGATCAGAAGTGCCACAGGATATGTGTCGAGCACCTCGGCGAGCGTCAGCCGAGAACCACTGTAGTCGCGTCCCGTGAACGAATCGATGTATTCCCGGTCGGGAAGTTTCAGTGATGTTTCACCCCAGCCGCCTTGACGCGCGAGTCCCATCGGGAGCCGGGTCGCCACCACGCAAGCCCCGCCGCGGTCGAACGCGATCGCGTGCGCGGCGGCCGGGCCCTCCACCTCCAGCGGGGTGTACTCGGTGAACAGCTCCGGGCGGTCCCGGCGCGCCCGCAGCGTACGGCTGGTGACCAGCAGTTTCGCGGCGCCGGACGGGTCGATGCCGGGCAGTTCGCCGCCGTCGATGCGGGCCAGCAGCTCGCGCCGGGCCGCGAAGTCGACGGGCCGGCGGTTGTCCGGATCGACCAGCGAGTTGTCCCACAGCTCGGTGCCCTGATACACGTCGGGAATCCCGGGCATGGCCAACTGCACGACCTTCTGGCCGAGCGAGTTCACCCATCCGGAGAATGTGATCGATTCGGCGAAATCGCCGATCTCCCGGCACAGTTCCGAATCGTCGTAGACGCGATCGACGAGCGCGGCGAGGGCGCGCTCGAAATCGCCGTTCGGATCGGTCCAGCTGGTCGACGTACCCGCTTCGCGGGCGGCCTTCTCCACGTACGCCTTCAGCCGTTCCCGCTCGATCGGCCAGGCGCCGACCGCGGTCTGCCACAGCAGGTGCGCCAGCGCCGGATCGGCGAAGCCGGACGCCTCCGTCCACCGCGTCGCCATCGCGGTCCACTCGCGCGGCACCTCGGAGAGCGCGGCCAGCCGGGCCCGCACGTCCTCGGAGCGCTTGGTGTCGTGGGTGGAGAGCGAGGTCATCCCCTCCGGCGCGCTCTCGGCGCGCGCGGCGCAGGCCGCGTGGAACTCGGACGGCCGCACGCCGAACCGCTCCGGGTCGCCGCCGACCTCGTTGAGCGCGATGAACCGGCTCCATCGGTAGTACGCGGTGTCCTCCACGCCCTTCGCCATCACCGCGCCGGTGAACTGCTGGAACCGCACGGCCAGCTCGTCCACCGGGTTGCGCAGCCGCGCGGTCAGCGCGTCCAGGCTGCGGCCCATGCCGGGGCGGCGGCGGCCGGCCTCGGCGCGCGCCTTGGCCAGGTGCCGGGCGCCGTCCGGCAGGTACGACCGGTAGACCGGGAAGTCCGCGGCCAGCTCCGCCAGCCCCTCGCGCGCGCCGGCCACCTCGGACGCGAGCCGGGACAACCGGTTCAGCTCGGCCGCGAGCATGCGGGTCGCCGCCGCGTACTTGGTGCCGTGGGTCAGCTCCGCCCAGGAGATGCGCTTGCCGGTCAGGTGCTGGTCCAGGCCGGTGAACGCGGGCGCGGCGGCCGGGTCGATGAACAGGCCGCACACCTCGCGGATCGCGTCGTACCCGGTGGTGCCCGCGACCGGCCAGTCCGGCAGCTTCTCGCCGGTCTCCAGGATCTTCTCCACCACGATCCACGCGTTCGGCGCGGCCCGGCGCAGCCGGCGCAGGTAGTCGGCGGGGTCGCGCAACCCGTCCGGGTGGTCCACGCGGATGCCGTCCAGTTCGCCGTCCGCGTACCAGCGCAGGATCTCCGCGTGCGTGGCGTCGAAGACGGCCGGCTCCTCCACGCGCAGCCCGGCCAGCGTGGTGATCGCGAAGAACCGCCGGTAGTTGAGCTCGGTGTCGCCGCGCCGCCAGTCGACCAGCTCGTAGTGCTGCCGGTCGTGGATCTCCCGCGGCGTGCCCTCGCCGGTGCCCGGCGCGACCGGGAACCGGTGCTCGAAGTAGTGCAGGTCGCCGTCCTTGAACTCCAGGTCGTCCAGCGGCTCGCCGGAGTCGGCCAGCACCGGGACCACCAGGCGGCCGCGCGTCCAGTCGATGTCGAACCAGGACGCGTACGGCGAGTCCCGGCCGTTCTTGAGCACGTCCCACCAGGCCGGGTTGCTGGGCGGGTCGGCGATGCCGGCGTGGTTCGGCACGATGTCGACGACCAGCCCCAGGCCGGCCTCGCGCAGCGCGTCGACGAGACGCCGCCGGCCCTCCTCGCCGCCCAACTCCGGGTTGACCCGGGTGTGGTCGGCGACGTCGTAGCCGTGCGCCGAGCCGGGCACGGCGGCCAGCAGCGGCGCGGTGTAGCAGTGGGTCACCCCGAGGTCGGCGAGGTAACCGGCGAGATCGGCGGTGGCGGCAAGGTCGAATCCGGGCCGGACCTGAACCCGGTACGTGGCGGCGGGCGTTGTCATGTTCTCAGACCGTCCTGTCCAGCACGACGATTGAACGATCCGGCACCCAGATGCGGCCGCCGGCCTCGGCGACCACGGGGTTGTCTGGTGACGGGTCGGCGGTCTCTATGACCTTCTCCCACTTCTGCCCGTATTCGGTGGGCGGAAGCGTGAATTCCAGGGGCGCGTCGTGCGCGTTGAAGCAGAGCACGAAGGACTGGTCCTGGTGCCGCTGCCCGTACTGGCCGCGCTCCTTGATCCCGTCGCCGTTGACGAACAGCGCGACCGCGCGGCCGAAGTCGTTGCCCCAGTCGCCGTCGTTCATCTCGCGCCCGTCCGGCGTGAACCAGGCCAGGTCCGGCAGTGCCTCGCCGCTGCCGCGTCCGCCCACCGGCAGGCCGGTGAAGAACCGGCGGCGGCGGAAGACCTGGTGCTTCTTGCGGAACGCCACGAGGGTACGGGTGAAGTCGAGCAGCTGTTCGTCGACGTTCTCCCAGTCGATCCAGGCGATCTCGCTGTCCTGGCAGTAGGCGTTGTTGTTGCCGTGCTGGGTGCGGCCCAGCTCGTCACCGTGCCCGATCATCGGCACGCCCTGCGAGAGCATCAGCGTGGCCAGGAAGTTGCGCCGCTGCTTGGCGCGCAGCTCCAGCACGGCCGGGTCGTCCGTCGGCCCCTCGACGCCGCAGTTCCACGACCGGTTGTGGCTCTCGCCGTCCCGGTTGTCCTCGCCGTTCGCCTCGTTGTGCTTGTCGTTGTACGACACCAGGTCGTTCAGCGTGAACCCGTCGTGGCAGGTGACGAAGTTGATGCTGTGGAACGGCCGGCGCCCGTCGTCCTGGTAGAGGTCGGCCGAGCCGGACAGCCGGGACGCGAACTCGGCCAGCGTGGCCGGCTCGCCGCGCCAGAAGTCCCGCGCGGTGTCCCGGAACTTGCCGTTCCACTCCGTCCACACCGGCGGGAAGTTGCCCACCTGGTAGCCGCCCGGGCCGACGTCCCACGGCTCCGCGATCAGCTTGGCCTGGCTGATGACCGGGTCCTGCTGGACCACCTCGAAGAACGTGGAGAGCCGGTCCACCTCGTAGAACTCGCGGGCCAGCGTGGCCGCCAGGTCGAAGCGGAAGCCGTCCACGTGCATCTCCTGCACCCAGTACCGCAGCGAGTCCATGATCAGCTGGAGCGTCTGCGGCCCGCGCATGTTCATGCTGTTGCCGGTACCGGTGAAGTCGACGTAGTACTCCCGGTTCTCCTCGGAGAGCCGGTAGTAGGCCGCGTTGTCCACACCCTTCATCGACATGGTCGGGCCCAGGTGGTTGCCCTCCGCGGTGTGGTTGTAGACCACGTCGAGGATCACCTCGATGCCCGCGGTGTGCAGCGCCTTGACCATGCCGCGGAACTCCTGCACCTGCTGCCCGAGATAGCCCAGCGCGGAGTAGCCGTGGTACGGGGCGAAGAAGCTGATCGTGTTGTAGCCCCAGTAGTTGCGCAGGTTCAGATCGTGCAGCCGGTGATCGTGCACGAACTGGTGCACCGGCATCAGCTCTATCGCGGTGATGCCCAGCTTGAGCAGGTGCTCGATCATCTCCGGGTGCGCGATGCCGGCGTACGTGCCGCGCAGCTCCGAGGGAATCCGCGGGTGCCGCTTGGTCAGGCCCTTCACGTGCGCCTCGTAGATCACCGAGTGGTGGTACGGCGTGCGCGGCGGCCGGTCGTTGCCCCAGTCGAAGTACGGGTTCACCACCACGCCCTTGGGCATGTACGGCGCGGAGTTGATCTCGGACATCCGGCTCGGGTCGTCCAGCTGGTAGCCGTAGAGCGCGGGATGCCACTGCACGTCGCCGTCGACCGCCTTGGCGTACGGGTCGAGCAACAGCTTGTGCGGGTTGCAGCGGGCGCCGTTCGCCGGGTCGTACGGGCCGTAGACGCGGTAGCCGTACCGCTGTCCCGGTTGCACACCCGGCAGGTAGGCGTGCCAGACGAACGCGTCCACCTCCTGCAGCTCGATGCGCTGCTCCGCACCGATGTCCCACTCGTCGAACAGACACAGCTCGACGGACTCCGCGACCTCGGAGAAGATCGCGAAATTCGTTCCGGTGCCGTCGTAGGTAGCACCCAGCGGATAACGCCGTCCGGGCCATGTCTGCATGTCTGCTGCTCCCCCTCGCCGTCGCGGACGCCCGCGAACCCATCCTCGCCGGATCGGACCCGCACCGCAGCGACGCCACGCGACGGTGATTCCGGACACCCGTACCCCTGGCGCGCCCGCTGACGCGCCGGAGGGCGCAGCGCTTATGCCCCGAGAGTCACCGGGCTAATCCACCCAGTTGCCACGAGAGGATCTCGCCCCGCGTACCGCCGAAGTTCCTCATGGACGGGAGCCAAAATCTTGCGCGGAAGCTGCTAACGTCGACCGCATCGCCTGCCAACACTGGGTCTTCTCCGTTCGGTGAAGACCCCGATGGATCCTGTCGCGATCCAATCGATCACAGAGGGCTCGTGCTGTTGAACGCACCGCTGATCTTCGGTCCCCAGGTGTGCGCCTCCCTGTCGGAGGGAGCGGGCGCGTCCCGCGAATGGCTGGTGCCCGACGGCGTCGGTGGATACGCCATGGGAACGATCTCCGGCCTGCGCACCCGGCGGTACCACGCACTGCTCGCCGTGGCCGACGCCGCGCTCACCGAACGCCACGTGGCGCTCGCCGCGCTGGACGCCACCGTCACCCTGCCCTCCGGCGCCACGGTGCCGCTCTACACGCACGAGTGGGCGTCCGGCGCCATCGCGCCGAGGGGCCACGCGCACCTGGAGCTGTTCGAGCTCGCCGACGGGCTGCCGCGCTGGCGGTGGCGGATCGGCGACGTGGTGCTGGAGCGCGAGCTGGCGATGGCGCACGGCCAGCCGTCGCTCGGCGTGGTGCACCGCCTGATCTCCGCGCCCGGCCCGGTGAAGCTGTCGCTGGCCGCGATGTGCACCTGGCGCGACGCGCACGGCGAGCGCCGGGCGGACGGCGCGCCGCTGACCGTGCGGACCGTCTCCGACGGCGTGGTCATCGAGGACGCGTACCGGCTGGCCGGTCCCGGGTGGACGGCCGGCGGCCAGTGGCACCTGGACGCGTTCGCGCGCGCCGAGGCCGACCGCGGGCTCAACCCGGTCGAGGATCTGTGGCACGCCGGCTCGTTCGCCGCCACGCTGGAGATCGGGCAGGCGCTGGAGGTGTCCGCCTGGGCCGGTGACCTGGGCGAGCGCCCGCCGCCGGCCGCCACCATCGTCGCGGCCGCCCGGGACCGTGCGCACAAGCTGGTCACCGGCGCGGACCCGGCCGACTCCACGGCGGCGGCGCTGGCGCTCGCCGCGGACGCGTTCATCGTGGACACCGCGAGCGGGCCGGACGTGATCGCCGGCTACCCGTGGTTCAACGCCTACCTCGGCGACACCATGACGGCGTACGAGGGGCTGTTCCTGGACACCGGCCGCGGCTCCGAGGGCGCCGCGCTGCTCCAGGCGCGCGTCACCGCCGCGGTCGAGGCGGCCGACGCCGGGCTGCTGCACGACCCGGTGGACGGCCCGCTGTGGCTGGTCCACGCGGTCGAGCGGCACGTCACCCGGCTCGGCGACACCGACCTCGCCGCCGCGCTCGCCGACCCGCTGACCGACCTGATCCTCCGGCACGTCGGCCTGGGCCAGGCCACCCGCCCGGCACCGCGCGAGGAGCGGCCGGAGGTGACCCGGTCCGCGCTGGCCGCGGTGCTCCAGACGCCGACCCAGGCGCTCACGCCGATAACGCCGGCCCAGCGCCAGGCGCCGGTGCTCCAGGTCGCCGACTCCGACGGCCTGCTCCGGCACGACTCCGACCGCAACGCGCTGACCTGGATGAACGCGCGGCTCAACGGCGTCGCGGTGACGCCGCGCACCGGCAAGCCGGTCGAGGTGAACGCGCTCTGGGTCAACGCGCTGGCCGGCCTGATCGGGCTGCTGCGCGCGGCCGGCCGGGAGAACCCGGACCTCACCAAGGCGCACGAGACCGCGCTCGCGTCGTTCCAGCAGCGCTTCGCCGCGCCCGACGGCTGGCTCTACGACGTGGTCGACGCGCCGCCGGCCGTCTACCCGCTCGGCGGCACCCACCACGACGACGCCAGCCTGCGGCCCAACCAGTTGCTCGCGTTCAGCCTGCCGCATGCGCCGCTGCGCGGCGAGGCCATGCCGTCGCCGATCCGGGTGGCCGGGTCCGCGCTGCTCACGCCGCTCGGCCTGCGCTCGCTCGCGGTGGGCGAGTTCGGCTACCTGGGCACCCACCGGGGCAACCGGATCGTGCGCGACGCCGCGTACCACCAGGGTGTGGTCTGGCCCTGGCTGATCGGGCCGTACCTGGACGCGTGCATCGCGGCCGGGCTGCCCACCGACGGCGTGCTGACCGGCCTGGAGGCCCACCTGAACGAGTGGGGGCTCGGCTCGGTCAGCGAGACCGCGGAGGGTGACGCGCCGCACGCCGCCACCGGCGTCCCGTTCTCGGCCCGCTCGGTCGCGGAGCTCAACCGCATCCGTCACCGTCTCTGACCCGGTACGAACGAGGCGCCGTCCGGATCACCCGGGCGGCGCCTCGATCATGTGCGCTGGCCTGCGTGTGCTGCACTGAGTGCCCCTACTCATCCGGCGAGGGGGACGGCTGCGAGAGGCTACACCGCATGATCATGACTCGGGTGGGGATCACGGCCGCCGCCGCCGCGCTGCCGGACCATGAGGTGGAGACGGCGGAGCTGCAGCGGCGAATATCCGGCGCCAGCGGCCTGCGCCTCCCGGACGGCATGTTCGAGCAGCTCACCGGCGTGCGACGGCGCCGGATCGCGGGCGACGACGAGTACGCGTCCACGCTCGCGACCGCGGCCGCCCGCCGCGCGCTCGACGACGCCGGCCTCGACCCGCTCGACGTCGACGTGCTGCTCTTCGCGTCCGCCAGCCGGGACATGGTCGAGCCGGCCACCGCGCACATCGTGCAGGCCGCGCTCGGGTCGCGCGCGCACGCGCTGGACGTGACCAACGCGTGCAACAGCTTCATCAACGGCATCGACCTGGCCCGGTCGATGATCATCGCGGGCCGGGCCGGGCGCGTCCTGGTCGTCACCGGGGAGACCCCCACCCGGGCGATGCGCCACACGCTCACCGACATGCGCCAGGTCCGCGAGTCGTTCGCCGGGTACACGTTCGGCGACGGCGGCGCGGCGGTGCTGGTCGAGCCGGTCGCGCGCGGCGGCATCCTGGACGTCGACACGGAGACGCACTCGGAGCACTGGCGGGTCGGCGGCATCCCCGGCGGCGGCTCCCGGCACCCGCGCGGCGACGAGTACACGTACTTCACCGGCGAGGGGCACACGCTGCGCGCGGTCTTCGAGAAGATCGGCGCCGGGATCGTCGAGCGGGTCGGCACGCGCACCGGGCTCGACTGGGACGACTACCGGCACGTGCTCGTCCACCAGGTCACCGGGCCGTACCTCGCCCGGTTCGTGGAGATCACCGGCGTGCCGGCGGAGAAGCTGGTGCCCACGCTGCCGTCGCTCGGCAATCTGGCCAGCGCCAGCCTCGGCGTACAGCTCAGCCGGATCTTCGCTGATCTGCTGCCCGGCGACCGGGTGCTGCTGGTCGGGCTGGGCGGCGGCGTCAGCATGATGACCATGGTGTGGGAGAAGGCCTGATGCTCGGCCCGCTCCGCGCGGCGCTCGGCCGCGACACCGACCGTCCCGCCGTCCTCGGCACCACCCGCACCGGCCGCCCGGTCGTCCGCGCCACCCGCGGCCACCTGCACGACCTCACCGAGGGGTACGCCCGCGCACTGCACCACCGCGGCCTGCGCGCCGGCGACACGCTCGGCGTCGCGGTCATCCCCGGCCCGGCCGCGCTCGCGCTGATGCTCGCCGCGCACCGGCTCGGCCTGCGCACCGCCATCCTCGACCCGTCCGCCGGCCCGGACGTGCTGCTGGCCCGCCTGCGGCTCGCGTCGCCGGCGCTGATCGTGGCGGACGGCGCGGCCCAGGCGCTCGCGTCCTGGGCCGCACCGCTGGCCCGGCGTGCCCAGCTGGCGCTGCCACCGCTCGGCGACCTGGCGCCGGTGGCCACGCTCGGCCGCCGCTGGCCCGGCTCCGCACCCGCGCTGGAGATCCCCTCCGGCGGTACGCCACCGCCGGTCTACGACGGGGACGGCGACGCGGTCGTCGTGTTCACGTCCGGCACCACCAGCAGCCCGCGCGCGGTCGTGCACAGCCGGGCCGGCTTGGACGCCGGCATGCGCGCGGTCACCGAGCTGGTCCGGCCGGACGCGGACGCGCCGGTCGCCGGCGGCACGTTCTTCGTGCTCGCGCCCGCGCTGGCCGCCGGCGCACCGGTGGCGATGCCGGCCGGCCGGCCACGCACGCTGGCGCGGCAGCTCGCCCGGCTGCACCCACAGGCCACCTACCTCACGCCGCCGGAGCTGCGGGCAGCGCTGGACGCGGGCGCGCGCTTCACCGGCCGCGTCTACAGCGGTTCCGCGCCGGTGTCCGCCACGCTGCTCTCCCGGGTACGGCGGGCGGGCGCCACCGAGGCGTGGGGCGTGTACGCGCTGACCGAGGTCTTCCCGGCCGCCGCCGTCGAGTCACGCGAGAAGCTCGGCTTCACCGGCGACGGCGACCTGCTCGGCGCGCCGCTGCCCGGCGTCTGCGCCCGGCGCGCCGCCGACGGCGTGCTGGAGCTGCGGGCACCCCAGATGTGCCACCGCTACCTCGGCCTGGCGCCGCACGACTGGGTCTCCACCGGCGACGTCGCCACGCTGGACGCGGGGCGGGTGGTGCTGTCCGGGCGGGCGAAGGACATGATCCTGCGCGCGGCGGAGAACATCTATCCCGGGCTGTACGAGCCGTCGCTGCACGTACCGGGCGTGGCGCTCGCGCTGATCGTCGGCGTACCCGCACCGGACCAGGACGAGACGGTGGCGGCGCTGATCGAGCTGGAACCCGGGGCGTCGGAGGCGGCGGTGCGCGCGGCCCTGCGGGGACCGCTGTCCCGGATGGGCGAGGCGCGCCCGGACCACCTGATCTTCGCCGCGGTCCCGGTGTCCGGCCGCTCCCGCAAGCCGGACCGGGCGGCCGCCTCCGACGTGGCCGCCCGGATGGTCGCCACCGGGCGCGCCCGGTGAGTGCGCCGGTGGCCGCCCGCCTTTGCTCTGCTTACCAACCGGCGGCGGCCGGTCCGGGGCGGCGGCAGGCGGCGCGGTCGCACACCGGTAAGCAGTACAAACCGGCCGGAAATGTCCGGATAGCGCTCGATGCGGCACCGTCGCGCGCCGGTAAGCAGAGCAAAGCCGCCGGAAACGTGCGGGCAGCGGTCGATGTGGCGACGGCGCGCCCAGGTAAGCAGAGCAAAGCCGCCGGAAACGGCTGGGCGGCGGTGGGAAGCCGGGCCGTGGTCGAGTCGGGGCGCCGGCGGGCCGGGAGTGTGCGATGAGCGGGCGCAAGCGGGATCGGCGGGTCTATCTGGGTGCGCATCCGTTCCTGTTCGGGCTGCTGGCGGCCGTGCGGCGGCGGCCGGTCGCGCGGGTGGGCGGGACGCTGCTGGTCAACGGGACCGAGGAGTTCATCGAGGCGATGACGCGGGTGCCGTTGGATCGGCGGGCGGCGGGGACCACCGGCGCGATCGCGCGGGACCTGGCCGACGCGGATCTGCTCTTCGATCAGGAGGGTGCGGCGCACCGGGACGCGCGGCGCGCGCTCGCCACGCGGCTGAGCAGCGCGGGCGTGGAGCGGCTGCGGCCGGTGTGGCGCGCCGTACTCGATCACCGGCTGGGCGAGCTGCGCGACGGCGGCCGGCTCGACGTGGTCGATCTCGCGGCGGAGCTGGCGGGTCGCACGGCGGCGGCGCTGCTCGCCATCGACGCCGACCCGCGCGCGCTGGCCACGGCCGCCCGCGGCGCGGCCGCGGCGGCGGCCCGCGCCCACCTGCCGGGACCGCACCTGCCACCCCGGCGTGGCCACGATCCGGCGACCACGGCGGCGCGGCTCACCACGCTGCTCGCCACCTCCCCTCGCATCTGCGGCACCAGCTCCTCACCGGAGGGACTGGGGCCGGAGATGGGCGCGGGGCTGGCGGCGATGGTGGCGGTCGCGGCCATCAACACGACGGTGGCGGGGATTCCGCGGGCCGTGGCGTGGTGTGCCGATGACGGGCTCTGGGAGCATGCGGCGGGTGGCGAGCGGGTGGACGCGCTGGTCGCGGAGCTGTTGCGGGTGATCGTGCCGACGCCGCTGCTGCCCCGGGCGGCCGGTGGGGACGCGACGATCGGCGGCTGCCCGGTGTCGCGCGGCGACCGGCTGGTCCTGGTGACCCGGCACGCCGCCGGGGCGCACCACCGCGATCCGGACCCGCTGGATCCGGCGCCGCCGCACGTGGCGCAGCTGGTCTTCGGCACCGGGCCGCACGCCTGTCCCGGCGCGGCCCTGGCCCGGGCACAACTGCGGGACGTGCTCGAGGCGCTGGCGCCGCTGCGTCCCGCGGTCGTCGCCGCGCGGCCCGACCGCGCCGCCGCGCTCCCCGGCTGGCGCACGCTGCGAATCACGGCGACGCGCTCAACCGGGGATGGGCTCCCGATCGAGCCGGACGAACGCCTGACCGGGCCGGGACGGGCGCATGGTCCAGTCGAATGAACGCGTGACCAGGCCCGGGAGGGTCGCGTGATCGGGCCGGGGGTGCGGGTCGCGGTGACCGGGGGCAGCGGGTTCTGCGGTGGGTACGTGGCACGGGCGGCCGTGGCCCGTGGGGCCGACGTGGTCTGTCTCGGGCGGCGTCCGGGGCCGGACGGAACCCGCCACCTGCCGTGGGATGCCGCCGGCGGGCCGCCCGATCTTCGGGGCGCGGACCTGATCCTGCACCTCGCGGCGGCTGTGGGTGATCCGGCGCCGGAGCGGGCGTCGCGGGCGGTCAACGTGGACGGGGCGCGGCGGCTGCTGGACGCGGCGGATGGGCGGCCGGTGGTGTGGGTGAGCAGCGGCAGCGTCTACCGGCCGCATGACGGCACGGTGACCGAGGACCATCCGGTGGACGGGCAGCGGAGCGTCTACGGGCGGACCAAGGCGGCCGGGGAGCGGCTGGCGATCGAGGCGGGCGCGGTGGTGCTGCGGCCTCGGGCGGTGTACGGGCGGGGGGATCCGCACCTGCTGCCCCGGTTGCGGCGGGCGGTGCGGCGCGGCGTGATCCGGCTGCCCGGCGCGGACACGCGGCTGAGCCTGACCGCGGTGGAGAACCTGGCGGACGCCTGCCTGCGGGCGTGCGCGTGGCCGGCGGGGCCGTACAACATCGCGGACGCCCGGCCGTACCCGCGGAACGAGACGATCGCCCGGGTGCTGCCGGGCGTGCGGGTGCGGGAGATCCCGGTCGCGGTCGCGCTGGCCGCGGCGGCGCTGCGCGCGCCCGGGGTCACCCGGTACGCGGTGGAGCAGCTCGCGTACGGGCTGGTGCTCGACATCGGCAGGGCCCGCGCGCAGGGCTGGGAGCCGGCGCGCGACCTGGGCGACTTCCTACGCGGCGCCGAGCCCGTCGGCTGACGGGCCGGGGTCCGGCGGGATCGCCTCGATCGCCTTGGCGGCCTCGATCGCCACCGCCTCGGACGCCATCGCGAACGCGGTCAGCGACCGCAGCAGCGCGCGGCGCGACCCGGCCGGCATCCTGGTCAGCACCCCCTCTATCGCGTCGCACCGCCGCTGCCGCAGGTCCTCGAGCAGCTCCGTGGCGGTGGAGGTCAGCGTCAGGTGCACCTCACGCCGGTCGCGCGGGTCGGGCGCCCGGGTTATCAGCCCGGTCGCGGCGAGCCGGTCGCACAGCCGGCTGGCCGAGGACGGCACCACGTCCAGCGCCTCGGCGAGTCCGCCGAGGTTGAGGCCGGGCCGGCGGGCGAGAATGGTCAGCACCCGGAACTGGGTGGCCGACACCGGGAGGCGGGGGTCGTTACGGGCGGAGTCGAGCACGTCGAGCAGCGGCCCGACGGCCGCCTCCACGGCGACGGCCAGATCAGCCACGCTCTTCATAACCGGAGCGCATACCCACGTCCGGCGAATTCAACCCGGTGGAAGCGGATCAGTCCGTACCGTGCCAATCAAGGCAGACGATGACCGCGTCGTCCTCCGGGTCCGCGTCGTCGTGATAGTCCTGCAGCCCGCGCATCACCGACCCGACCGCCTCGGCCGGCGGCTGCAGCCGGGTCGCGCGGATCGCGGCGTGCAGCGCCGCCTCGCCGAACGACTCGCGCTCGCCCGGTGCGGCCGCGTGCACGCCGTCGCTGACGATGAAGAGCCGGTCGCCGGGCTCCAGCATGAAGGCCTGAGTGGAGTATCGCGCCTCGCCGAACATGCCGAGCGGCAGCTGCTGGTCGAGCAGGACCGGGGACAGCTGGGACCCGCGGACCCGGAACGCGCGCGGCGACCCCGCGTCGACCGCGAGCACCCGGCCGCTGGCCAGGTCCGCCTCCAGCAGGAGCGTGGCCACGTGCCGCTCGCCACCGTGGTACGCGAAGATGGTGTCGGAGGCCAGCTCGGCCTGCTCCACGATGTCGCCGTGCGACCGGCGCGCGTTGCGCATGGCGTTGACCGCGAGCCCGGCCAGCGCGGACGCGGCCAGCCCGGTGCCGTCCCCGTTCAGCACCGTTATGGTCAGGCGCTCGTCGGTGACGGCCCAGTCGAAGTGGTCACCGGCCACCGTGTACGCCGGCTCCAGCTGACCGGCCAGCTCGAAGCGCGGGTGGCTGAGGCTGCGGCCGGGCAGCAGGTCCCACTGCATCTCCGCGGCCATGGTCAGTCGCTCGCGGCGGCGGGCGCGGCGGTAACGGTCGGTGTCCCGGTCCGCGGCGCGCAGCGCGATCGCCAGCTCGTCCGCGGCCTCGGCGAGCCGGTCCACGTCGAGGTCGTCGCCGTCCAGGACCAGCACGCCGACGCGCTCGCCCCAGACGGTGAGCGGCAGGAACACCCGGCCGTCCTCGAACACCGGCTGCTGGCCGGCGAAGCAGCGGGCGGACGCGCCGCGGTCGCGCAGCACGCCGCCGACCGGGTCCTCGTGGCCGTCCAGCACCGGCCAGAGCCCGGAGATGCGGTAGTCGGCCATCAGCACGTCCACGCGGGCCACGCCGTACCACTCACGGAGGTGCTCGTCGGCGGCCTCGACCAGGCGATCGGGGGCGGTCGCCCGCAACAGCGCGCCGAAGTCGTCGTCCGCCATCCGCCGCTCCTCCCCTGGTGGGTCCACCTTGCCAGCACCCCCGGCCGCGGGTCCAGGCCCACGGGCGGGACCAACGGCCCTGTTACCCAACCGCGCCGGATCGCAAGACTCGAAGGGAGCCCGAGGAGGCTGTCATGGAGCGGATCGCGATCGGTTACGACGGCACACCCGAGTCGGCGGCGGCGCTGCGGTGGGCGGCGCGAACGGCGGCCCGGCGGCAGGGTTCGCTCCGGGTGGTGACCGCCTGGCCGGCCCGGGACCGGGACGTGGCGCGCGCGGCCGGGACGCTGCCGGACGAGCGGCGGCGGCTGCAGCGCGCGCAGGCGGAGGCGATCGACGACGCGGTACGCGGCCTGCCCGCGCGCCCGCCGGTGGTGCGCGAGCTGATGCTGGGCGAGCCCGAGGTGGCGCTGGCGCACGCGGCGGAGAACGCGGCGCTGCTGGTGCTCAGCGCCGGTCAGCGCGTGCCGCGGACCCGCACGGCGACGGTGACCGCGCCCGTCACCGGACGATGACCGGCGTCGAGCGGGCGATCTGGATGTCGCGGCCTACGCCGTACTCGTACGAGTTGACGATCGCGTCCAGCCAGAAGATGTACGCCTCGCCCTTCTTCAGCCCGGTCACGGTCTGCGTGATGGTGGTGCAGCCCTCGCCGGCCGGCACGTCCTGCCAGTCCGCGGGCGGCTGCTCGCCGTGGTAGATGGTCTGCGGGATCGCGGCCAGCCGGTACGACGCGACCGCCGGGTCACCGACGTTGACCCAGCTCACGGTGGCCTGCCCGGCGCCGGGGGTGACGGTGAGCCCGTTCAGCACGTTCGGCCGCAGGTTGCCGACGCACTCGGACGGGACCGGGCTGACCGACACCGGCGGGTCCGGCTCGAGCGTGAGCACGCTGGTGGGCGTGGGGCTGAGCGGCGCGCCGGGCGTGGGACTGGCGGCGGGGGTGCCGGCGAGCACGCGCGTGGACCAGTCGGCGGTACCGGCCTCGGCCGCACCGGACCCGGTCGTGCTCTCCGTGGTCAGCCCGAGCAGGCTGCAACCGGAGAGCGCGAGCAGCATCGCGACCCCGGCGATGCCGAGGCCGGTGGCCCGTGGGGTGCGGTTCATGGTCGCCCTTCCGTGGTGTGCGCGACCGCCGTCCGTGGCGGTCGTGACGCACCATCGGCCGGGCCTCAGCCGTCCTGAGCCGAACGGTTCCAGAGGTCGAGCTGGAGCGCGGTGTGCCGGGGCGGCGCGAAGCCCAGCGCGCGGTAGCCGGGCTCGCCGCTCGGCGACGCGTGCAGCGACACCCGCGCCACGCCGCGTTTGGCGAACCACTCGATGAGCTCCTCCATGCACGCGCGCGAGAAGCCCCGGCCGCGGTACTCCGGGTCGGTGACGACGTTGAATATGTAGCCGCTCTCGCCGGTCAGCGAGTTCGGGCTGGCGATCCGGGTGTCCACGCTGCCGACCGCGCAGGAGGCCAGCCGCTCCGGCTCGTCCGGCCGGTCGACCACGAACGCGGCGAGCAGCCCGGCCGAGTCCGCGAGCCGCGCCCGGAACTGGCGCTGCGCGATCTCACTCCACTCACCGGGTCGCGGCTCGGGCTCGCCGAACGCGTCCCGGATCATCACGGCGCGAAGCCGTACCAGCTCCGCCGCGTCCGATGGGTCCGCCCGCCGTACCGTGATCATCACTCGACCCTAGCCAACCGACGTCACCGTCGACCAAACGTTTTCCGACGGGGGTACGACGTGGGTGGCAGAGTCACCACCATGAGCGGACACGGACACGGACACGGTCACGGGCACACCGACATCGACTGGGCGCGCATGGGCGATCAGTTGGAGCGGGGCGCCGGGCTGTACGCGCCCGCCCTGCGCGAGGCGTTCGCCTGGCTGCGCGGCCTGACCGGTCCGGTCGCCGACGTGCTGGACCTGGGCGCCGGCCCCGGTGCGATCTCCGCGCTGCTGGCCGTGGCGTTCCCGGAGGCGGAGGTGGTGGCGGTCGACGGCAGCGCGCCGCTGCTGGACCGCGCCCGGGCCCGCGCGGAACGGGACGGCCTGCGGATCACGACCCGGCACGCGGACCTGCCGGACGGCCTGGACACGCTGCCGGCCGGCGAGGCGGGGCTGGTGTGGGTGAGCGGCGCGCTGCACCACCTCGGCGACCAGCAGGACGCGCTGCGCCGGATCGCGCGGCTGCTGCGCCCGGGCGGTCTGTTGGCGCTCCAGGAGGGCGGGCTGGCGCCGCGCTACCTGCCGCGCGACTTCGGGCTCGGCCGGCCCGGCCTGCAGGAGCGGCTGGACGCGGCGCAGGAGGAGTGGTTCGCCGCGATGCGCGCGTCGCTGCCCGGCCACACGCGCGCGCACGAACACTGGCCGGCGATGATGGCCGCGGCCGGGCTGGAGCCGGCCGGGACGCGCTCGTTCCTGACCGACCTGCCCGCGCCGCTGCCGGACCACGCGCGCGAGCACGTGCTCGGCGATCTGACCCGCCGCCGGGAGACGCTCGCGGAGCACCTGTCCGGCGAGGACGTCGCCACGCTGGACCGCCTGATCGACGCGCACGCCCCGGACGGCGTGCCGCTGCGCCCCGACGTCTTCATGCTCACCGCCCGCACCGTCCACGCCGCACGGGCCCTTTCGTGACCAGACTCCGAACGCGCGGGGAGGCCGGCCACGGCCGGCCGGTGCCCGCTCCGGGCATGCGGATCGCAACACGCCGGAAGCGGGAAGACCGCTTATAGCAGGTTCTTCAGCAGTTGCTCGCCGGCCGGCCAGGGGCCGTAGCCGGATGAGCTGTTCACGTGCCCGGCGTCGCCGGCGTCGATCAGCTGCGCGCCCCAGTCCTCCGCGTACTCCCTGGACTCCTCGAACTCCGCGTACGGATCGGTGCGGCTGGCCACCAGGATCGCCGGGAACGGCAGCGCGGTGCGCGGCACGTCGATGGCCGGCTCGTCCGGGTCGTCCGGCCCGGGCGTCCACTCCGGATCGATGTAGGGCGGCGCGACCAGCAGCGCGCCGCGCACCGGCCCGGCGTGCCGGACCGCCCACACCACGGTGGTGACGCAGCCGGCGCTGTGCGCGACCAGGACGGCGGGCTCGCGGGACGCGGTGATCGCCCGGTGCAGCGCGGCGACGCGCAGGTCGAGGTCGAACAGCGGGCCGCTCGGGCGGGGCACCCACTGGTACTCCGGATTCGCGGCGGCCCAACGGGACTGCCAGTGGTCAGGTGAGGCGGCGCTGCGCCCGGGTACGAGAAGTATCCGTGCCACGGCGACATCATAGACACTCATCGTTTGATAGGAGAGTCGGAAGTCCGTCACATCTGGTAGTTGATTCACTACGCTGCGCATGGTAACCGAACTCGATTGGCTGACGGCAAATATTCTTGAAGAAAAGTGGTTTGAGCCGGGAGGCCAGCGGCTATCAAGACGTCGCCGAGCCTCCGGTCGATGTCGTGCACCAACCATCGACTCGCGCCCCCGAGGTTCGGAGGACATCGAGGTGCCGGGAGGACCACCATGACCGCAACGACGACGCCGGCCGCGGCGGCGGCCGATACGAAGACCGAGCCGCTGAGCAGCCGCGCCACGCAGGCAGACAAGGCAACCGAACTTCTTCAGACGCTGTGCGCGATGCCCGCCGGGCACCCGTCCCGCGAGGCACTCCGCGACCGGGCGATCGAGGCATGGCTCCCGCTGGCCCGTCACCTCGCGCTGCGCTTCTCCGGGCGCGGCGAGCCGATGGACGACCTCGAGCAGACCGCCACGATCGGCCTGATCAAGGCGATCGACAAGTTCGACCCCGAGCGTGGCGTCGACTTCGCGGGCTACGCGATCCCCACCATCATCGGTGAGATCAAGCGCTACTTCCGCGACCGGACCTGGGACGTGCGGGTCCCGCGCCGGCTCCAGGAGCTGCGCCTGGCCATCTCCGAGGCGAACAGCACGCTGCTGCAGTCGCTGGGCCGCTCGCCGACGGTCGCGGACATCGCCGCGCACCTGAAGGTCACCGAGGAGGAGGTCCTGGAGGGCCTCGAGGGCGCCCGTGCGTACACGGCCACCTCGCTCTCCACGCCCGCCACCGCGGACGGCTCGACCGAGCTCGGCGACACGCTCGGCGGCGTCGACCGCGAGTACGAGCTGGCCGAGCTGCGCGTGGCGCTGGGCCCGGCGCTGGCCACGCTGGACGAGCGCGAGCAGAAGATCCTGACGCTCCGCTTCTACGGCAACCTCACCCAGTCGCAGATCGCCGACCAGATCGGCGTCTCCCAGATGCACGTGTCCCGCCTGCTGGCCCGCGCGCTCACCAAGCTCCGCGGCCACTTCGGCCCCGACGACTGCTGAGTCGTCCGGACCCCCACGAGACCGCGCGCCGGCCAGGTTCCCCCGTGCCTGGCCGGCGCGCCTTCGTCGCGCCCGCCATACCCCCTCGCGTGCCTTAGACTGCTCTCCCGCACGCGAACCGAAACGAGGAACCCCCGGTGATGATGTCCACCTCCACGCAGCCGGTCCGCATCCTCGTGGTGGACGACGACCCGGGCGACGTGCTCATGATCGAGGAGGCCCTGGAGGCCTCCGGCAGCCCCAAGCACGTCGACGTGGTCGGCGACGGCCAGGAGGCGCTCCAGTTCCTCCGCCGCGAGGGCAAGCACGCCGACGCCTCGCGCCCCGACCTCATCCTGCTCGACCTCAACATGCCCCGCGTCGACGGCCGCCAGGTCCTCGCCGAGGTCAAGGCGGACGAGCGGCTCCGCCTCATCCCGATCGTGGTCCTGACCACCTCCAAGGCGGACACCGACATCCTGTCCAGCTACACGCTCCAGGCCAATGCGTACGTGACCAAGCCGATCGACCTCGACGAGTTCGAGCACGTCGTCCGCAACATCGACGAATTCTTCGGCCAGATCGTGGTGCTGCCGAAGCAGTCCTGGTCGTAGGGGAATCTCATCTTCCCGCGTCCGGCGGGTCGCGGCCCGCATACGCGGAGCGGGCACCGGTCCCGCGGCCGGGCGCCGGCCGCGTGGCCGATGGAGGCCCGCTGCCACCAGCGGAACCGGGAGAACCGCCCTAACCCACCAGTTCCTTGATGGCCGCGTCGAAGGACTCCTGGTGGCGGGACACGTCGTCCAGGGTGGTTTCCGGGCACATCAGGGCCATGTTGTGGAACGGGGTCAGCAGCACCCCCCGGTTCGCCATGTACACGTGCAGGTAGTCCTCCAGTTCCGGGTCCGCCGCCGCCGCCGACTGGGTTCCGTTCCGGGGCGCGGGGGAGACGAAGCGGTACTCCACTCGCGCGCCCAGCTGGCACACCGACCAGGACAGCCCGTGCCGGTCCAGCACCAGCCGGACCCCGGCCGCGAACGCCCGCGCCATGGAGATCATGTGCTCGAACGCCGCGTCCGTCAGCACCGAGGTGAGCGTCGCGCGGGTGGCGGCCATCGAGAGCGCGTTCCCCGCCAGGGTGCCGCCCACCCCACCGGCGTCCACCAGGTCCAGGTCCGAACGGGTGGCCAGCGCGTCGGCGAGCTCGCTCGTCATGCCGTACGCCGCCGACGGCAGGCCTCCCCCGATCGCCTTGCCGATGGTGACCACGTCGGGTTGCAGCTCCCACGCACGCGTGGCCCCGCCCGGCCCCTCGGAGAACGTGTGCGTCTCGTCGTTGATCAGGTAGGTGCCGTACCGCTGGGTCAGCTCCCGCACCTTGGCGAGATAGCCGATCTCCGGCGTGACGATGCCGACGTTGGTCAGCGCGGGCTCCATCAGCACCGCCGCGACGTCGCCGTGGGCCAGTTCGCGGGCCAGGCCGTCGACGTCGTTGAACTCGGCGACGCGGCTGGTGGCGAGGACGTCGACCGGCGCGCCCACGTTTCCGGCGCGGGCGCGCGGGCGGCCGTCCGGGCCCACGACGATCAGCGTCTCGTCGACGGAGCCGTGGTAGCAGTAGCTGTTGACCAGGATGCGCGGGCGGCCGGTGACCGCGCGCAGCAGGCGGACGGCCCACCGGTTCGCGTCGGTGGCGGTCAGCGCGAAGCTCCACAGCGGCAGCCCGAAGCGGCGGGCCAGGTCGGCGCCGACCACCTCGGCGTCCTCGGTGGGCAGCATCGCGGTGGCGCCGCCGAGCGCCGCCAGCCGGCGGTGCACGGCCTCGACCACCGGGATCGGGCTGTGGCCGGCCATCGCGGCGGTGTCGCCGAGCGAGAAGTCCGCGTAGTCGTGCCCGTCCAGGTCGGTGACGTGCGCGCCGCGGGCCGTGCCGAGGTAGAGCGGGAACCCGGCCGCGGTCTTGTTCATCCAGGTCATCGGCGTCCGGCCGAAGAGGTGCTCGGCGTGCGCGTACGCGGCGGCGGAGCGTGGGTTGCGGTCGGCGTACGTGACGCGCTCGCGTGCCAGCAGGGTGGCCAGACGCCCGCGGTCAATCATGAACGGCCCTCCGATCCGGCGGGTGAGGGCCCCTCAAAATAACAGCCGACCGCTCGGTTTTCAGGTGTCACCCGGACGAGAACTTGGCATGCGTCTCGCCACCTCAACAACGTAGAGTCACATGGTCATCGCCGTCCGCAGCATCGGAGGATGTTGATGGTGTTACGACGCTGGCAGGTCGCGGTCCTGGCCGCGCTCAGCGTGCTCGCGCTCGCCTGCGAGGGGGAGGCGGGCGGCACCCCCGGGGCGGACCCGCCGCCGGACTCCGGCCAACTCCCGGCCTCCATGGCCGCGCTCGGCGACTCGATCACCGCCGGCTACGGCACGTGCGTGACGCTGGTCGTCTGCGTGCGCAACTCCTGGTCGACCGGGTTCGACGCCGACGTGGACAGCCACTACCTGCGCATTCGCGCCGGTAACCCGGACATCACCGACAACGCGCACAACTTCGCGAAGGCGGGCGCCCGCGCGGCCGACCTGCCGGGCCAGGCCGAGGCGGCGGTGCGGTCGGGCGCGTCGTACGTGACCGTCATGATCGGCGCGAACGACGCCTGCCGCGCCACCACCGCCGCGATGACGCCGGTGGAGGACTTCCGCGCCCAGGTGGACGCGGCGCTGGCCACGATCGGCGAGGGCCTGCCGGAGGCGGAGGTGCTGGTCGCCAGCATCCCGGACGTCTACCGGCTGTGGGAACTCGGGCACACGGACGATCGGGCGGTCGCGGCCTGGAACCGCGGCATCTGCCCGTCCATGCTCGGCAACCCGGAGTCGCTGGCCGACGCGGACCAGGACCGCCGCCGCGAGGTGGACCACCGCATCGAGGACTACAACCGCGAGCTGCGCCGGGCATGCCGAGAGTTCGGCGAGCGCTGCCGGGATGACGAGGGCGCCGTGCACCGGGTCCGGTTCACGCTCGACCTCGTCAACCACCTCGACTTCTTCCACCCGAACGTCGCCGGCCAGGCCGCCATCGCGGAGAAGACCTACCCCTTCTAGCCTTTTCCCGCTTCCGGCGTGGTGCCGGCCGCATGCTCCCGCGGGCACCGGTCGGCCGCGGGCGGCCTCCCTGCCGGTTCCGCGGTGGTCGCCGGAAGAACGCCGGTCAGGTCGCCGACGGCAACGAGCGCGGCGTGTCGCGGAAGATCTCCACGGCGCGCTTGGCCAGCGCGGTCGTGGCGCTGGAGTTGGCCCAGGTGCCGAGCGCGATTGACGCGCCGGGCACCACCTTGGCCACCATCCGCTTGGCCGCGCGCACGCCGGCCATCTGCGCCAGCCGGATGCCGAGCCGCAGCATCACGCCGGTCAGCGGCGTGCCGCCCGAGCGGGCGAACAGCGCGCTGGCCCGCTCCCGCCCGGCCGCCACGCCGAGCGCGATCCGGGCGGCCTCCGCGGCCTTGTGCACCTTCTGCAGGACCAGCAGGTCGGTGGCGCGGTCCGGATGGGTGGGGTCGATGCCGTACGCGGCCGCGATGTGCAGCACCATGCGCGCCTGGGTCCAGGCGAGCACGCCGACGTCGACCACGGCGCCGGGCAGGCCGGCCGCGCCGGAGACCGCGCCGGAGAGCCGCGCGTGGTTGCGGAAGCGCTTGACGGCGCGCTGGGCGAGCACGTCGGCCGGGACGTCTGGCTGCATCGCGCGGGACCGCTCGGCCCAGTCGCGCGCCTGCGGCCCGAGCCGGCGCACCGCCTCCAGCGCCAGATGCTCCGGCGCGTACTGCGGGTCGCTCTTCATCCGGTCCCACAGGTTGCCGGGCGGCGCCGCGATCGTCTCGTCCTCGGCGACCGGGTCGTCATCGGCGGCGGAACTGGAGAATCCATCCGGGGGTACGGTCACGTGTGCGCTCCGGGTGATGTGCGGGTGGTGAGGATTCGAGGATGCCGGTCAGCGGCGGCGGCCGGACAACCGGGTCAGCAGACCGCGCAACTTCTGCTGCGTCTGCGGCTTGGCCAGCTCCCGCTGGGCGCGCTCCACGGCCTTGCGGCCCGCGGGCGAGCGCAGGAACGTCTGGATCCGGTCGACGATGCGTGCCATGACTGCCTCCTCGTGACTCTTTCCATGGTGCTACCCACGCGCCAGGTCACCAGAACCACCCGAGACCGACCTGGCACGAAGCGGCCACCGTCAGCACGGCGACCGCGACCCGTCCGGACGGCACCGGCACGACCAGCGCGGCGGCGCCGAGCACCAGCAGCGCCTCCCCCGGCGTGAGCGGCACGCCGAGCGCGACGGCCAGCGCGATCAGCAGCGGCGGCACCGGCAGCAGCAGCGAGAGCAACCATCGGCCGTTGACCAGCGCCAGCAGCAGCGCGGCCAGCAGCACGGGGGTACGCAGCACCGCCTCCCCCAGTTCCCGCCACGGCTGCTCGGCGAGCGCCGCCCACCCGCCGGTGAGGACGCTCGGCCCCCACCCGCTGTCCCGTACCCCCTGGAAGAACGTGCCGGCGAAGCGCCACTCCAGGAACGCCCAGCCGCACACCGCCGCCGCGGCGGGGAACGTGATCACCAGCGCGGTCGCGCGCAGCATCCCCGGCCCGGGGGCCGTGCCGCCGAACCCGCGCCAGCGGATGATCACGGCGCAGGTCACGGCCAGCATCACGGTGAACAGCACGGCGTAGAGGTCGCACAGCACGGCCGCGCCCATGGCCAGCCCGCAGGTGAAGCCGCCGCCGGTATCGCCGTCGACCGCGAACCGGACCATCCCGGCCAGCGCCACCGAGAACAGCGCCACGGTGGCGAACCGGTGGAAGTCGCTGACCGCCAGCGCGCCGAACGCGGGCATCGCGCCCAGCCCGGCCAGCAGCACCGCGGCCAGCCGGCGCGGCAGCCCGTAGCGCCGGAGCCGGTCCCAGAGCACGCCGAGCACGACGCCGGCCAGCAGCGCGCCGGCCACGCCGAGGCCCCTGGTGCCGAACGGCGCCAGCCCGGCCACGGCCGCGGGCAGCGGCGGGAACAGCGCGCTCACGAAGCCGAGGTCGTCGGCGCCCCACCTGATGATCATGCCGTCCCGCTCGATGGCCGCGTTCGCGGTGACGTCGCCGGTCCAGGCCACCGCCAGCGCCACGAACGGCGCGGCCAGCAGCAGCCGGAACGCCCAGCGGCGCACCGTACCGGCGCGGCGCTCGGTCCGTGGGGTCCTGGCCCGCTGCGGCCGGCGGGTGACCGTGGTGGTGGCCCGCGGCGGCCACTCAGGCGTGAACGGCGCCGTCGCCGTGCGTGTGCCCCGCGACGGTACTGAGGCCATGGGTGGTCTTCTCCCAGTAGTGCGGTCGGGTGATCAACTGCCAGAGCGCCTTGTAGGCGGAGATCGAGTGCATGAGCCAGTAGGCGGGGTTCAGCAGGCCCCACGCGACGAGCCGGTACCGCCGCCGCTTGAACGCGCCCATCATGGACACGTAGATCATCATCGCGTTCCCGACCAGCAGGTTCACCAGGCCGCTCCACAGCACCCAGCCCGGGAAGTACGGCGAGAGCGCGTCCGGCGGCAGCAGTAGCGACACCGCGAACAGCAGGTAGAGCGGCGGTACGCACAGGAACGTCAGCGGCGTGCCGCCGACCAGCAGCGCGAACCCGAAGGCGGGCCGCGGGCCGATCATCCGGAGCAGCGTGACCGGCTGCCGCAGGTGCACCAGCGTGGTCTGCAGGTACCCCTTGATCCACCGCGAGCGCTGCCGGATGAAGTTGCCGTACGCGCGGTTCGCCTCCTCGAACGTGGTCGAGTTGATCACGCTGACCGTGCGCCCGAGCGCGGCGGCCCGGATGCCGATGTCCGCGTCCTCGGTGACGTTGAACGGGTCCCACCCGCCCAGCCGGCGCAGCGCGTCCGTGCGGAAGTGGTTGGAGGTGCCGCCGAGCGGGATCGGCATCCGGCTGGCGTCCAGCCCGGGCAGCATGTAGTCGAACCAGAACGAGTACTCGAGCGTGAACATGCGGGTGAGCGCGTTCTCCTCCGCGTTCCAGTAGTTCAGCGCCGCCTGCACGCAGGCCAGGCTGCGCCCGCCGCGGCTGAACGCGACCACGGCCTTCTTGAGCTGGTCCGGGTCGGGCTTGTCCTCCGCGTCGTAGATGACCAGGAACTCGCCCTTGGCCAGGAACAGCCCGACGTTGCACGCCTTCGGCTTGGTCTGCGGCTGCCCGGCCGGGATGGTGACGAACGTGATCGTCTGCGGTGGCCGGGCCGCCTTGGCCGCCTCCCGTGTCTCGTCGTCCTCCTCCTCCAGCAGCAGCAGGATCTGCAGCTTGGCCGGTGGGTAGTCGAGCGCACCGAGGTTCGCCACCAGGTCGCCGACCACGTTCGCCTCGCGGTAGACCGGCACCAGCACGGTGTAGACCGGCAGGTCCACGTCGCGCAGCGCGGCCACGTCCGCCGCGCTCACCGTCTCGTAGTACTCGAACCGCGCGCCGGACATGCAGATGGCGAACTTGAACCCCACGCTGATCAGGAACGCGGCGCCGACGGCGGCGGAGAGCGCGACCAGCACCGCGCGCGGGAACAGGATCGACAGGATCACCAGCACGACCAGTGCGATGCCGAACACCCAGCGCTGGCCGCGGCTGAGCACGGTGCGCGCGGAGCGGTTCTCGTCGCGCCGCCACAGGCCCAGACTGGCCTCGTCCAGCACCAGGCCGCGGAAGCCGCGCATCACGGCCACGTCGATGTCGAGACCGGTGACCGCGACGAACTCGACCTCCGCGCCGCCGAGCCGCCGGCCCACCTCGGTGCGGCGGCGCTCGGTGGGCGCCTCCGCCGTGGCGACCAGGACCGTGCCGTCCTCGCGCCGCCGGACCGGGAACCAGGCGCCGGCGACCAGTTCGGTGGGTTCCAGGCCGGCCAGCAGCGTCTCGTCGACCGGGTGCTGGTCCAGGTCCTCCAGGTACGGGATGTCCCAGCCCCGGGCCAGCACGCGGTAGACGTCCAGCCGCCGCACGACGCCGGAGTTGATCAGGATGGTCTCCAGGCGGGCGCCGGTGCGCACGCGGGTCCGTACCGCGTCCGACATCTGCTGCCGGGTCAGCAGGCCGGCCTCGACCAGCAGGTCACCGACCGGGATGCTCGCGCCCACCCGCATCGTCATTCCCACACGATATGACGGAAATTTCCTCTTTAAGCGGGGAATCAGACGCTGGCCGGGTTCTGTTCGGTGAGCAGGTCGGAGACCTCGTCCGCGGCCATCGGGCGCGCGAAGTGGTAGCCCTGCGCGTTGACGCAGCCCAGGCCGGCCAGCTCCGCGGCCTGGCCGGGTGACTCGACGCCCTCCGCGACCGTCTCCAGGTGCATCATCTGGCTCAGCCGCAGCACGGTCTCGGCCACGGCCGCGCCCTCGGGCGTACCGTCGAGCTTGGCCACGAACGACCGGTCGATCTTCAGGATGTCGACCGGCAGCGCGGTCAGGTAGCGCAGCGTGGAGTAGCCGGTGCCGAAGTCGTCCAGCGCGATCCGGATGCCGCGCTTGTGCAGCTTCCGCAGTTCCTCGACCGCGACCGGGTCCTCCACCCGCACGCTCTCGGTCACCTCGACGATCAGGTCCCGGTACGGCAGCCCGCTGTCGTCCAGCACCGCGAACACGCGCTCGGCCAGCCCCGGCACCAGCTGTCGCGGCGACACGTTCACCGCCAGGTGCAGCGAGTGCCCGGCCGCGTGCCACGCCGCGACCTGCCGGCAGGCCTGCTCCAGCACCCACGCGCCGATCTCGCGGATCGCGCCGGTCTCCTCGGCCAGCGGGATGAACGACAGCGGCGGCACCTCGCCGCGCACCGGGTGCGCCCAGCGGACCAGCGCCTCCACGCCCACGATCCGCCCGTCCGGCAGCGTCGCGATCGGCTGGTAGTGCACGCGCAACTGCCCGGCGCGGACCGCGTCGCCGAGCTCCGCCGCCAACTCCTCCGCGTGCGGGTCCAGGCCGTCCTTCTCCGCGCGCTTCGCCCGGTACATCGCCTCGTCGGCCATCCGCAGCAGCGCGTCCGCGTCGTGCTCGCCGGGGCCGGTCACCGCTACGCCGATCGCGGCCCGCACCTGCACCACCACGTCGCCGATCAGGATCGGCATCTCCATCTCCTGGCGCAGCCGCCGCACCACCGCCTGCGCGTTCTCCGCCGGGCCGATGTCGTGCAGCACCACCGCGAACTCGTCGCCGCCCAGCCGGCCGACCACGTCGGAACCGAGCACGGCGCGGCGCAGCATGCCCGCGAACTCGACCAGCAGCCGGTCGCCGGCCGCGTGCCCGAGCCCGTCGTTGACCTGCTTGAAGCCGTTGAGGTCGGCGAGCAGCACCGCGGTGGAGTGCCCGGAGCGCCGGCCCCGGGCCAGCGCGCGGCCGAGCGCGTCGTGCAGCCGGGCGCGATTGGCCAGCCCGGTAAGCCCGTCCGTGATCGCCAGCTCGTGGTTCTCCCGCAGCGTCGCGACCTGCCGCAGCACCACGATGCCGACCAGCAGCAGCGCGCCGAGCACCAGCCCGGTCCACGGATAGATCCGCTCCTCCCGGAGCGTGGCCGCGACCAGCAGCGACAGCCCGGCCGCGATGCCCAGGTAGGGCAGGCGGCTCACGGACAGCGACCCCGGCACCCGGACCCGGGACGCGCCCTCGATCCGGGACGCCTCGAACGCGGCGGTCGCGACCAGCGCGTGCGCGACCATCCAGCACCAGAACTGCCAGCCCACCACGGCCGGGCCGCCCGGGTGCACGGCCAGAAACCCCAGGTAGGTGTTGCCCACGATCTCGAAGATCAGCGCGGCGCCGAGCAGCGTCATCGGCAGCCGGGCCGAGGCGTCCACGCCGCGGATCAGCACCAGCGTGACGCCGAAGAGGAGCACCAGATCGCCGATCGGGTACGCGATGGCGAACGCGACCGTGTGCGGTCCCAGCGCCGCCCCGGCCGCCAGCGCGGGCCCGGTCACCAGGTACCACATCAGCATCGCGCCGCCGATCACCACGGCGCCCACGTCCAGCGGTGTCTTCCAGTGCGCCAGTTGCCCGGCCGGCCGTCGCGGCATGGAGAGCAGGCCGGCCAGCATCAGCGGCAGGAACACGCCGAGCCGCGCCCAGTGCCCCGGCACCGGGAACGACCGCGCGCCCGGGAACGCGGCGAACAGCACGGACGCGACGCACAGCGCGGTGAACGCCGCGGCCAGAATCCACCAGGCGCGGCGGGTCGCGGCGTCCGGCCCGGGGCGGCGCGCGGCGCGGACCGCGAACGTGACCGCGAGCACATCCGCGACCAGCATCGCGATCTGCGGCACTACCACGGTGCGGAGCTCGGCGGCCAGCGGCGCGGTCAGGGTCAGGACGGCGGCGGTCAACACGGCACCACCCGTGACGCCGTAGAACCCGGCCGTTGACCGTCGCATCGACTCTCCCGCCGTACCGATTCCGCTCCTGTCTGATCGGCGACGAGGACGCCGAGATGAGGTGCCTGCCGTGGGCGCCGTGAGGGGAATTTGAGAGAATCTCGCGGGGAACACCCGGTGACGCGGGAATGTGCCGCGACACCGGGACGTTGGCCGAGTCGGTTTGTTCTTTCCAGGAGGGGGAGAGACCGGTGCTCGATCCGGAGGAGCTCTACCAGCTCACCGACGACCTGCCGACGCTCGCGGAGCTCGACGAGCCGGTGCTGGTGCACGCGATGACGGGCTTCGTGGACGCGGGCAGCGCCACCCAGCTCGCGGTGGACCACGTACTCACGACGCTGGACAGCACGGTCCTCGCGACGTTCGACGTGGACCAGCTCATGGACTACCGCTCGCGACGGCCCCCGATGATCTTCGACCGCGACCACTGGGTCAGCTACGAGACGCCGCAGCTCGCGCTGCACCTGGTGCACGACACGGTCTCCGCGCCGTTCCTGCTGCTCACCGGCCCGGAGCCGGATCTGCAGTGGGAGCGGTTCATCGCCGCCGTGATCCAGCTCGCCGAGCGGTTCCGGGTGCGGCTGACGATCGGGCTGAACGCGATCCCGATGGCGGTCCCGCACACCCGCCCGGCCAGCGTCACCGGGCACGCGACCCGGCGCGCGCTGCTCGGCGACCAGGAGTCGTTCATGCAGAAGGTGCAGGTGCCGGCGAGCATCGGCAACCTGCTCGAGCTTCGCCTCGGCGAACAGGGCAAGGACGCCATGGGGTACGCGGTGCACGTCCCGCACTACCTCGCGCAGACGGAGTACCCGGCCGCGGCCGAGACGCTGCTCTCCTCCGTGTCGCACTCGACCGGCCTGCTGCTGCCGCTGGACGGCCTGCGCGCGTCCGCCGCCGAGGTCCGGGCCGAGGTCGACCGGCAGATCGCCGAGGACGACCAGGGCCGCAACCTGGTCGGCGCGCTGGAGCAGCAGTACGACGCGTTCCTGCGCGGGCGCGCGTCGAACAGCCTGCTGGCCAGCCCGGCCGTCGAACTGCCGACCGCGGACGAGCTCGGCGCGGAGCTGGAGCGCTTCCTCGCGGAACAGCAGTCCCGCAACGACGACAACTGACGCGTACGCGCGAAACGGGGCCGTGCCATCCGTGGCACGGCCCCGTTCTCATCACCCCAACCCCGGCGCTCACCTGATGTACGTGAACGTCGCCTTCTCGCTGGTGCCGCCCGGCGCGGTGACCTGCACGTCGTAGGTGCCGGCCGCCTTCGCGGGGAACGTCGCCCGCAGCTCCGTGCCGGACACCCGGGTGAACGCCACCCGCGTCCCGCCCACGGTCACCGCGGTGACGTCGCCCAGCGCCGTACCCCGGATGGTGATGGTGGCGGCCTTCCCGGCCGGGCCGGAGGTGGCGCTGAGCGCGGTGACCACCGGCCTCGGCGGCGCCACGTAGGTGATCGTGACCGTGGTGGTGCCGCCCGGCGTGGTCACGACCAGCGGGACCTCACCGGCCGCGCGCGGCGGCAGGGTGACCGTGATCTTCGTGTCCGTGACGCTGCCGCCGACCGTCCGGCCGCCCAGCGACATCGCGGCCTTCAGCAGGGCGGTGCCGGTAAGCGTGAGCTGCGTGGCCTTGACCGTGGAGGCGGTGGTGGCGGACGCCGCGGTCACCGCCGGCGCGGCCGGCGGCACATAGGTGAGCGTGACCGGCGTGCTCTTGCCGTAGGCGGTGGTCACCGTGACCGGGTACGTGCCCGCGGCCAGCGCCGGCGTGGTGAACGTGAGCGTGGCGCCGCCGGCCACGGCCCGGTAGCCCACCGCGCGCGTGCCGACCGTGACCGACCGGACGCCGGTCAGGTCCGTGCCGGTCAGCGTGACCGTGCTGCCGCCGTAGACCACCACGCTGGACGGCGCCAGCGCGGAGACGGCCGGCCCGTTCGGCGTGTACGTGAACCGCGCCGCGGTGCCGGCCGCGCTGGTCCCGCCACCGTTGGTGACCGCCACGTCCACCGTGGTGCCGGAGACGCCGGCCGGCGCGGTCGCGGTCAGCTTCGTGACGCCGCCGGTCACGCTCGCGCTGAACGTGGCGGGCTTGCCGCCGAACGTGACCGCGGTGGCGGTGGCCAGGCCGGAGCCGGTGATGGTGACCGCGGTGCCGCCCACGGCCGGGCCGCTCCTCGCGGAGAGCGCCGCCACGGTCGGCACCGGCTCGGTCTCCTGGGCCGGCGTGTCGATGCCGCTGACCGTGTACGCGCCGTTCACCGCGGTCTGCACGAACGACCAGGACAGGTGCGCGTCGCCGCCGTTGCCCCAGCCGGTGCCCCAGGAGTTGCGAATCCACACGCCGGTGGCGTCGTAGCCGAGCAGCGCGACCATGTGACCGCCCAGGCTCGTACCGGTGGTGGTGCCGTAGTTGGTGTGGCTGCGCAGGTACATGAAGTCCCGGTAGACCGGGAAGCCGATCGCGACCGGCTGGCCGGAGGCGAGCGCCTGCTTCACCGCGGCCTGCGCGTTCGTGCCCTGGTTGCCGCCGACCCAGAGCCGCTGCCAGCCGGTGATCCGGTAGTTCTCCGCGTTGGCGATCTGGTCGGCGGTCGGCGGCGTCTGCCAGCCGGTGGTGCCCTGGAAGTAGTGCGCCTGGGTGTCCACGCCGCCGGCCTGCGCGCGGGTCAGCGCGTAATCCGGGTTCGTGCCGGCACCGGGTGCGCCGCCGGCCGCGACCGTGCGCATGTAGAGGAACAGCGGCGCGTACGGCGCGCCCGCACCGTTCTGCCGCTTCGCGTAATAGCCCATGATCGAGTACGCGATCGACCACGAGACGCACGAGCCGACCTGGCCCTGGTCGCCCGGTGCCGGCGCGTACGGGCGCAGGTCGACGCTCGCGGGCAGGTCGGTGACGGCGGACGCGCGCGCCTCCGCCTTCTTCAGCTGCGGGCTCTGGACGTACCCGCCGACCGGGTGCGGAAGTCTCGTGACGCCCGCCGCGGCGGACGCCGGGACCGGGCCGGCCGTGACGCCGACGGCCACGGCGAGCAATGCGGCGGCACTGGATATCAGGGCCCTGCGGGTGATGCGCATACCGGCTCCTTCCGGGGGACCGGCCCGCGGAGACGGCCCGGGGCCGGGCTGGCCGCACACTTCGACGCGCCCCGGTGGCGGCTGAGGGTTTCCGGCCGCCTTTCCTACCGCTCAGGTACCGGTCCGCAACGCCGATACAACCCACCGAGCGCGGCCCTCCCCCGCCGCGCCGGTGGCGACGAGGAGAACCGACCATGGCCGGGACCCAGGCCGACACCAGCGCGGGCAGTGCCCGGCTCACCCTGATCGGCGCGGCGCTCGTGATCGGCCTGCTGGTGACCGGCGGACTGGTCTGGCAGCGGCACGTGGCGGCGATGCCGGCGGCGGTCGCGGCGTGGCAGCGCGGCGCGGTCGCCGTGACGCCGGAGGAGACCGGCGCGGCCCGGCTGGAGGTCACCGGCATGACACCCGGCGCGGCCCGCGAGCACTGCGCGACCGTGCACTACACCGGCGGCCCGGGCACGGTGGTCCGGCTCTACGGCGCGAACCACGACCCGGCGGACGGGCGGGTGCGGCTGACGATCACCACGGGCAGCGGGCCGTCGTGCTCCGCGTTCGGCGAGGCGGTCACGGTCTACCACGGCACGGTCGCGGACTTCGCCACCACCCGCACCGCGTACGGCACCGGCGTCGGGGTCTGGCGGCCGCTCGCGGGCGAGCAGTCACACCCGTACGGCTTCAGCTACGCGACGGACACGGCCACGCCGGCGGACGCGCGCGTCGACTTCGTCTGGGAGGCGCGCACCGATGACGTCCGCTGACTCCCGCGGCGGGGTGCGGTTCGCGGTCGCGGCCGCCGCGGTCGCCGCGCTCTTCCAGACGCTGCTGCTGATCTGGCCGGCCTCGGGGGCGGCACCCATGGGTCAGGCCGTGCTCTGCGCCGCGCTCGGCTGGGCCGTCGTCGTCTACCTCCGGGCCGCACGCGGACGCCGGCACGGCCGGTTCTGGATGTGGGCGATCGCCGCGGCCGGGCTGGTGCTGTGGCTCGCCTCGAACGTGATGATGCTGGCCGCCGAGGCGACCGGGCGGCACCTGGTGCCGCACGCCGTGGTCGCGCTGCCCACGCTGGTCATGTTCGCCTGCGCGTTCACCGCGCTGCTGATGCTGCCGACCGCGCCGGAGGGCTGGGCCGGCAAGCTGCGGATGACGCTCGACGGCGTGCAGATCAGCACGGCGCTGCTGATGCCCGGCTGGATCCTCGCGGTCGAGCCCGCGCTGCACGGCGACACGTTCCAGTGGGTCAGCATCTCGTACACGATCGGCTCGCTCGCGGTCCTCGCCGTGGCGCTGCTGCTGCTCTCCGGCGCACAGGGACAGCCCGCGCTCGGCATGCTCAGCGGCGCGGTGTCGCTGGCCGCGATCTACAACCTGATCGCCACCTACCTCACGATCAACACGTCGCTGGCCCCGGACCGGTACCTCGACGGCCTGATGCTCCTGGTGATCCTGCTGGTCGCGGGCACGCCCCGCATGCCGCTGGGCACCGGCACGGACACCGCCTGGACGCCGCGCCCGGTCGTGGGCGGCTGGCTCATGCCGTACCTGCCGGCCGTCGGCAGCCTGACCATCGGGCTCGCGCACGTGCTCGCCGCCCGCCACTTCGACCTGGTCGTGGTCGGGCTGGCCGCGCTGATGATCGTCGCGATCCTGACCCGGCAAGGGCTGAGCCTGTGGATGACCGCGCGGCTCACCGCGGAACTCACCGAGCAGCGGCAGCGCCTGGCGCACCAGGCCGCGCACGACCCGCTGACCGGGCTGGCGAACCGGTCCGTGTTCGCGGAACGACTGGCGGCGGCGCTGGCACCGGGCGGGGACGGCGTACCCGCGCTGCTCATGGTCGATCTGGACGGCTTCAAGGCGGTCAACGACACGCTCGGCCACGGCGCCGGCGACACGCTGCTGATCGAGGTGTCGCGGCGGCTGGCCGCGCTCACCCGCGGCGGTGATACCGTGGCCCGGCTCGGCGGCGACGAGTTCGCCGTGCTGCTCGCCGACGCGGACGCGGACACCGCCGCCGGCCTGGCCGAGCGCCTGCTGGCGGAGCTGACCCGCCCGGTCCGGGTCGACAACGGCGACGCCTCGGTCGGCGCCAGCATCGGCATCACGCTCAGCGGCACCGACTACCTCGACGACCCGGGCCGCATGCTCCGCGACGCGGACCTGGCGCTGTACGCCGCGAAGGCGGACGGCAAGGGCCGCCACCGGTTCGCGGACGAGGCCCTGATCGCGGAGTCGCTCCACCGGCTGGAGCTGGACGGCGAGCTGCGCAACGCGCTGCTCCGCGACGAACTGCGGATCCACTACCAGCCCGTGGTCGACCTAGGCACCGGCCGGCTCACCGGCGCGGAGGCGCTGCTGCGCTGGCAGCACCCGCAGCGCGGCCTGCTCCCGCCGGCCATGTTCCTGCCCGCCGCCGAGGCGAACGGCCTGCTCCCCGAGATCGACCGCTGGGTGCTGCACCAGGCCGCGCGCCAGGGCCGCGAGTGGCAGGGCGACGCCGGCTTCTCGGTCAGCGTCAACGTCACCGCCGGCCACGTGCTCTCCGGCCGCCTGGTCCAGGACGTCCGCGAGGCCCTGCACGGCTCCGGACTCCCGGCCGAGCGTCTCGTGCTGGAACTGACCGAGACGTCGCTGCTCTACGATCTGGCCGGCGCCGCCGTCACGCTGACCGAACTGGCCGACATGGGCGTGCGCGTGGCGCTGGACGACTTCGGCACCGGCTACGCCTCGCTGAGCTACCTGCAGAACCTGCCGATCCACGCCATCAAGATCGACCGCTCCTTCGTCCAGCGCCTCGGCGACGACTCGACGAGCTCCGCCGTCACCCAGGCCCTGGTCAACCTGGCGGAAACGCTAGGCATCTCACAGATCGCGGAGGGCGTGGAGACCCCGGACCAACTGGACCGGCTGCGGGGGTTGCAGTGCGCCTTCGGCCAGGGCTTCTTCTTCTCCAACCCCCTGCCACCCGAGGAACTCTCCAAGGTCCTCGCGGACGAGCGCGCTGCCGCCACCCCCTCCTGATCCGCCCTCGCCTCCCGCCGACCGGCAGTCTTCGATCCTCCCGCCCTCCGGCGGCCTTCGGCCCTACCGGCTTCCCGCCGCCCTCCGCCTGCGGCCTCCGCCGCGCTTCGGCCCTACCGGTCTCCGGCGCCCTTCGGCCCTACCGGCCCCGGCGCGCTTCCGCCCTACCGGCCCCGGCACGCTTCCGCCCTACCGGTCTCCGGCGCGCTTCCGCCCTACCGGTCTCCGGCGCGCTTCCGCCCTACCGGTCTCCGGCGCCCTTCGGCCCTACCGGCCCCGGCGCGCTTCCGCCCTACCGGTCTCCGGCGCCCTTCGGCCCTACCGGTCTCCGGCGCCCTTCGGCCCTACCGGCCCCGGCGCCCTTCGGCCCTACCGGTCTCCGGCCCCTACCGGCCTGTCTTCGGCTCCTCCGGCTTCCAGCAGCCGCCGCCTCCGGCTTTTCGGCGCTACCGGCTTCCAGCAGCCCTTCGCCCTGCGGTTTGCGGCACCCCTTCGACCTTCCCGCCTTCCACCATCTTTCGGTCCTCCGGCTTCCGATGCCTTCCGATCCTCCTGGCTTGCGCGGCCTCGACCCTACGGCTGTCTTCGATCTGCCTCCGGGCTTCGGGCGGGAGACCGTTCGCGTGCCCGGCGGGGCATCTGCCCCGATCCCACTCGATCAGGTTCGCCGTTTGACTAGACGACCCGCCGTCGGCCTGCGGTAACACTCGCCACCGGCCCGACCACAGCGCGCCGAAGGGCGGCGATCCCGAGTCACCGCCAGGACCGGCGCGGCTCAGCGGTCGTGATCTTCCGCGGAGTCGCGCGATCCCCACTTTGTGAGGCGTAGGCACGTTATTCGGGCCGAATAACGTGCCTACGCCTCACAAAGTCACAGTGGACGATCATGCTCGCCCAAGATATGCCGAAATTTCGGGCACGGAGTGCCCGGTTCCCGCCTGGACCGTCTCCCGACGCCCCGGCACAGGTCCCGATCTCCACGCACGGAAGGCGCAGCGAGCATCGGCTGCGGGAGGGCTGACGGGACTGCGGTGGGTGGCGTTCCCGAAGGCCGCGCTGACAGCGCCGGCGCAAGCCGCGCCGCTAATCACGCGAAGTCCGGCCGCAACGCGGCTCAGGCCAGGCCTGCCGCGCCGCGACTTACCCTAGGCCGGCTTCGCCCGGCTCACGCCAGACCAGCCGCTCCATGCCTGGCGCCAGGCCAGCCGCTCCGCGATTTACACCAGGCCGGCCGCTCCGCGACCTACGCCAGGCCGGCCGCTCCGCGACCTACGCCAGGCCAGCCGCTCCGCGATTTACACCAGGCCAGCCGCTCCGCGACCTACGCCAGGCCGGCTTCGCCGGCTCACGCCAACCCAACCGCGCCGACACTTACGCCGGACGAGCCGCGTCGCAACTCACGCCCGGCCAACCCACCGCAGCTCACGCCGGACCAGCCGCGCCGCCTCCCACGCCGGGCCAACCGCACCACACTCACGCCCGGCCAACCCACCGCAGCTCACGCCGGACCAGCCGCGCCGCCTCCCACGCCGGGCCAACCGCACCACACTCACGCCCGGCCAACCCACCGCAGCTCACGCCGGACCAGCCGCGCCGCCTCCCACGCCGGGCCAACCGCACCACACTCACGCCCGGCCAACCCACCCCAGCCCACGCCAGACCAGCCGCGCCGCCTCCCACGCCGGGCCAACCGCACCACACTCACGCCCGGCCAACCCACCCCAGCCCACGCCGGACCAGCCGCGCCGCCTCCCACGCCAGACCAGCCGCACCACAACTCACGCCAGACCAGCCGCACCACAACTCACGCCGGACCAGCCGCGCCACAACTCACGCCCGGCCAACCCGCCCCAGCTCACGCCAGACCAGCCGCGCCGCCTCTCACGCCGGGCCAACCGCACCACACTCACGCCCGGCCAACCCGCCCCAGCTCACGCCGGGCCAGCCGTGCCGCCTCCCACGCCGGACCAGCCGGGCCGCGGATTATGCCAGGCTGACCGCGCCGCGGCTCATGTCGGGTCAGGCGCATCGTGGTCTGCGTGCGAGCAGGGGTGCCGCGACTCAGGTGGAGGAGTCGGGTTCGCCGTGCTGGCAAACCGGGGCGCCTCGCGATCGGCAGCGGCCACGTTACTGGGGCTGGTCGTCCTGGGTGGGGGTGCGGCGGAAGATGAGGTCGTAGATGCGGCGGTGGGCCGTGATGCCGCGGCGCTCGAACTTGGTCATGGGGCGGTGGTCGGGGCGGGGGGCGAAGCGGTCGAAGTCGTTGGTGAGGCCGGGCTCGGCGGTCATCGCGGTGAGCATGGCCTCCGCGTACTCCGCCCAGTCGGTGGCGCAGTGGAGTATGCCGCCGGGGCGCAGGCGGGAGCGGAGCAGGCCGAGGTGCGCGGGCTGGATGAGGCGGCGCTTGTGGTGGCGGGCCTTGGGCCACGGGTCGGGGAAGAAGACGTGGATGGCGTCGAGCGAAGCGGGGGCGAGCTGGTGGCCGACCAGCGTGAGCGCGTCACCGAGGGCGACGCGGACGTTGGTCAGGCCGCGGCGCTCGGTCATGCTCAACAGGTTGCCGACGCCGGGGGTGTGCACCTCGACGGCGAGGTAGTCGCGGTCGGGGTCGGCGGCGGCCATGGCCACGGTCGCCTCGCCCATGCCGGAGCCGATCTCCAGCACGGTGGGCGCCTCGCGGCCGAAGAGCGCGGCGAGGTCGAGCGGCAGCGCCTCCGCCGGGTCGAGCGGCACGTCGACGCCGTGGCTCTCCCACAGCCGCTCCAGCGCGTCGTGGTGTTTCGGACTCATCCGGCCCCGGCGGGGGTGGAACGTCCGCACCCGGGCGGGAGGCAGCGCGTTGATCTGCTCGGCCAGCGCGTCCATCTGCTCGGACAGCTGGAGCGCGTCTGCAAGATCAGTGTTCGTCTCGATACTCATCAGACCCAAGACAATACCCAGGAGGTACGACGGAAGCGCAGCTCCCGCCGTACCCCCGGTGCGGTTTGATGGTTTTTTGTGGTTGTTTATCCGAAAGTGCAGGTGGTGGTAGGGGCAGGGTTACTCTGCGTCCACGACCCGATGAAGCCCACCGTGGTAGAGGCGCCCGGAGCCAGCGCGCCGTTCCACTCCGCGTTGCTCACCGTGACATCGGCACCCGATTGGGTGACGTTTCCACCCCACATCTGCGACACCCGCTGACCCGCGCCGAACGTGAATCGCGCGCTCCAGGACCGGCTGGCCGCCGCGCCGGCGTTCGCGACCGTGACCTCACCCTGGAAGCCGCCCGCCCACTGCCCGACGATCTGGTACGTCGCGGCGCACCCGGCGCCGGGCGGCGAGACGGACGGCGTGGCTGATGGCGTGGCGGACGGCGTGCCGGCCGGGACCCCGGTGATCGCCTGGACCAGCGGCGCGAACCACCGGTCGGCGATCTTGGCGTCGCCGGCCGCGTTCGGGTGCACGCCGTCGCCGGTGTCGGTCGCGGGCACGAAGCCGGTCCACTGGTCCACCACCGTGATCGGCGAGGCGGCCGTGCTCCTGGACGCGGCCCACGCCGGGATCGCCGCGTTGAACGCCACGGTCCGCGCCGCGCACTCGGCACAGCTCGGCGGGTCCACCGGGATGATCTGGGCGACCAGGATGCGCATGGCAGGGTTGCTGGCGCGCATGTGATCGACCAGCGTGCTGAACGCGGCCAGGATCGTGGCGGGCGGGATGTTGCTCCAGACGTCGTTCGTGCCGAGGTGCATCAGCACGACGTCCGGGTCGGTGGCGGACAGCCAGCCGGGGAGCAGCGACTGGTTCGCGATGTTCGTGGCGAGGAAGCCGCCGTGGCCCTCGTTCTCACCGTCGTAGGCGAAGCCGCAGCCCTGTGGCGGCAGCGTGCCCACGAAGTCGGTGTCGGTGTGGCCGGCGGTCTGGAGCTGCCGCCAGAGCAGCGCGCGCCAGCAGCCGGGCGAGCCGGTGATCGAGTCGCCGAGCGCCATGATCCGTACCGGATCGGCGGCGGTTCGGGGTTGTCGGTCCACCTCGGCCAGCGCGGGCTGGATGGTGATCAGCGCGAGTACGGCCGCGGTGATGGTGACGATGGTGGCGAGGATGCCGGGCAGGCGGGGGCGTCGTCGTGCGGGCATGACTCATCTCCGAACGGGTCGCTGCGGGTTCCGGAAGGCGCTGCCGCGGTCCGCCCGGGGGGTGGGCGGTCGGGGCGGCAGCCGGGCAGCGTGGCGAGACTCCCGACGGCTGGTGGGGGGAGGCTTTGCCCTGCCTCCCGCACGACGGGCCGGTACGGCTCCGGCGCCATCATATGTCAACGATCGTCTATGGGCGGGGGTCGGGCTGCGAGCCCTGGCGCAGCGCCACCCGCGCGCCGCCGTCGGTGTCCAGCCGGAAGAGCCAGGACCGGCCGGCGCGCTCGCCGGTGACGTACGCGGTGCGCGTGGTCTGGTAGCTCAACTCCCGGTCGCCGGGCAGGCCGAGCGTCCGCTTCGCCCCGGTGGCCGGGTCGTACTCGATCACGGACAGCTTCGCCGAGGTGGCGGCCGTCCAGGTGAGGCGCGCGCCGTCCGGCCGCCACGACGGCACGGTCGCGAACCCGCTCCCCTGCCCGCCGCCGCCGAACGTGGCGACCGCGCGCTCCTTCGCGCCGGCCACCGTGCCGATGGTCAGGCACGCGTCGAAGACGGACTCGCACAGTCCGCCGCGGAACGCGATCCGGGTGCCGTCCGGCGCCCAGGAGACCGTGTCGTCCACCGCGATCCGCTCCGCGATGGTGCCGCCACGGGCCGGTTCGGGCTTCTCCGTGGGCAGCGGCTGACCCTTGCACTCGGCCGGGAACAGCACCTCGGGACGACCCTTCCCGGTGGTGGCGATGCGGTAGACGACCGGCCCACCGGTGCAGCCGGGCGCCGCGAACGCCAGCCACTTCCCGTCCGGCGACCAGTCCGCGCCGCCGGACGGGTGCCCGTCGAGCGCGCGCTGGCCGCTGCCGTCCGCGTTCATGATCCAAAGGCGGTTCTTCAGCAGGTACGCGATGCGCGTGCCGTCCGGCGACCAGCGCGGCCGGGCCGCGCCGCCGCCCTTGGTGAGCTGCTTCTCGGCGCCGTCACGCAGCAGCAGGACGTTGCCGTCGCGCACGAAGGCCAGGTCCGGCGTCGTGGCGGCCCGCGCCCGCGCGGTGGTGGCGGTGAGCGTGGTGATCGCAACCGTGGCGGTCAGCGCGACGGCGGCGCCGCGCACGATGCGGGATCGGCTGAGGGTCTTGCGCATGACGGTCTCCCGGGCTCGCGGCTCCGCGCTCCTGCATATCTCCACGGGGAGACGATCGTCGCAACCGAACGGCACCTGAGCGCTTCCCGGTTGGCACCCTACGACCCCAGTCGGTCAATTCGGCGTAATCACCCCAAATCGGGCGGGTCGCGGGGCGGGAGTGGGCGGCTGGGCGGGATCGCGCCGCACGGGAGTGACGCTCGGCCCGCACGGAGAGCGCGCGGCCCGCGCCGTTCTGGCGCGGGCCGGGACGCCGGGCGTTACGAGGCGGCGGACCACATGGCGGCGAAGGCGGCGGCCTCGCCGGTGAGCCAGCGGTCGATGTCCGCCGGCCGGGTGGCCGGGTCCGCGCGGAAGACGGCGCCGCGGCGGACGTCGACCAGGACCGGTTCCGCGTGCGGGAGGATCTGGTCCATGTGCGCGGCCATCAGGTGCAGCGTGGCGACCACGGCCTCGTCGCCGGGGGGCGTCTCGTCGAAGTGCAGGCGCACCGCCTCGGCGCGACCTCCCTCGTACCGCAGGCCGAGGTGGGGGTTGATTTTGACGGGCAGGCCGCCGATCACCGCGAGCGCGTCGCGGGTCTGGGCGAGCCACACCTTGTCGAGGTCGCCGAGCGTCTCCAGGTAGCGCGCGGCACCGGCGGTGGACGCCTCGTAGAGCGGGCGCCAGCGCGGCTTGACCGCCTGCACCACCGCGGCCAGGTGGGTGCCCGGCGTGCGGAACTGGATGTCCGCCTTGAGCGCCTTGACGAGCTGCCCGTGCGGGTTGAATCCGGACTTGGTCTGCCGCGCCCGGCGCAGCCCGCTGACGAACGAGGCCTTCTTCGGCCCGGTGCGGCCGACGTAGCGGGTGAACGAGAGCATCGTCGCGTACGGCGTGAGATCGGTCTCCAGAGTGGGCACGGTTGAAGATCCTCCCTGGTGGGGTGGCGTCTTTCGTACACACATACTAATCGACGGGTACGACATTTCCCACCCACGGTGACGGCATGGCCACAGCCCGCCCGCACCAAGATTGATCATGGCCCCTTGTCCGGGGATTTCGGGCGGCGGTACGCTGCGCTGGCCATGGTGCTCGGGAAGCCGGTGTGATTCCGGCGCGGTCCTCGCCACTGTGACCGGGGAGTGCCCGTTCCACCCTCGCCACCGGATCCGCGCGGATCTGGGAAGGCCGGGGCGGGCGTGATGATCCGGGAGCCAGGAGACCGGCCATGGCGTCGCATCACATCGCCACGAGGCATGGACGAGAGGATCAACCATCATGCCGCCGACCGTTTCCACCGGTGCCGACGTCGTCGCTCCGATCCGGGTCCCGCTGATCGCCTGGCTGCTGGCCGTCGTCGCGCTGGGCGTCGTCTACCTGCTGCTCCAGGAGAACGGGCTGGTCACCACCGGCCAGATCGCGGCGTACCTGCACGAGTTCACCCACGACGGCCGGCACGCGCTCGGCGTTCCGTGCCACTGACCGCGGCACGGGACATGACCACGCCCACGCTGGGCGGCATCCTCCGGCGCGGCGCCCTCGCGGGCGTCGCGGCCGGCGTGGTGGCGTCGGTCGTCGCGTTCGCCGTCGTCGAGCCGGTGATCGCGCGGGCCCTCGCGGTGGAGGAGGCCAGGTCCGCGGGCACGCCCGCGGAGGAGCCGCTGGTCGGCCGCGCCATGCAGGTGGCCGGCGGCATGGTCGCGGCCGTCGCGGTCGCGGTCTGCCTGGCGCTGGTGCTGGCCGTGGTGTTCGCGACGGTGCGGCACCGGCTCCCGGCCCGCACCGACTTCGGCCGGGCGGTGCTGCTGGCCTTCCTCGGGTTCGTGTCGTTCTCACTGGTCCCGGCGCTGAAGTACCCGGCGAACCCGCCGGCCGTCGGCGATCCGGACACGGTGGGCGCGCGCACCGCGCAGTACCTGTCACTCATCGCTGCCGGCGTGGCGATCGCCTGGCTGGCCGTGCTGGTCCGGCAGGTGCTGGTGGAGCGCGGGTGGTCCGCGCCGCTCGCGGTCACCGGCGGCGTGCTGGCCGGCGTCGCCGGCTACCTCGCGCTCATGCTGATCTGGCCGGGCGGCACCGTGGAGATCCCGGCGGACGTGCCGGCGCGGCTGATCTGGGATTTCCGGGTCGCGTCGCTGGCCGAGCTGACCGCCATGTGGGCGACCATGGGCGCCGTGCTGGGGCTGCTGCTCACTCCGCGTACGGGCGGGCCGGCCGCCCGGGCCGACGGGAGCACGTCCGCCACTGGTCTGTGATTTGCCGGTTTTGAGGTGGCTCGCCGCTTTAACCTGAGGGGGCAGGAGCAGGCCCGACGAAGGGACACGACCGGTGGCGACGACGACGGCGCCCGACGCCACCGGTACGGACGCGGACTGGGTCCACCTCGCCCGCCGCTCGCTGTCCCAGGAGGCCGCGGACCGGATCGCGGAGCTGGCTGCACGGGCCGCCGGCGCGCCGACCGGCCTGGTGCAACTGCTGGAGGGCCGCCGCATTCTGATGAGCGGCGGCTTCGGCATGCCGGCCGCCTGGGCGAGCCTGGACGCGGTGCCCGCCGCCTCCACGCTCGCCCGCATCATCTTCGACTCCGGCTGCCCGCTCGTGGTCAACGACGTGCACGACGACGCGCGGGTACCGCCGGACGCCCCGGTGCGCCAGGCGGACGCGCGCGCCTACCTCGGCTACCCGGTGCGGTCCCGGACCGGCGCGATCGCCGGCGTCTGCGCGGTGGTCGACTACCGGCCGCGCGAGTGGACCGCGGCGGAGCAGTCCGTGGTCGGGCACGCGGCCGAGGTGTGCGGCACGTTCGTGGCCGAGCGGGAGGCGCTGCGCATCGCGGACCGGCACCGGCGCTTCCTGGACGCGGTGCTGGACAACCTGCACGACGGCGTGGTCGCCTGCGACGCCGACGGCCGCCGGGTGCTGATCAACGCGCCGATGCTGCGGTTCACCGGCCGGACGCCGGAACCGTTCGCGCCCGGCACCCATCCCCTGGACTTCGGGCTCCGGCACGCGGACGGGCGGCCGATGGCGCCGGACGACACGCCGCTGTCCCGCGCGTTCCGCGGCGAGGAACTGCACGGGCTCCAGGTGCTGGCCGACTCGCCGCTCCAGCACCCGCGCGTGCTGCTGGTCGACGGCCAGCCGATCGCGGACGCGACCGGCAACCGGCTCGGCGCCGTGATCGCACTGCAGGACGTCACCGAGCTCAAGCGCACCGAGCGCTTCCGCGACTGCGAGCTGGCGGTGGCGTCCGCGCTGGCCGAGGCGGCGGGCGCGGCCGAGGCGGGTCCGCGCGTGCTGGAGGCGGTGGCCGGCACGCTGGGCTGGGCGCACGCGGAGCTGTGGCTGGTCGACGGCCCCGGCGGCGTGCTGCGGCCGGCCGCCCGGTGGAGCGCGCCGGGCAGCGTGGCACCGATGCACGTGCCGGACCAGCTCGCGTACGGCCAGGGCATCTCCGGCAAGGCCTGGCTGACCGGCGAGCCCGTCTGGATCCGCGACCTCGCGGCGGACGGCGAGCCGCTGCTGCCCGCGGACACGGTGGAGGCCGCGAAACTGCACGCCGCGCTCGCCATCCCGGTCCGGTCCGGCACCGGCACGCTGGGCGTGCTGGCGTTCTTCGCCGAGGTGGTCGAGGACCCGGAGGACGCGCTGGTCGCGCTGCTGGCCGGCATCGCGGCGCACGTCGGGCAGTTCCTGGAGCGGCGCCGCGCCGAGGACCTGGAGCTGCAGCTGGCCCGCAGCAAGGACGAGTACCTGGCGCTGATCGGGCACGAGATGCGCACGCCGCTCACCTCGATCAGCGCGTACACCAGCCTGCTGCGCGACGCGACCCCCGCCCAGCTCGCCGCGGACGGCCCCGCGCTGCTCGAGGTGATCGACCGCAACACCACGCTGCTCCGCGGCATCATCGACGACCTGCTGGACCTGGCAGCGCTGGACACCGGCCACGCGTCGGTGCAGCTCACGCCGTGCGATCTGGCCGAGGTGGTACGCGAGGCGGCCGACGCCGCGCAGGACGCGCTCGCCGGCGCTCGGTCACCGATCACGCTACGGGTGAACGCGCCGGACGAGTTGGTGCTGCCCGGCGACCGGCTGCGGCTGCGGCGCGTGCTGGACAACCTGATCGGCAACGCGATCAAGTACAGCCCGGACGGCGGCGAGGTCACGGTCACGCTCGCGGCCGACGGCGACTACGTCGCGGAACTGGTCGTGGCGGACCAGGGCATCGGCATCCCGCCGGAGGAACGCGACCGGCTGTTCTCCCGCTTCTACCGCAGCTCCCGCACGCGCGACCGGGCGATCCCGGGCAGCGGCCTCGGCCTGGCGATCAGCCGCGCCATCATCGAACGCCACCACGGCACGATCGCCCTCCTCCACCGCGACTCCGGCACCGCCTTCCAAATCCGCCTCCCCCTCAACACCTCCGACTGACCCCACCACCCCGCCCCGCCCCGCCCCGCGCGCGCTGGGCGCGCTGGGCGCTGGGCGTGCTGGCGCGCTGGGCGTGCTGGCGTGCTGGGCGCGCTGGGCGCGCTGGGCGCTGGGCGCGCTGGGCGCTGGGCGCGCTGGGCGCTGGGCGCGCTGGGCGCTGGGCGCGCTGGGCGCTGGGCGCGCTGGGCGCTGGGCGCGCTGGGCGCGCTGGGCGCGTTGGGCGCGCCGATCTAGGGCGGATTGCAGCGTTTCGATCTCCAATCGCGTGAATCCGCCCTAGATCGACGCGGCGGAGGGTGGATCGACGGGCACGGTGCGGCGCGCGGCGGCAGAGGCCGCAGGAGAGGAGCTGCCAGTGCGGACGCGGGAGGGACGACAGGTGCTGAAGTCGCGGTAGAGCCAGCCGGTGCTGACGCCGCGCAGGAAGGCGCGGAAGCGGCGCCGCGGCGTAAACGGCCCGACGACGGAAACGGCGCCGCGGCGGAAGCGGCCCGGCGGCGGAAACCAGCCCGACGACGGAAACCGGCGCGGCGGCGGAAACGGCACGGCGACGGAAGCTGTCTAGGAGGGCCGGCCGGGGTGGAGGCCGCTCGGGAGGGACGGCCGGGGCGGGAGTCGGGTGGCCACGTGCGGGACCGGCAGGGAGGAGCGCCAGCGACGACCGGTGCCCGCGGGAGCATGCGGGCCGCGACCACGCCGGAAGCGGGAAAGCCCTATGGTTTTGGATCTTGCTGCTGGCACAGCATGGCCAGCGTGCCCCAGTCGGGGACGTGCGGCGAACCCATCAGGTAGCGGTGCGGGACGGTCGTCAGGTGGGCGAGCACGTCCGGGCGGTCGTCGATGGAGTGGGTGATGCCGAGCCGGGTGCAGACGGCCGCCTTGTCCCGGCGTTCCCGGACGACGTGCACGTTCTCCGCCGGTACGCCGGTGCGGGTGAAGAAGTCGTGGTGGTGCAGCCGGTCGCGGGTGTTCCGTTCGACCTCGGGCCCGGCCTTGGAGATCAGGTGTACCCGTCCCTGGAACCGGCCCGCGACCAGCTCCGCGAGCCGCGTGAACGCGCCGGGCATGGCGGGGGTCTCCAGCGGCCGGTCGCCGAAGAACGACGTGTCCACCGCGTCCCCGGCCGGGGGCCCGCGTAGGGCGCGCGGGTGGTGCCGGGGCGCGGCCGGCCGGGTCGTCGTCGTGCCATGGTCTCGGTTGTACGCCGCCGGGGGTGCCGGTCAGCGGATTTCGGCGGGACGGGCGGGCTGGAGCGGATCGCGGGCATCGCGCGGGAGGAGCCGCAGCGGTACGGCGGTCAGCTCGACCGGACCGGCTCGGGCGTGAACGGGACCGTCACCGCGTCGAGAAGCGCCGGCTCGCCGGCCGGGTGCCGCCACAGGCCGCGCTCGCGGAGGATCGGGAGCACGCCCTCGCCGAACCAGTACGCCTCCTCCAGGTGCGGGTAGCCGGAGAGGATGAACTCGCTCAGGCCGAGGTTCGCGTACTCCTCGATCCGGTCGGCGACCTCGGTGTGGCTGCCGACCAGCGCGGTGCCGGCGCCGCCGCGGATCAGGCCGACGCCGGCCCACAGGTTCGGGGAGATCTCCAGGCCGTCGCGGGTGCCGCCGTTGAGCGCGAGCATGCGCCGCTGCCCCTCGGACTCGCTGCGGTGCAGCCCGGCCTGGACCTTCGCGATCTCCTCGTCGGAGATGCCGCGCAGCAGCCGGCCCGCCTCGGCCCACGCCTCCTCGGAGGTGTCCCGGGTGATGGTGTGCAGGCGGATGCCGTACCGCTGGGTGCGGCCCTCGGCGGCGGTCAGCCCGCGGATCCACTCCAGCTTGCGGGCGACCTGCGCGGGCGGCTCGCCCCAGGTGAGGTAGACGTCGGAGTGCTTGGCCGAGACCGGGCCGGCCGCGGCGGAGGACCCGCCGAAGTAGACCCGCGGGATCGGGTCGGGCAGCCGGTTCAGCCGCGCGTTCTCGACGCGCACGTGTTCGCCGGTGAGCGAGACGGTCTCGCCGCGCCACAGCGCGCGGACCACGTGCAGGAACTCGTCGGTACGGGCGTACCGCGCCTCCTTGTCGAGGAAGTCGCCGTACGCGCGCTGCTCCGCGCTCTCCCCGCCGGTGACCACGTTGAGCAGCACCCGGCCCTGGGAGAGCCGCTGGTACGTGGTGGCCATGTGCGCGGCCAGCGTCGGCGACAGCAGCCCGGGCCGGAACGCGACCAGGAACTTGAGCCGCTCGGTGACCTCGGTGAGCATCGCGGTGGTGATCCACGCGTCCTCGCACCACGCGCCGGTCGGGGTGAGCACGCCCTCGAAGCCGAGCTGCTCCGCCGAGCGCGCGATCTGGCCGAGGTACGCCGTGGTGGCCGGCCGGGCCTGCGCGGCGGCACCGGGTGCGACGCCGTGCCCGCCGCCGACGATGTCCCGGCTGTCACCGGAGGTCGGCAGGAACCAGTGGAACGTGAGGCTCATCGTGGATCTCCCCTTGTCTCGCTTCGGTCAGAGCAGCCCGTGCCGGGGCGGCCGGGTGCCGTTGAGCACGTACCGCCCGATGTGCTGGACCTTCCAGCGGACCGGGTCGTGCAGTGTGTGGGTGCGCGCGTTGCGCCAGTGCCGGTGCAGGTTGAGCGGGTCCAGGCTGGACCGGGTGCCGGACACCTCGAACAGCGCGTTGGTGACCGCGAGCGCGGCCCGGTCGGCGTACGCCTTCGCCGCCGCGACCGCGATCGAGGCCGTGGCCGCGCTGTCGTCGGTCAGCTCCGCGCGGGCCGCGTCGACCGCCCGGGCCGCGTCGGACAGCAGCGCGTTCGCGGCCCGGACCTCGATCGCCAGCTCGCCGAAGCGCTGGATCAGCAGCGGGTCGTCGGAGGCCTTCTCGAAACCGCTCTCGAAGTACGGCCGGGACCTCGTGCGGACGAACTCGACCGCCTCGGCCAGCGCGCCGTCCGCGATGCCGGCGTCGATCGCGGCGTGCAGCAGTTGCGCGACCGCGCCGTGCAGCTGCGGGCCGGTGAACGTGAGGTGGTGCGGCAGCACCCGGTCCGCGGGCACGTGCACGCCGTCCAGCCGGACCGTGCCGCTGGCCGTGGTGCGCTGGCCCATGCCGTTCCAGTCGTCGATCACGGTCAGGCCGGGCGAGTCCGCCGCCACGTACGCCACGTGCAGCTTGTCGTCGTCGCCGCGGGCCAGCACCGGGATCCAGTCCGCGAAGAGCGCGCCGGTGCTGTAGTGCTTCGTACCCTCCAGCCGGAAGCCGTCCTCCCGCGCGATCAGGCGGGTGCGGTAGTCCTGCACGTGCTTGGTGCCGGCCTCGGACTGCGCGTTGCCGAACCGCTTCCCGGCCAGCAACTCCGCGAAGAAGAACGCCCGCTGCCGCTCGGTGCCCCGGGCGCGGATCACGTTGACGTACACGAAGTGGCTCTGCGGGATCTGCGCGATGTTCGGATCGGCGGCCGCGAGCAGGCGCATCACCTCGGCGAGCGTGACCGCGTCGACGTCCGCGCCGCCGTGCTCCGCGGGCACGGTGATCGCCAGCAGCCCGGCCGCGGAGAGCCGGTCCAGCTCGGCCCGGGGCAGCCGCCGCTCCGCGTCGCGCGCGGACGCGTCCTTGGCGAACTCGGCGGCCAGCCGGCGTGCCACGTCCAGCGCCTCGGCCGCGTCGGCGATGACATGCACCCCGGTCATGCGACACCCTCACCTCGGGAGAGAAAAACGTGACCGGAGCTTACCCACATTTCCTACATGAATACTAGGCTTGTCTCCAGACCTTGGAGGTTGTCATGGCCCTGTGGAGACCCGATCCGAGCTTCTACGCCTCGCCCCGCGACGCGGCCGGCGCGCCGCCCGAGACCCTGGCCTACGTGGCCGCGTTCGACCGGTCGGCGACCCGGCCGGACGCGATCGCGGTGCTGGACACCGATCCGGAGTCCGGCTCGTTCGGGCAGGTGGTCGGCTGGACCGACCTGCCGTACACCGGCGACGAACTGCACCACTTCGGATGGAACGCGTGCAGCAGCGCGCTCTGCCCGACCGCGCCGCACCCGCACGTGGAGCGCCGCTACCTGATCGTGCCCGGCCTGCGCTCGTCCCGCGTCTACGTGCTCGACACCAAGGACGACCCCCGGGCGCCGGCCGTCACCAAGGTGCTGCAGCCGGAGGAACTCGCCACGCGCGCCGGCTACTCGCGCCCGCACACCGTCCACTGCGGGCCGGACGGCATCTACCTGTCCGCGCTGGGCGGCGCGGCCGGCGACGGCCCCGGCGGGATCGCGGTGCTCGACCACACCACGTTCGACGTGCGCGGCGCCTGGGAGGCCGACCGCGGCCCGCAGTACCTGGCCTACGACTTCTGGTGGCACCTCACGCAGGACGTGCTGGTCACGTCCGAGTGGGGCACGCCCTCCATGATCGAGGACGGGATCGTGCCCGAGCTGCTGCTGGGCCGCCAGTACGGGCACGCGCTGCACTTCTGGGACCTGCGCCGCCGCCGGCACGTGCAGCGCGTCGACCTCGGCGACCAGTACCAGATGCCGCTCGAACTGCGCCCGGCCCACGACCCCACCCGGCAGTACGGGTTCGTCGGCGTGGTGGTCAGCGTGGCGGACCTCTCCGCGTCCGTCTGGGTCTGGCACCGGTCCGGGGACGAGTGGGCCGTCACCAAGGTGATCGACATCCCGGCCGAGCCCGCGGACCCGGCGCTGCTGCCGCCCGCGCTGCAACCGTTCGGCGCGGTTCCGCCGCTGGTCACCGACATCGACCTGTCCGTCGACGACCGCTGGCTCTACGTCTCCTGCTGGGGCACGGGCGAGCTGAAACGGTACGACGTGAGCGACCCGTTCCATCCGGTCGAGGCCGGCTCCGTGCACCTGGGCGGCATCGTGCGCCGCACCCCGCACCCGTCGTTCCCGGACGAACGCCTGGCCGGCGGCCCGCAGATGGTCGAGGTGAGCCGCGACGGCCGCCGCGTCTACGTGACGAACTCGCTCTACGGCGCCTGGGACGACCAGTTCTACCCGGACGGCGTCGGCGCGTGGCAGGCACTGCTGCACTCCTCCGGCGACGGCCTCACGCTCGACGACCGCTACTTCCCGCACGGCGACGACTTCCGCGGCCTGCGCGTGCACCAGACGCGACTCCAGGGCGGCGACGCCTCCTCCGACTCGTACTGCTTCCCGTGACGCTCTCCCTGCTCGCACTGGCCGCGCTGGGCGCGTTCCACGGCATCAACCCGGCCATGGGCTGGCTCTTCGCCGTGGCCCGCGGCCTGCAGGAACGCTCCCGGCGCGCGCTGCTGCTCTCCCTACCCCCGATCGCGGCCGGGCACCTCGCCTCGGTAGGGGTGGTCGCCGCGCTGGTCACCGCCACCCGCTCGGTGGTCGCCACCCGGTGGGTCGCGATCGGCGGCGGCGCGCTGCTGGTCGGGTTCGGGCTGTGGCGGGCGCTGTCCCGGCGGCACTTCCGCTGGGCCGGCATGCGGCTCTCGCTGCCAGAGCTGGCGGGGTGGTCGTTCCTCATGTCGTCGGCCCACGGGGCCGGGCTCATGCTGCTGCCGGTCCTCGCCACCGCACCGGTCCCGGCGGCCGGGCATGACGGGCACGCGGTCGCTCACGTGGGCGGCGACGCGCTCGCGGGCCTGGTGGCGGCCGGGCTCCATACGCTGGCCATGTTCGTGGTGGCGGGGGTGGTGGCGGTGGTCGTCTATCAGGTGGCGGGGCTGCGGATTCTCCGCACGGCGTGGTTCAACCTGGACCGGCTCTGGGCCGGCGTCCTGATCACCGCCGGCCTCCTCACCATCGCGACGGCGTAGCCCCCTTCCGACGTGGCAGGGTTCCGCACGCACCCGCGGGCACCGGGGATACCCCGCAGACCCAGGCTTTCCCGCTTCCGGCGGGGCCGGGTTCCGCATGCTCCCGCGGGCAAACCTCGCCGCGGGCTCCGACTCCGCTGGCGCTCCGCTACGCTCGCGGCGACGGAGCCGGTCCCGGCGTGGCTGGGAAACCCACGCGGCGGCCGCCGAGGGCGAGCTTGCATGGCGCGCATTTCGTGCCGTGGCTGGGAACCTCGGCCGGCGGGGAATGTCGGCCGCCCAGGGAACACGGCCCGCCAGCAAACCACGGCCCGCCAGCAAACTCGGCCCGCCAGCAAACCACGGCCCGCCAGCAAACTACGGCCGGCCAGGAAACCTCGGCCCGCCAGCAAACCACGGCCCGCCAGCAAACTACGGCCGGCCAGGAAACCTCGGCCCGCCAGCAAACTCGGCCCGCAGCAAACCACGGCCCGCCAGGGAACAAGCGGCTGCGGCGGAGCCGCAGCCGCAGCCGCAGCCGCAGCCGCAGCCAAGGAGACGATCGCCTCCGCCCCGCTGCGGCCGGATCGGCGGGCTCGCGCTGTTATCCGTCATTCCGCTGTTGGTCTCGGTCACCGCATCTCTCGATCGCTGACGGTGAGGACGGTGCTAAGCCTTGGGTTGCGAGCGCTCCGCGCCCGAAATTTCACCATATTTGCGAGCCGAATTGATCATCGCGGTCACTATGTGAGCCGTAGGCACGTAATTAGCGCCGAATAAGGTGCCTGAGGCTCACAAAGTGAGGCGATCGATCAGAGCCGCTGGAAAGGTCACGATTCGGATCAATGACAGTCGGCATGGGATGTCTAGCAGTCGCCAGCAAAGGGCAGCCGTCAGCGCCGAACGTGATCCAGTCCAGCAGCCAGCAGCGGACATCTGGCAGCGGATAGGTCGGCAGCCAACCGACAGCGAACAGTCAACGGGCTGGCAGCATGCCCCTGCTAGCACCAGCCGCCAGCCGCCAGCCACTGGCCACCCGCCACGGCCACCCGCCACGGCCACCGGCCACCGGCCACCGGCCACCGGCCACCCGGCCACCGGCAGCGTGCGCCTGCCGGTGAACCAGCCGACAGCCACTGGCCACCCGCCACCCGCCACGGCCACCCGCAACCGGCCACCGGCCACCGGCCACCCGCCACCCGCCACCGGCCACCCGCCACCCGCCACCGGCCACCGGCCACCGGCCACCAGCCACCGGCAGCGTGCGCCTGCCGGTGAACCAGCCGACAGCCGCTGGCAACGCGCCATTCGCGCCGGATGCGCCGGGCCGCGGACAACGGGCGCCGCGGACAACGGCCTGCGAGCAACCGGCGGCGGACGGCGGGACTCGCGTCGCGTCTGGGGGACGGATGACGGGATCGAGACGCGCGCTGCGGACTCATTGACATATATCTCTTGATTGTGTGACGCTCGGCTCCTGCGGGAGCCGATAATCCTCGCAGTACGGCGCGGGTGGGCGGGCACCTTCCCGCGCACGCCCCGGCGCGCACCACGTGCGGCGCTTACAGCACCGACCCACCCACGGGACCTGCGCTCGGGCACTTTCGCAATCAGCGTCGACGAGAGTGCTTGGAGTTTTCATGCCCATCACCAGAATGCTGCGCCGCCTGCTGCTCGTCGCGGCCGCGGCCATGCTCGTACTCACCACCGGCCTGGTGGAGACCGCGTCCGCGCACGGCTCCACGGTGAATCCGCCGTCCCGCAACTATGGCTGCTGGAAGCGGTGGGGCAGCGACTTCCAGAATCCGATCATGGCAACCCAGGACCCGATGTGCTGGCAGGCCTGGAACGCGGACTCCACCGCGATGTGGAACTGGAACGGCCTCTACCGGGAGAACGTGCAGGGCAACCACCAGGCCGCGATCCCGGACGGCACGCTGTGCAGCGCGGGCAACACCGGCGGCACCCGGTACTCCGCGCTGGACACGCCGGGTGCGTGGACCGCGCAGACCGTGTCGACCAGCTTCACGCTGCGCATGCACGATCAGGCGCAGCACGGCGCGGACTACCTGTTGACGTACGTAACCAGGCCCGGCTTCAATCCGCTGACCCAGCGGATGGGCTGGGGCGACCTGCAGTTGGTCGGGCAGACCGGCGTGATCCCGCCCGGGGGCGGGCAGACCGAGTCCGACCCGGCGCTGAACGGGCGCACCTACACGGTGAACGTCAACGCGCCGGGGCGCACCGGCCGGGCGGTGCTCTACACGATCTGGAAGGCCAGCCACGCGGACCAGGTGTACTACCTGTGCAGTGACGTGATCTTCGCGTGAGCGACGGGCGCGGCCCCGGATGTGCCAGATCCGGGGCCGCGCACTCTTGACGTACCGCTTTAGTCTTGCCTAAAGGTTTTAGTTCTGCCTAACATCGATGGCAGGGTCGAGAAGCGAAGGAGGCCGTCATGCGAAACCCGTTCCGCAGCGAGTCGTCCAGGATCGGAGATCCCGCCGCAGGCGACCTCGGCAGGCTGGTGGTCGACGAGGTCACGTGGTACATGCGGGAGAACAAGGTGACCCGTGGTGAGCTGGCCCAGGCGATGGGCGTCTCCCCCGGCCGGGTCAGCCAGATCCTCTCCGGTGAGGAGAATCTTACGCTCCGCACGCTCTGTTCCGTGGTCGAGGCGCTCGGCGCCCAGGTCGAGTTCGCGCTCCGCCCGGTGGACGAGGCGCTCACCTAGGTCCTGCTCATCGCGGGGCTGAGCACCATCGGTGGCCGATACGGCGCCATCTTGTGATGTCCCGCGTTGTAGGCCAGGCCCAGGAGCCGGATCAGGTCACGGTATGCGTCGTGCCGCAGGATGCCGGCCATCCGCCCCAGGTCGTCCGCGGCCTTGACGTACCGCGGCTCCTTGGTGGTCCGTGAGCCCTGCAACGCGGCGAGCACCTTGGCGCGGCTGGCGCTCGCCTCGATCAGGTGCACCACGTCCAGCCGGGACTGGATCGCGTTGAGCTGCGCGTGGATGCGCCCCCGGCGCCGCTCCTCCACGGTCAGCCGCTCCATCAGGTACTCGTGGTAGTGCCGCGCCGCCATGCTCAGCTCGTCCGTCGACCACTCGTCGTCGACGCGCGCCGCGCACCATGCCTCCCGGTCGTCGGCCATCCCCTCCTGGAGCCGGGTGAGCAGCCGGGTCAGCCACACCGAGGACAGGTCCCGCCGCAGGTCGCGCCGGTCCGCGCCGCGTTTGTTGATCTCGCTGAGCCAGAGCATGCTGGGCGCCGCCACGCCGAGCCCGAGGAGCGCGGCCGGCAGTTGCGACACGATCAGCATCGCGAGCCCGGCCGTCACGGTGGAGAGCACGCTGGTCACGCCGATCACCGCGAGCGCCCAGCGCCGCGCGCTCGGGCCGAACGGGCGCCCCTTCCCCTCGCACCGCAGCATCAGGAAGACGGTCGCGGACACGCTCGCCAGCACGAACGTGACACCGAACAACGCACCGTGCACGGCCGCTCACCCCCTTCGACAGAGGCTATCCAGGCGGCCCGGCGCGTTCCAACATGGATATGACTCGATCATGCCTCCGCGACGTAGAACCAGCGGCCGTCCTCGCGCGTGAACCGGCTCCGCTCGTGCACCGTGCCGGTTCGCCCGCCGGCCCGGTAGTGCGCCTTGAACTCCACCTCGCCGCCCGCCTCGAACAGTGAGCCGCCGCCGGTGTCCACGATGTCCAGGCGCAGCCAGCGCTGTCCCTGGTCGAGCGTCAGCTCACCCGGGCGGGTGCTCGGATGCCACGTCTGGAGCAGATAGCGGGCGTCGCCGCGGGCGAACGCGCTGAACCGCGAGCGCATCAGCGCCTCCGCGGTCGGCGCGGTGGACTCGCCGCGGTGCAGCGGCCCGCAGCATTCGTCGTACCCGGCACCGGTGCCGCACGGGCACGCCCCGCCACCGGTCTCCCGCCGTCGTTTCGCCATTCGCCCATTCTCCCGTCCCACCGTGACGGCAACCGGAGCACCCCGGTACGGACCGCGCCGACGCTACGACGCCGGGCCGGCGGACTCGGCGGCCTGGACCAGCGTGCGCAACAGGCCGGCCAGCTCGTGGCGCTGCTCCGGGGTCAGCGCGGCCAGCAGACCGGACTCGGTGCGGCTCTCGGCGGAGGCGTGCCGGTCGAAGGCGGCGGAGCCGGCGTCGGTGAGACGGACGTGGACGCGCCGCCGGTCGGCCGGGTCGGTGGCGCGGGTGAGCAGACCGGCCTCCTCGAGCGGCCGGAGCCGCGCGGAGAGCGCGCCGCGGGTGAGCCCGAGCAGGTCGGCCAGGTGGGACGGGCTGGTGCTGTACGGCGGGCCGAGGCGGCGCAGCGTCAGGAGCACCTTGAACTCCCACTGCCGCAGTCCACCGGCGGTCAACGCGTCCCGGCGACCCCGGGCCAGGTGGCGGGCCAGGATGGAGATCCGCACGGCGATCGCCTCCTGTACCGGATCCATCCAGGGCAGCTCGCGCGCCCAGGTCTCGACGTGCCGGTCCACCGAGTCGCGCATCGAACCCCTTTTCATCGACCGGAGTCTGTTTTCTTGTGGATAGTTTTCACGATAACTACCTTCGCGGCCATGACCACGATCGAGATCGACGCTCATGAGCTGACTCGGGCCGCCCGCGCGCTGGCCCACGCCGGCCGCTGGTCCGGCGCGATCCGCCTGCTGGACGCCGCCCGGCGGACCGGCGGCGCCGAGCCCGGCATCGCGCTCGCGGCCGCGGAGGTGGCGCTGGAGAGCGACTGGTACGCCGGCACCGCCCATGCCGAGGCGCGGCTGCGGCACCCGGCGCTCGCGCACGCGGACGTCTGGGACGTCGGGTTTCTGCGGCTGCGGGCCGCGTACCGCGCGCTGCTCTTCGATCGGGGGACGTTCCGCCCCGGCCCGGCGGGCCGCGATCCGCGGGTGATCGAGGCGCTGGCGGCCGATGCCGACCGGCTCGAAGATCAAGCCGAGGACGGGGTACGCCGCGGCTGGGCGCGCTTCTACCGCGGGCTGATCGACGACAACCTGGCCGGTCGGCGTGACGCGGCGCCCGCGCGCTACCGGTCCGCGCTCGGCACCGGCGACGACCTGCTGGAGCGGGAGGCGCTCCGTCACCTGGGCGACCACGACCACGACGCCGGCGACCACGACGCCGCCCGCAGCCGGTGGGAGCACGCCACCGCGCTGGGCGCCCGCGCCGGCGCCGTCACCGGCACGCTCTCCCAGCAGTTGCTGCTCGCGGTCCTGCACCGCGACGCCGGCGACGAGGCCGCCGCGACCGCGCTCGGCCGCGAGGTGGCGCGCTGGGCCACCGCGCTCGGCGCCACCCGCCTCGCCGCCACGGCCGGCGCGTTCCTCGCCGGCACCGACCCCACGGCCGCGACCGGACGTCAGGAGGGGCTGACGGAGAGTGAGATCTGAACCCTTTGTCGTTCTTGCGCGTGCTCGCCGGTAATGACCGCCGCGGCGGCCGGCGTGCGAGGTGCCGGCCGCCTGAAACGATCAGGAGAGCGCGTGAGGCGTACGAGCAGGAGGAATCAGGGCTGGGGGCGCCGCAGGACACCGTGGGGCAGGATTCTCGCGGGTGCGGCCGCCACGATGCTGGTGCTGGGCGGTGGTGCGGTCGTGGGCGGCCGGATGCTGCTGTCCGCGGCCACCGGCACGGTGACCCGGCAGGACCTGCTCGGCGACGCGCGCCCGCAGCGGGAGCGCGTCGAGGTCGAGGGCGCGAAGAACATCCTGCTGGTCGGCCTGGACACGCGGCCGGGCGAGGAGGACCAGCCGGCCCGGTCCGACTCGATCATCATCCTGCACATTCCCGAGGCGCACGACCACGCCTACCTGGTGTCGCTGCCGCGGGACACGCTGGTGGAGATCCCGGAGTACGACAACGGCGAGGTGTCCTTCCCGGGCGGCGCCAACAAGATCAACGCTGCGTTCGCGCTGGGCAGCCAGGGGCTCACCGGCGCGGCGGCGCTGTCCGGCGGGTTCGAGCTGCTGGCGATGACCGTGCGGGACGCCACCGGGATCACGCCGGACGCGGGCGCGATCATCGACTTCGACGGGTTCACCGAGGTGGTGGAGGAACTCGGTGAGGTCTGCATGTACGTGGACGGCACGGTCACGTCGATCCACCTCGGCACGAACGACCGGACCGGCGAGCGGGCCGCGCCGTACGTCGTGAACCCGGACGGCACGATCCGGGCGAAGGTCCGCGGCGTGACGCCGAACGTGTACGAGAAGGGGAACCGCTGCTTCACGCCGGAGGAGGCGCTGGACTTCGTCCGGCAGCGGGACCTGCTGGAGACGAACGACTTCGACTACGGCAGGCAGCGGCACCAGCAGCAGTTCATGCGCGCGGTGCTCAAGAACGTGCTGGACGAGGAGACGACCGAGCTGCCGTCCCTGCTGGCCGCCGTCGGCAGGACCATGACGGTTGACGACGGCGGCATTCCGCTGGAGGACTGGATCTTCGCGATGCGCGGGATCCGTTCCGACGCGCTGACCACGCTCAAGGTCAACGACGGCGAATTCAACTCCGAGACCATCGACGGAGTGGGCAGCGCGGAGATTCTCGACGACACGTCGGTCGCGCTGTTCGACGCGATCGCGGAGGACGAGGTCGAGTCTTTTCTGACGAGCAATCCGACGGTGGTGAATGACGATTAGGGCGTGGTGTACCACTGCTGGTTGAGGTTGTCCGCACCGTTCCAGTCCTCCCACAACTGGACCTCGGTGCCGTTCTGGAAGAGCACGTTGCGGTCGGCGTCCAGCCCGCGCCCGGTGGCCACGTTCCGGATCATGGTGTTGCCGTTCTCCATCCGCTCCATGCGCCATTGCTGCTGCGTGGAGCCGGAACAGTTCCACAGCCGCACGCGGGTGCCGTTCATGGCGGCGGTCTGGGTGTCCGCGTCCAGGCAGCGCCCGCTGGCCTTGTTCCGGATGGCGTCCCCGTCGGCGTACCAGAGCTGGTTGTCGCCGTCGTGGCAGTCCCACAACTGCAGCCGGGTGCCGGCTTTCACGAGCATGCTCTTGTCCGCGTCCAGGCATTTGTCGTTGTATACGTTACGGATCTCGAAGTACGCGTTGTCGTCCGCGTATGCGGGTGCGGAGAGCGCGAGAGAGAGCCCGGCGAGGGAGACGGATGCGGCGAGGATAAAGGTTGACTTCGCAGTTCTCGTCATGCCGGGAAGGCTACCGGCGATAACGCGCCGATAATCCGCAAATCGACGAATCAGTCTACGGTAGACGTGGGCGTGAGCGGGCGCCACTCCAGCGGCGTGGAAAGGATCATCGTGCTGGACGGCGGCCCGTACCGGCCGAGCCGGTCGATCACGCGCTCGAACCCGATCATCGACGCGGCCGCCACTCGCAGCATGCAGCACGTGTCGCCGGTGACGCGGTGGATCTGGAGGATCTCCGGCCAGGCCGCCACGTCCGGGTCGCGCAGCACGCAGAGCGGCCCGTAGCAGGACATCCGGATCAGCGCGAGCACGCTGCGGCCGGCCTTCGCCGGGTCGACGTGCGCGTGGTAGCCGGTGATCACGCCGGACTCCTCCAGCCGGCGCACCCGCTCGGCCACCGCGGGCGCGGAGAGGTGCACGCGCCGGGACAACTCGGAGTAGGACAGCCGCGCGTCCACCTGGAGCTCGCCGAGGATTGCCCAGTCCATGTCATCCATGCGTGGTTTCCGATCACAAAGTCGATGGCGAAACAACGTACCGTTCAGAAAGTAGAACCGCGCCGGGACCGTGGACAAGGCATTCCGAAAAGGCGAACCACGGAGCAATCATTGTCGACGTGATCGAGAGCCGCACCGCGGAGCAACGCGACGCCCGGGCCGGCGCCAACGGCGGCGAGCCCACCACCGAGTTCCCCGGCCGCATCCCGTACGACGCCTACGTCCACGCCGGCACGCTGCACTCGTTGCAGCGCACGCTCAGCGGCGACCCGGGCGAGATGTCGTTCCTGGTCGTCAGCCAGATCATGGAGCTCTACTTCGGGCTGACCCGGTTCGAGCTGGACGAGGCCCGCACGCTGATCGTGAAGGACGACGCCTGGGGCGCGCTCGCCCCGCTGCGCCGCGCCGCGCTGGACCTGGACGGGCTGAACGCGGCGTGGAAGGCGCTGAGCTGGATGACGCCGGCCGACTTCAACCGCTTCCGGGACCTGCTCGGCGAGGGCTCGGGCTTCCAGTCGGCCGCGTACCGGGAGCTGGAGTTCATCCTCGGCCTCAAGACCGAGTCGCTGATCCGGCCGTTCCGGCGCTCGGCCGCGTACCCGCGGCTGGTCAGGGCCTTCGAGGACCCGAGCCTGTGGGACGAGACCATGGCGCTGCTGGCCCGCCGCGGCAAGGCGGACTGGGTGCAGGTCTACCGGGACGGCGACGGCCCCGACAACCACCTGCGCATGCTCGGCGAGGCGCTGACCGACGTGGCGGTCGCGTTCGGCGAGTGGCGGCACCAGCACCTGCTGGCGGTGCGCCGCACGATGGGCGCGAAGCCCGGCTCCGGCGGCTCCGCGGGCATCGCGTGGCTGGAACGGTCCATGTCCCGCGTGGTCTTCCCGGAGCTGTGGGAAGCTCGCACCCACATGTGATCCGTGAGCCGGAGAGACGAGACGTGCGCCCTTTCGACGTGGATCCAGGAGACCCGATGACGCTGGACGAGACCGACGCGCTGCGCCGGGACGCCGACGACCCCGGCCGGCGGCACATGTTCCTGGTGCCGCCCGCGTCCGGCGGCCGGTACGAGGAGGCCGCCTACCTGGTCGGCAACTCGCTCGGCCTGCAGCCCCGCGCGGTCCGCGACGAACTGGCCGCGCACCTGGACGACTGGGCCACGCTCGGCGTCGAGGGTCACTGGGAGGCGCACGATCCCTGGCTGAGCCTGCCGCAGCGGCTGGCCGTGCCGTCCGCGCGCCTCGTCGGCGCACGCCCGGAGGAGACGGTGGTGATGAACTCGCTGACCGTCAACCTGCACCTGCTGATGATCTCGTTCTACCGGCCGTCCGGCACGCGGACCAGGATCGTCATCGAGGACGCCGCGTTCCCGTCGGACAGCTACGCGGTGCGCAGCCAGGCCGCGCTGCACGGGCTGGACCCGGAGACCACGGTGGTACGGCTGCGCCCGCGCGCCGGCGAGGACGCGCTGCGCACCGAGGACGTCGTCGGGTACCTGCGGGACTCCGGCGACACGGTCGCGCTGCTGCTGCTCGGCGGCGTCAACTACCTCACCGGCGAGCTGGTCGACATCGCGGCCGTGACCGAGGCCGGGCACGCGGCCGGCGCGATCGTCGGCTGGGACCTGGCGCACGCGGCCGGCAACGTGGAGCTGCGCCTGCACGACTGGGGTGTCGACTTCGCCGCCTGGTGCAACTACAAGTACCTCAACTCCGGGCCGGGCGCGCCCGGCAGCGCGTTCGTGCACGCCCGTCACCTCGGCGACCCCGCGGTGCGCCGGCTGGACGGCTGGTGGGGCAACGACGAGAGCACCCGGTTCGAGATGGCGCCGGTCAACCGGCCGCCGGCCACCGCGGACGCGTGGCAGGTGTCCACACCGCAGACGCTCGCGCTGGCGCCGATGACCAGCGCGCTCCAGCTGTTCGACGAGGCCGGCATGCCTCGGCTGCGCGCCCGCAGCGTGCGCCTGACCTCGTACCTGATGGACGCGCTGGACGCGGTCACGCCCGGCCGGCCGCTGGACGTGATCACGCCGCGCGAGCCCGGGCGGCGCGGCGCGCAGGTCTCCGTGCGCGTCGGTGGGCAGAGCGCGGGCGAGCTTGCCAAGCGGCTGCGCTTCGAGCACGGCGTGCTGGTCGACTCGCGCGAGCCGGACGTGGTCCGGCTGGCCCCGGTGCCGCTCTACTCCAGCTACCACGACTGCTGGCGCGCCGCCGCCGCGCTGGCCGCGCTGTGCTGAACCCGGTCGCGGACGACGAGTCGGTCCTGTCCCGGCCGGCCCCAGCCCCTGATTTCACGGTCGCCTACGGCGACCACCAGGACCAGATCGCGGCGGTACGGACCGGGAACGCGGACCGCCCGCTGCTGGTGCTCCTGCACGGCGGCTTCTGGCGCCCGCGCTTCGGCCACGCGCACACCGGCCCGATGGCGGAGGCGCTGCGCGCGGCCGGCTGGACCACGGCCTCGGCCGAGTACCGCCGCGTCCCCGGCGACCCGGGCGTGACCGCGTCCGACGTGCGCGCCGCGCTCGGCGCGCTGCCGTCGCTGGTCACCGCGCACGACGGCCGCATGATCGTGATCGGTCACTCCGCGGGCGGCCAGCTCGCGCTCGCGGTGGCCGCACATGATCGGTCGGTGTACGCGGTGGTGGCGATCGCGCCGGTCGCGGACCTGTGCCGGGCGGAGGAACTGGGGCTCGGCGACGGGGCGGTGCGCGCGTTCCTCGGCGGGCCGGCGACCGGGCACGCCGGGCTCGATCCGATGCGGCTGCCGTCCGTACCGCCGGAGAAGGTCGTGCTCCTGCACGGCCGGCGGGACGGGACGGTGCCGGTCGGGCTCTCCGAGGCCTACGCGGCGCGGCACGGCGCCGCGCTGGTCGCGCCCGCGGACGCGCACCACTACTCGTTCATCGACCCGCTCGGCCCGCACTGGCCGGCGCTCACGGTCACGCTCTCCGGGCTGAGCCGGAGAGCGTGAGCCGCGGGGTGTCAGGCGCGCGTGCCGGACACCTTCGAGGTGCCGAACGCGCCGAGCTTGACATCGCCGGAGAGCGCGTCGCCGCTGGCGGTCACGTTGAAGGCCAGCTTGACCGGGATCGGCTTGGTGAGGTCGAGCGTGAACGTGGCGTTGTCGCCGGAGGTCGTGCCGTCCTGGATCGGGGCGGTCTCGCCACCCTGCTTCGCGGTGCCGGTGAGCACGTCACCGTCCGCCACCAGGTCGAGGATCGCCGACTGCTTGCCCATCGGCGTGCTGATCTCTACGTTCCAGGTTCCCGAGATGCTCATGTGCGCGAGGCTACCCTACTCACGGGTAGGCGGCTGTTCTCACCGAGCGGTTCAGGCGATAGCGTGCTGCCATGCGGACTCAGGTCGGGATCATCGGCGCCGGCCCCGCCGGCCTGCTCCTGTCACACCTGCTGCACCTGGAGGGCATCGACTCCGTCGTGCTGGAGCTGCGCGACCGGGATTACGTGCAGCGCCGCGTCCGGGCCGGCGTGCTGGAGCAGCCCACGGTCGAGCTGCTGCGCGCCGCCGGCGTCGGCACCCGGATGGACGCGCAGGGCCTGCCGCACGACGGCATCTCGCTGCGTTTCGACGGCGCCGACCACCGCATCGACTTCGCCGCGCTCACCGGGCGGCGGATCACGGTCTACGGTCAGCAGGAGGTGGTCAAGGACCTGATCGCGCGGCGCCTGGCGGACGGCGGTGACCTGCGCTTCGGCGTCTCCGGCGTGGCGGTGCACGACGTCGGCTCGACCCGGCCGCTGATCAGCTTCACGGACGCGGACGGCAGCGCGCGGGCGCTCGACTGCGACGCGATCGCCGGGTGCGACGGGTTCCACGGCATCACCCGGGACTCGGTGCCGGCCGGCGCGCTCACCGTGCACCAGCACACGTACCCGTTCGCCTGGCTCGGCGTGCTCGCCGAGGCGCCGCCGTCGCACCACGAGCTGATCTACACGTACCACCCGCGCGGGTTCGCGCTGCACAGCATGCGGTCGCCGTCGGTCACCCGGCTCTACCTCCAGGTGCCGCCGGACGAGCGGATCGAGGACTGGTCCGACCGGCGGATCTGGGACGAGCTGCACACCCGGCTCGCCGCGGACGGATTCACGCTGGCCGAGGGCCCGATCCTGGAGAAGGGCGTGACCGGCATGCGCAGCTTCGTGGTCGCGCCGATGCGGCACGGGCGGCTGTTCCTGGCCGGCGACGCCGCGCACATCGTGCCGCCGACCGGCGCGAAGGGCATGAACCTCGCGATCGCCGACGTGCGCCGGCTGAGCCTCGCGCTCACCGCGCTGCTGCGGTCCGGCGACGAACGACTCGCCGACGGGTACGCCGACGCCTGCCTCGGCCGGGTCTGGCGCGCGCAGCACTTCTCCTGGTGGATGACGTCGATGCTGCACACGTTCCCGGAGCACGACCCCTTCCAGCGCGAGCTGCAACTGGCCCAGCTCCGCTACACCGCCACCTCCGAACCCGCCGCGACGTCACTCGCGGAGAACTACGTCGGCCTGCCGTATTCGGATTGAGCCGCCACACTGAAGCGATGCTGGACAAGGCGTGGCTGACCGCGGCCGATGAGCTGTTGCGCATTCCGAGCACCGCGGACCGGCCGGGCGAGCTGGCCCGCGCGCTGGACTGGATGGTCGACCGGGCCGGGCCCGGCTTCACGGTCGAGCGGTTCGAGTCCCGCGGCAAGCCCAGCGTGCTGCTCTACCGCGGTGACGTGCGGCCCGGCCGGTTCCGGATCATCCTGAACGGGCACCTGGACGTGGTGCCGGCGCCGGACGCGCTGTTCACGCCGCGCCGCGAGGGCGACCTGCTGTACGCCCGCGGCGCCCAGGACATGAAGCTGTCCGCGCTGGTCATGGCGGACGTCTTCCGGGAACTGGCGCCGCAGCTGCCGTACCCGCTGGGCCTTCAGCTGGTGGCGGACGAGGAGGTCGGCGGCCGCGACGGCACCGGGCACCAGATCGAGGCCGGCGTGAGCGCGGACTTCGCGGTGATCGGCGAGATGAGCCGGCTGGACATCACGGTCGAGTCCAAGGGCCTGATCGACGTCACGCTCACCGCGGAGGGCCGGGCGGCGCACGGTGCGTACCCCTGGCTCGGCGACAACGCGCTGCTCACCGTGGTCGGCGCGGTGCGCGCGCTGCTGGAGCGCTACCCGGTGCCGCGCGAGGAGGCCTGGCGCACCACCATCAACGTCGCGAAGATCGACACGCCGAACGTGGCGTTCAACCAGGTTCCGGCCGCCGCGTCCGCCTGGCTCAACCTGCGCTTCCCGCCCACCGACCCGGACTTCACCGGGCGCAGCGTCGCGGAGGTGACCACGCACCTCTCCGAGATCGCCGGCCCGGGCGTGGCGGTCGGCGTCGCGCACGTGGACGCGCCGCACCTGGCCGAGCGCGACCATCCGGACGTGGCCGTGCTCCGCCGCGCCGCGCGGGCGCAGGGGTACGGCGGGGAGTACCTGCGACGGCACGGCGCCGGGGACGGCCGGTTCTACTTCCAGGCCGGGATGGCCGCGGTCGCGTTCGGCATCGGCGGCGAGGGGCAGCACGGCCCGGACGAGCACGCGGACCTCACCACGGTCCCGCCGTACCGGGCGGCGCTCCGCGAGTTCCTGCTCGGTGTGACCGGGTAGGCGGTTTGTAAAGTTCGCACCTTCACGGCCGATGGGACAGGCACGGCGGCCGGGGACGGTGGGGATGAACGGTAAGGCGGGGCACGGCGAAGGCGACGCCGGCTCGCTTCAGCAGCGGCGCGTGGTCGAGCTGGCCACGCTCGGCGTGCGCGTATTCGGTGCCGTCGCCTGCCTGGTCACGTTCTCGATGATCACTCCCGGGCCGGCGCCGCACGGGCTGGCGCAACTGACCTGGGTGCTGCTGGCCGTGGCGCTGATCGCCGTCGGCTGCCTGCTCTCGCTGATCGCGCTACGCCACCGGGGTGGGCGCGGCTACCGCGTACTGAGCCTCGCGCAGATCCCGATCGACCTGCTCAGTGCGCTGGTGCTGGTCTACGGCACGTCCGAGGATCCGCGCGCCGGGCAGATGTGGGCGGTGCTGCTGGTCCCGATCTACGCCGCCGCGTTCCGCGACGACCTGCGCGGTGCGTTCGTCTCCGGCGCCGCCGCGATCGCCGGGCTGCTCGGCACCGTGCTCATCCACGAACCGGTCTGGCTCTCCCCCGGCGACGGATTCTCGCTGATCGTCATCGTGACCGTGCTGGTCTGCCTCACGCTGCTCACCGGGCTGCCGGCCCGCGGCGCGAACAAGCGCATCCGGGCGATGCAGGACGTCAAGGCCGCGCTCAGCTACCAGGTGCACCACGACGCGCTCACCGGGCTGGCGAACCGTACCCGGCTGCACGACTTCGCCCGGCAGGCGATGGCCGACCGGCGCGAGATGGCCGTGCTCGCGCTCGACCTGGACGGCTTCAAGCAGGTCAACGACACACTCGGGCACGCAGCCGGCGACGAACTGCTGAAGGTGGTCGCGGCACGCCTGCTCGCCCAGGCCCGCGACGACGACATCGTGGCCCGCCTGGGCGGCGACGAGTTCGTCATCGTGCTGTCCGGCGCGGACGCGGGCGTGGCCGCGGAAGTGGCGCGGCGCTGCATGGAGGCGGTCGCGGCCCCCATCCAACTCCAGGGCACCACGGTGCACGTCGGGACCAGCATCGGCTTCGCCACCACGGTCGGCGACGGGACGGTCGGCGTGCCCGGCACCGCCAGCTTCGGCCGGCGCGACTTCGACGGCGTACTCCGGGCAGCGGACGCGCACATGTACACGGTCAAGGCGAACCGCAAGCAGGACCCGGCTCGCACCCCGCCACCCCCCACCCCCGCGGAGACGGAGGCGGCGGCGAAGCGCGGCCGCCACCGCGCCTCCCCACCAGAGGCGGCCCGGCCGCGCTAGCTGTGCTGTCTCGGGACGTTGGTGACGGGTACGGGATCTTGATGAGGTGAGGACCTTCCGGATAGGTGTGGAGCTACCACAACAGCCGCACCGATCTCAGGAAGGTCCTCGTGACTCACGCTAATGCATCCCTGACACCGACCGGGCGGCTGCGCCTGGCGCGTTGCGTGGTCGATGACGGATGGCCGTTACGGGCCGCTGCGGCGCGGTTCCAGGTCTCGCCGACCACCGCACAGCGGTGGGCCCGCCGCTACCGCGAACACGGACCAGCCGGGATGACCGACCGTTCCAGCCGGCCGCACCACAGCCCCGCACGCACCCCCGCCCCAGTCGAGGCACACGTCCTCGCGATGCGCCGTGCGCACCGCATCGGCCCTGCCCGGCTGGCCACCCGCGCCGGTATCGCACCGTCGACCGCGCACCGCATCCTCGTCCGGCACGGCGAACCAGTCCTGGCCTGCCTGGACCGGGCCACCGGCGAACCCGTACGCCGCTACGAACGCGACCAGCCCGGCGAACTCGTCCACATCGACGTCAAGAAACTCGCCCGTATCCCCGACGGCGGCGGACACAAAACCCTCGGCCGACCCGCCGGCCGCACCAACCGCAACGGCGCAGGCTACGCCTACATCCACACCGCCCTCGACGACCACAGCCGCCTGGCCTACTCCGAAATCCTTCCCGACGAAACCGCCGCCACCTGCGCCGGATTCCTACGCCGCGCCACCGCATGGTTCACCGCACACGGCGTGCGCGTCCACCGCGTCCTGACCGACAACGCCTGGGCCTACACCAAAAACACCTGGCACACCACCTGCGCAGACCTCGGCATCCAACCCCGCCACACCCGGCCCTGGCGACCCCAGACCAACGGCAAAGTCGAACGCTTCCACCGCACCCTCACCGAAGAATGGGCCTACCACCAGCCCTACACCACCGACACCGCCCGCTGCGACGCCTACCCCGGCTGGCTCGACTGGTACAACTACCACCGACCCCACACCGCCCTCGGCGGCCACCCACCCGCCCACCGCGTCACCAACCTGTCGGGACAGCACAGCTAGCGCGCGCCGCCCCCGCGCCGCGCCGCCCCTCGCCGCGCCGCCCCCTCGTCCGCGCCGCCCCTCGCCTCGCCGCGCCGCGCCGCCCCTCGCCGCGCCGCGCCGCCCCTCGCCGCGCCGCGCCGATCTAGGGCGGATTCCGACGAGGTGATCTCCGATCACGTGAATCCGGCCTAGATCGACGCGGCGAGGGGGGCCGGCGTGGGGGCGGCCGGCGAGAGGGGCCGGCGAGGGGGCGGCCGGCGTGGGGAGGGGGGAGGGGGTCAGTTGTTGAGGGTGGTGGCGATGGCGTCGGGCATGGAGGTGGTGGGGCGGGCGATCAGGCGGGACAGGTCGCGGGAGTCGGTGGTGAGCTCGCCGCGGGCGATGCCGGCGTCGGCGTCGGCGATGACCGTGGCGGCCTCGGGGGGCAGGCCGAAGCCGGTCAGGGTGGTCGCGTACTCGTCGACCGGGAGGTCGCGGTAGGTGACCGGGGTGCCGGAGTGCTCGGTGATCTGCGCGGCGAGTTCGGCCATCGTGAACGACTCGTCGCCGGCCAGTTCGTAGGCGACGTTGACTGGGCCGTCCGAGGTGAGCACGGCGCCGGCGGCCGCGGCGTAGTCGGCGCGGGCCGCGGCGGCGAGCCGGCCGTCGCCGGCGGCGCCCAGGATCGCGCCGTTGCGGAGCGTGTCGGTGAGGCGCTCGGTGTAGTTCTCCAGGTACCAGCCGTTGCGCAGGAACACGTGCGGCAGGCCGGTTTCGCGGATCCGGGCCTCGGTCGCGCGGTGGTCGGCGGCCAGCAGCATCGTGGTGGTGTCGGCCTTGAGGATGCTGGTGTACGCGATGAGGCCCACGCCCGCGGCCTTCGCGGCGTCGACCACGGCGTGGTGCTGGGGCAGGCGCGCGCCCGGCACGCTGCCGGAGATGAACAGCAGCCGGTCCGCGCCGGCGAACGCCGGGGCCAGCGTCTCCGGCCGGTCGTAGTCGGCCTCGCGCACCTGCACGCCGCTCGCGGCCAGGTCGGCGGCCTTGTCCGGGGTACGCACGGCGGCGACGATCTCGCCGGCGGGCACGCCGCGGTCGAGCAGGTCCTGCACCACGAGGCGGCCCAGGTGTCCGGTGGCGCCGGTGACGACGATCATGAATTGCTCCTCGGTTGGTCCGTGCGACAGCTCAGTGCTGCACACCGAGACTGTACTAACTTTTAGAAAGTGCCAACCAGAAGTGAGCACCGACACGAAACGCCGTGCCGCGGAACCGGATACGGTGGAGGGCGTGACCACGCAGGATGCCGTCGACCAGCTCGCCGCCAGCGTCTTCGCGCGTCATTGCACCTCGCGCGGCATCCTGGAGGACGTCGCCGGCAAGTGGGGGGTGCTGGCGCTCGCGGCGCTGAACGGCGGCACCTACCGGTTCAACGCGCTGCGCCGCCGCGTCGACGGGGTCAGCGAGAAGATGCTCGCCCAGACGTTGCAGGCGCTGGAGCGCGACGGCCTGGTCCGCCGCGACGTGCAGGCCACCATCCCGCCGCGGGTCGAGTACAGCCTCACGCCGTTCGGCGCGACCGTCGCCGGGAAGGTCGTCGAACTGGTCGAACTCATCCAGGACGAGGTGGATCGCCGCAACGTCGGATGATCATAGGATCATCCCATGACCGTACGATTTGGCGTGTTCGTTCCCCAGGGCTGGCGGATGGATCTCACCGAGATCGCCGACCCCATCGAGCAGTACGAGGCGATGACCGCGGTGGCGAAGGCCGCGGACGCGGGTCCGTGGGACTCGATCTGGGTCTACGACCACTTCCACACCACGCCCGAGCCCACCATGAACACCGTGTTCGAGTGTTGGACGATCACGTCCACGCTGGCCCGGGACACCTCGCGCGTCAACATCGGCCAGATGGTCGGCTGCAACGGCTACCGCCACCCCGCGCTCTACGCCAAGATCGCGTCGACCGTGGACGTGGCCAGCCACGGCCGGCTCTACGCGGGCATCGGCGCCGGCTGGTACGAGCACGAGTGGCGGGCGTACGGCTACGAGTGGCCGGAGTTGCGCGACCGGATGGGCGCGTTCCGCGAGGCCGTCGAGATCGTCACCAAGATGTGGACCGAGGATTCTCCGGTCTTCAACGGCAGGTACTACTCGATCGACAAGCCGATCAACGAGCCCAAGGGGGTACGCCGTCCGCACCCGTCGTTCTGGATCGGCGGCGGTGGGGAGAACGTGACGCTGAAGCTGGTCGCCAAGTACGCGAACGGCGCGAACTTCGGCAACGGCGATCCTGAGGTGATCCGGGAGAAGCTGGAGATCCTGCGTCGTCACTGCGAGACGGTGGGGCGGGACTATGACGACATCGTGAAGTCGACGTCGGTCAATGTGGAGGTGGACTGGTCGAAGGAGCGGCTGCAGGCGAAGATCGACTCGGTGCTGGAGGCGGGAGCGGATTATCCGATCCTGTATTTCCCGCGGGTCGCCTACAACCACGACCAGTTGCTCATGTTCGCTTCGGAGATCATTCCGCAGTATTCCTGACGTTCTCGCGTGTGGCCCCGGGGTGGAATTCGTGGCGTCCACCCCGGGGCCGCCGCGTCGCCGCGGCACGGGATCGGCCCGCCGGCCCTCGGGGCGCGAATCGCGTCGTGGTGGTGGGCTCGTGGCGCCCTGCGGCGCGCGACAGAGCTGATCATGCGCGGACCGCACATCGATGGAACTCCGATCGGGCGGTCGCATCCCCCGATCGGATCGAGCCGGCGGGATGGTGGCGTAGACGCCGAGGCGTCCCCCGCGAGTGGGGGACGCCTCGGAGAAGGTGGGTGGTCAGCCGATCGGGGCGGCCGGGTCGGCGGCGGGTGGGGGCTGGTCGGCGGGCGCCGGTGGCGTCAGGGGGTCGGTGGGCTGGTCGGGCCGGGGGTTGGTTTCGGTGGTCGGCGCCGGGTCGGTGGCGGCGGGGGTCTCGGCGGGGGCCGTGGACTGGAGCGGGTCGGCCGGGGCGGTGGGGGTCGCGTCGGCGGGCACGGTGGAGAGGGGTGGCTCCGGGGTGTAGATCGGGGTCGGGTCGCCGTTGCCGGTCACGAAGGGAAGCGTGGTGGCACCGGCGGAGCCGTCGCCGAAGAGGCCGGCCAGGGAGTCGCCGGCCATCAGCTCGAAGGCGGTGATGGCCAGCATGGCGAAGACGAACATGGCCACCGTGGCGAGGACGAGGCGGAGCCGGTGCGCGCGGCGGACGGTGGAGTCGTCGTCGGAGCGGTCGGCGAAGCGGGTGCGGGCGGCGGGTTCGTCGTGATCGGGGCCGGACGCCGAGGCCGAAGCGGCGGCGCGGGCCGGGATCGGGCGGTCGGAGGCGCGGCGGTCCGGGGCGGTGCGCGACGGGCCGGGGTCCGCGTCGGCGAAGTCGTCCAGGAGCACCGTCTCGACCGTGTCCGCCGCGATGGCCCGGTCGGCGGGGCGCACCGGAGGGTTGGCGGCGGGGCGGTTGGTGGCGCCGACGACGGCGAGGGCCTGTTCCAGGCGTACGCCCCGGAGGCGTTGGTAGGTGTGTTTGAGGGAGTGGGCGTAGAGCTCCTGGCCGACCGTGGCGATCACGCTGGCGACGGCGGCGCCGACGATGGTGCCGGCGACGCCCAGCCAGGACGCGCACACGGCCGACGATATCGCGGCGAGCGTGCCGGCCGAGAGCTTGATCAGGTCGATCTTCGACCAGACGCGGCGTTCGTCCCTGTCCTCGTGGTGTTGGTCCCTGGTCATTCCGTGGCCCGTTCCCCTCCCTCGCGTGCGGGTCCCGATGTGGACATACCCACGAGCCGGCGACGAACCACGGAATCGACCGGACGTGATTCAGGACGCGCCGGACGCCTGCCAGTTGAGGCGGACGAGAAGCTGGCGGGCCTGCTCGGCGACGTCGGGGGTGGCGGTGACGGCGTACTGGCCGGCCTGCAGCGAGCTACGAGACGTGAAGTCACGGCGACCGCCGGTGAGGGCGTGCGCGATCGCGCCGAAGACCGCACCCCACAGCGCACCGATCAGCACGGCGGACAGCATGATGCCGAGCCAGCCGCCCTCGGTGAAGAGGCCGAGCAGCAGGCCGATGAAGAAGCCGAAGTACGCGCCGCTGGCCAGGCCGGCGAGCGCGGCGCGGCCGATGGTGAGCCGGCCCAGCACGTTCTCGACCAGGCGCAGGTCGGTGCCGATGATGGCGGTCTTCTCCACCGGGAACTGGTTGTCGGAGAGGTAGTCGACGGCGCGCTGCGCGGACTGGTAGTCGGGGTAGCTCGCCACCGAGACCGAGGAACTCGTGTCGGTGGGCGCGGGCGCGGCGGGTACGGCGCCGGTCGGGCCGGGCGGGATGGGCGTACCGGAATCGGGAACGGTCATGATCTCCTCCAGGTGTTCGGGGTCCGCTGTACCCGAAGGGATTACCCGCGTAACGACACGGTTCTGTACCGGTATCGATGTGAATTCGTTGTGTGCAGGGTCACCGGGGTGACAGGCTGCCGCCTGCGAGAATCTGTGGCGCCTCAAGATCCAGCGGAAACATCCAGCGAAGGGTTGAACATGGGCGACGGGGACTTCGTACAGCTCTTGACGCCGGACGGCGAGCGGACCGAGCGCGCGGTCGGCCACGACGGCGTGGAGTACACCGTCGACCTGACCGACGACGAGTACCGCGGTCTCTACCGCGACATGGTCGTCACGCGGCGGCTGGACGCGGAGGGCGTGGCGCTGCAACGGCAGGGCGAGATGGCGCTGTGGGCCAGCCTGTACGGGCAGGAGGCGGCGCAGATCGGCTCCGGCCGGGCGCTGCGGCCGCAGGACATGGTGTTCCCGAGCTACCGCGAGCACGGCGTGCTGACCGCGCGCGGCCTGGACCCGCTGCTGCCGTTCGGCCTGTTCCGCGGCGTGGATCAGGGCGCGTGGGACCCGGAGGCCTACAAGACGCACATGTACACGCTGGTGGTGGGCGCGCAGACGCTGCACGCCACCGGGTACGCGATGGGCGTGACGCTGGACGGGCGGATCGGCGACGACGGCGAGGCCGTGATCGTCTACTTCGGTGACGGCGCGACCGCACAGGGTGACGTCAACGAGTCGTTCATCTGGGCCGGCGTGCACCAGGCCCCGATCGTCTTCTTCTGCCAGAACAACCAGTACGCGATCAGCGTGGGCACCGAGCGGCAGTCCCGGGCGCCGATCCACCGGCGCTCGGCCGGCTTCGGCTTCCCCGGCCTGCGGGTGGACGGCAACGACGTGCTGGCCAGCTACGCGGTGACGCGGCACGCGATGGACCGGGCGCGGCGCGGCGGCGGGCCCACGCTGATCGAGGCGTACACGTACCGGATGGGCGCGCACACCACCTCGGACGACCCGACGCGGTACCGGCTGGCCGCGGAGCAGGAGGCGTGGGCGGCGCGCGACCCGATCGCCCGGCTGGCCACGTTCCTGCGCCGTCAGCAGCTCGCGGACGAGGACTTCTTCGTGAAGATCGAGGAGGAGGTCCAGCACCTCGCGGTGGGGCTGCGCGAGCGGGTGGTGAACCTGCCGAACCCGGGCCGGTCGGCGATCTTCGATCACGCGTACGCGCACGGGTCTCCGCTGGTCGAGCAGCAGCGGGCCCGGTTCGAGGCGTACGCCACCTCGTTCGAGAGCTGACCGCCCTCTGTCGATCTTGGACGGTCGGCGCGTACCGTCGCGCTCATGACGATCACGCCGTGCACGTGAACACACGACGTCATCACTAAAACCTTGCAAGTCGGTAGGAAATGTGGGAAGTTTCGGCGCAACGATCTCATCGCACGGAGGCGCACGCGCATGTCCAACCACGTCTTCTCCCGCCGAGGCCTGCTGAAGGCCGCCGGTCTCACCGGTGGCGCCGTCGCGCTCGCCGCGTGCGCCGGGCCGGGCGGTGAGGCCGCGCCGCGGGGCAGCGGCGCGGCCGGGTTCGACGGCCCGGTCGAGGGTGAGCTGTCGTTCGCGCACTGGCGGGCCGAGGACAAGGAGGTCTTCGACCAGGTGATCGCGAGCTTCACGCGGAAGCACCCGAAGGTCACGGTCCGGCAGGACATCTCCGCCTCCGCGGACTACCAGAGCACGGCGCTGACGAAGATCCGCGGCGGCGGCGTGGGCGACGCGTTCACCGCGTTCCGCGGCGCGCAGTTCGCCAACATCGCGTCCGCCGGCGTGTGGAGCGACCTGACCGGGCAGTCGCTGGTCGATGCGTACGAACCGGCGCTGATCACGGCCGGGGCCGGCGGCGGGAAGCAGCTCGGCCTGCCGTACCAGCTGGTCTTCAACATGCCGGTGACGAACCCGGACCTGCTGGCCACGCACGGGTACGCGAACCTGCCGCAGGACTGGGACGGCTTCCTCGGCGTGCTGGACGGGCTGCGGTCCAAGGGCGTCACGCCGATCGCCTGGCCGGGCGGGGACAGCGGCAACGGCGGCCAGCTGATCAACTCGATGGTGATGAACAACGCGCCCGCCGACGACGCCTTCGCGCGGGTCGAGGCCGGCACACTGAAGGTCACGGACGACTGGTTCCTCACCACGCTCCGGCAGTACGAGCAGCTCAAGCCGTACTTCCAGGACGGCGCCACCGGCTCGGCGAACGAGGCCGCGATGCAGCTGTTCGCCACCGGGAAGGCCGCGTTCCTGGCCACCGGCTCCTACGCGGCCGGCCCGGTCCGCAAGCTCGGCGCGCGGTTCCCGCTCGGGCTCTACGCGCCGATCACGGTCGCGGCCGGGCAGGCGCGGTACGAGGGCATCTTCAACGCCACGTTCATCCTGGGCGTCAACGCGAACTCGTCGAAGAGGGGCGCGGCGCTGGCCTGGCTCCAGCACCTGTCCGATCCGGCCGTGGCCGGGGTCTACGCGAACGGCACGTCGCAGCACGTGACCGTGAAGGGCGTGGAGTACACGAACGCGGATCTCAAGGCGTTCGCGCCCTGGCTGACCCGCAAGACACTGCTGGCACCGCGCTTCCAGTTCAACAACCTGGACATCCGTACGGCCGTGGAGGAGGCGGCCGTGAAGGTGGTCGGCGGCACGAAGCCGGAGGAGGCGGCCGAGGCGGCGCAGCGGGTGGTGGACCAGAAGCGGTGAGGCGCACCTGGGGTCTCTACCTCTTCCCGATTCCGGCGCTCGCACTCTACCTGGCCTTCTTCGTGCTGCCGGCCGCGCAGGGCCTGCAGTACGCCACGACGGACTGGGACGGGTTCAGCCCCGGCTTCAACCGCGTCGGCGCGGACAACCTGGTGCGCATCGCCACCGATGACGACCAGTTCGCGAACGCGCTCGGCAACAACCTGACGTTCCTGCTGGCCGTGGTGAGCGGGCAGACGGTGCTGGCGCTCGGGCTGGCCGTGCTGCTCGCCGCCCGCAGCCGCGGCTCGACCGCGCTGCGCGCGCTGTTCTTCCTGCCGACCGTGCTCTCCTCGATCTCGGTCGCGTTCGTCTGGCGGTTCGTCTACGACCCGAACCTGGGGCTGCTGCACTCGCTCGGCGTGCCGGGCACGTTCCTCGGCGACGAGGACACCGCGATCCTGTGGGTGGCGGTGGCACAGGTCTGGTTCCACGCGGGACAGATGATGGTGATCTTCATAGCGGGCATCAACCAGATCCCGGCCGAGCTGCACGAGGCCGCGCACGTCGACGGCGCCGGGCGCTGGCAGCGCTTCCGGTTCGTCACCTGGCCGATGCTGGCGCCGGCGACCGCGCTGGTGGTGGCGTACACGACGATCCAGTCGTTCAAGGCGTTCGACCTGATCCTCGGGCTGGCGGGCAATCCGCCGCGGTCCTCGCTGGACATCCTGTCGACGCGCATCTACACCACGTTCGCCAACAGCCAGCTCGGGTACGCCGCGGCGGAGTCCGTCGTGTTCATGGTGGCGATCGGCGTGGTCACCTGGCTGCAGGGCCGAGCCGCCCGGATCGGAGCCGGACGGTGAGGCGCCCGCTGCTCGCGCTCTACGCGCTGCTGATCACCGTACCGCTGCTGGTGGTGCTGTTCGGGTCGTTCAAGACCACGCCGGATCTCTTCGCGTCGCCGTTCGGGCCGCCGCTCTCCCCCACGCTGGCCAACTACCGCGAGATCCTCGGCGACGCCGGGCTGCTGCGCGTCTTCGGCAACAGCGTGCTGGTCGTGCTGGTCTCGGTCCCGGCCACGCTGCTGCTGGCCAGCCTGGTCGGCTACGCGGTGGCCCGGCTCCCCCGCTGGCCGTCCCGGGTGCTGTTCGCCGTCTTCGCCGCCGGGCTCGCCGTGCCCGCGCAGGCGATGATGATCCCGCAGTACGTGCAGTTCGACCGGCTCGGCCTGCGCGACAGCCTGGCCGGCCTGATGCTGATCAACGTGGTGGTGACGCTGCCGGTCGCGGTCTTCATCCTGTCCGGCTTCATGCGCACGCTGCCGCGCGAGCTGTTCGAGGCGGCCGCGCTGGACGGCGCCGGGTCGTGGGCCGCCTACCGCCGCGTCGCCGTGCCGCTGTCGCTGCCGTCGCTCGCCGCCACCGCGATCTTCCTGCTGGTCATGCACTGGAACGACCTGCTCTACCCGCTGCTGTTCATCGACGACCCGGCCCGGCGCACGCTGCCGCTGGCGCTGCTGGACTTCTCCGGCGAGTACCTGACCGACTATCCGCTGCTGTTCACCGGCGTGGTGGTGGCGTCCGTGCCGATGGTGCTGCTCTACGCCTTCCTCCAGCGCTGGTTCGTCGCCGGGATCACCGCGGGCGCGGTCAAGGGCTGACGGATCAGGCGTGCAGCGCGCGCCAGCTGGCGTAGTGCTGGATCGAGATGCCGTTGTACGCGCGGTCCCGGGCCGCGGCGACGTCCAGCCGCGCCAGCTCGGCGCCGAGGATCGTGGCGCCCTCCTCGGCGAAGCTGCAGTAGGCGCAGTCGGGCAGCGGTGCGGTCTCCGCGCCGAGACGGACCTTCTTGCCCGCGGTGGCACCGCGGGCGAGCCAGTCGCGGCTGACCGCGTACATCGAGTTCGCGCCGGTGGCGGTGTCCCGATAGCTCATCACCGTGACCGCGTCGACGCGCTTGAGCGTCTCGGTGGCCAGGTTGCGGCCGCCGGTGACGGTGACCTCGCCGTACCAGAACGCCACGTCCGCCTCGATCGGCAGCGTGGCGCCGGTGCGCAGCTTGTCCAGCATGGACACGTAGCGGGCGCCGATCGTGGAACGGTTGGCCTCCCAGCCGGGGAGCACGTGCGGCTCGACGTCGACGTGCAGGCCGGCGAAGAGACCGGTGGCGGTGACGGCCCGGCGCCAGGCGACGGCCGCGGCCGGGTCGTTCACCCAGCCGGGCTCGCCGTTCAGCGCGATCAGCCGGATGCCGACCGCGCCGGCCCGCTTCCGGATCTCCTTCAGCCGGGCGAGCTGCGGCGTCGAGGCCACGTCCGTCTCCACGTACGCGAAGATCTCGGTGACGCCGTGCGCCGCGGCCCACGGCACGACCTCCGCGGCCTCGGCGCGGCTCCACAGCCACATGGCCCGCGACCCGGCCGCGACCTGCGGCGTGCCGACGCTGGTCAGCGACGGCGCGGCGACCGGCACCGCGGCGGCGACCACCGCCAGCGCGGCCGTAGCCATCCTGAATCTCCACCGGCCCGCCATCGCCGCCTCCGTGCTCAGCATGTGAACGGGCGAGCCCGTGGATCCCCGGGCTCGCCCCGCCGCTCGTCCGTGAGCGGTGCGTCAGCAGTATCGGCGCGGCGCCTGCCGGCCCAAGGGAAACCCGTCAGCTGCTCGCCGGCGCGGGGACATCGACGCTGCCGCCCTGCGGGAGCGCCAGGAACTGCGGGCAGCCCTTCGGCGCCTCACCGGTGAGGCAGCGCTGCATCGCGTCGTAGAGCACGTAGCCGTCCGGGCCGAGCACCGCGACCAGCTTCTCGATCTGCTTGAGTTTCTCGTCGACGGTCGCGTTCTGCTCCTTGACCGCCTGCCGCTCGGTGATCGCCACCTGGACCGCGGCCAGCCCGTCGACCAGTTCCTTGCGCGGCGTGGGCTTCTGCAGCGTGAGGTTGAACTGCAGGAAGTACGCCTTGCCGCCGGTGGTGGCCATCACCGCGTTGCCCAGGTTCGCGTTGATCGCGGTCTCGAACTGCGCGCGGGTGGCCGGGTCGTTGTAGAGCGCCAGCCAGTCGTACTTCTGCGCCTCCGTGGCCAGCGCCTTGTTCAGCGGCTGTCCGATGTAGAAGCGCAACATCTCCAGCCACCGGTCCGTGGTCTGGCCGTCGCCGTCCATCGTCGGCTGGAACTTCAGCCCGATCTCCTCGTGGAACTCGCGAAGCATGCCGCCGTCCGGATCGCACGAGGTGTCCAGGTGGAACGTGAGGCCGCCGGAGACGGTGAGCTCCTGGTTGTCCCGGGAGACCACGGTGTACGGCGCGCTCTCCGCGTCGTCGCTCCCGGTGAAGTCGAAGTTCCGCTGCCCGGCCGGGTACTTGTAGTACTTCTCCCCCGGCCCGTCCCAGGTGCGGTTGTTCTGCGTCACGCACTCCTGGAACGTCGTGCTGGAGAAGGCCCCGGCGTCGTAGTGCAACGCCACCTGGTCCGACTCCGTGCTCACCGTGCTGCACCCCGCGAGCACCGGCATGATCACCGCTGCCGCCGCGATCACCGCCACCGTCCGCCGCATCGATCTCCTCCCGTTCTGGTAAGTGGTGACCGAAGGGTAGGGAGCTGCGTCAACGAGGCGCGGTATGACGGGAAGCACATGCACATGAATTAGGATTCACTCGGCAAATCGGTCACGCTTGGGGCATCCCAACGAGTGAAAGAGATTCGCGTTGATCCGCAATCGTCGTCTGCCCCTCGTCGTCGCCGCCTCGCTGCTCGCCCTCACCACGGCCGCGTGCGGCTCCTCCGGCAATAGCGCGTCCGCCTCCCCGAAGGCGCCGACCAGCAGCCCCACGCCCGTCGCGTCCGCCTCGACCGGTGGCGCCGGCGGCTCGGACACCTCCACCGTCCCGGCCGACGGGATCACGGTGCGGGTCACCGGCGCGGGCACGTCGGCCCAGGTGACGTACCAGGTCGACGGCACGGCCACGGACGACAAGAACGCGACCATGCCGTGGCAGAAGACGGTCGACCCGGACGGCGGCGCGACGCACGTGGTCGTCATCGCCATGTCCGGCCAGACCGACGACGTGACCTGCGAGATCTTCGTGCACGGCTCCTCGGTACAGGTGGTCAAGGCCGGCAAGCAGACCGGCGGCGTCGCCCACTGCGAGTGGACCAGCCCGGACAACTGATCCCTCAGCGCCACGGTGCCGGTCACGACGGTGACCGGCACCGTGATCGCACCCGATCCGCCACCAGCGCAGCGTGGCCGGCAGGTCATCGGGGGCCCCGCGGGAGCACGCGGATCGTCTGGCGCCGGGAGCGGGTCTATCCGAAAGTCGTCCTAAAGGGGCGGTGCACGCTCCCGGAACAGGCGCGCCTAGTAACTTGTGCCGGGTGAAATCGCCTCGAGTTGCGCCGGACGAGGGCGCGGCGGACGTGTCGCGCGGTGCCAAGGTCTCGCCGCTGCACTCGCTCGACCCCACTGAGCTGGGCAGATACCGCATCAAGGGCCGGCTCGGCGAGGGCGGCATGGGCACGGTCTACCTCGCGGAGGACGAGGAGGGGCGGCCGGTCGCGGTCAAGGTGATCAGGGCGGACCTGGCGGCCCAGCCGGACTTCCGGCGGCGGTTCCGCAGCGAGGTGAACCGGGCCAAGCAGGTGCCGCCGTTCTGCACCGCGGAGGTGCTGGACGCGGACCCCGACCACGAGTACCCCTACCTGGTCGTCGAGTTCGTGGACGGGCCGAGCCTGGCGGACGTGGTCAAGGAGCAGGGGCCGCTCACCGCGGCGAACCTGCACGGCCTGGCGATCGGCATGGCGACCGCGCTGGTCGCGATCCACGGCGCGGGCGTGGTGCACCGGGATCTGAAGCCACGCAACGTGCTGCTGCCACCGGGCAGCCCCAAGGTGATCGACTTCGGCATCGCCCGGGCCACGGACGCGACCAGCAACGTCACGAAGACGCACGAGATGCTGGGCACGGTGGCGTACATGCCGCCGGAGCGGCTGGACACGGCCACCAAGGTGACGACCACCCCGAAGGCGGACATCTTCGCCTGGGGTGCCGTGGTGATGTACGCGGGGACCGGGCGCACGCCGTTCCAGGACGCGTCGATGCCGCTGACCGCGATGCGCATCCTCTCGGAGGAACCGGACCTGGAAGGGCTGACGCCGGAGCTGCGCAAGGTGGTCGCGGCCGCGCTGGCGAAGAAGCCGGAGGACCGGCCGACCGCGCGCAAGCTGCTCGACATGCTGCTGGACGCGAGCGGCGAGGCCACGGACGAGCTGCCGCCGGCCGAGGTGGTCGCGGTGCTGACGCCGGACCCGCCGGCCGAACCGGTGGTCGCGGCCGCCCCCGTGTCCCCGGTGGCTTCCGCGGCACCGGCCGCACCGGCCGGGACGGCCTGGTGGCGGAGCGGGCTGGTCGCGACCGTGGCCGGCGTGCTGACGGCGGTGGCGCTGGTCGCCACGATCGCGGTCCTGCTGGTGATCCGCGCCGGCGGGCTGTCCGCGGGCGAGCTCGGCCAGGCGGGTGCGAGCGCGCCGCCGGCCGTCGGGGACGGCGGCGTGCGGCCGAACCCGGAGGCGCCCGGCGCGGAGTCCGGCACCGGGATCGCGCTGCCGGAGCCGCTGGCCACCGGCGCGAACGGGAAGGCGCTGACCGATGCGCTGAACACCGGCGCGAACTGGGCGCCGAGCACGGAGTTCGGCGGCATCTGCGCCAGCGCGGACGGCGGGATGACGATCACCCGCGAGTCGGACGGCTGGTTCCGGTGCACCGGGCCGGCCACGGTGTTCGGCGGTGACCTGGAGATCGCCGCCACGATCACGCTGCTCTCGCCGGGCGCGTGCGCGTCGCTCTGGTTCGGCGTGAACGATCCGGACGGGCACGTGCTGCACGTCTGCCAGGGCCGCCTGGACCTGCACCGCCAGCCGACCGGCGGCGCCGCCAAGACGGAGATCGGCAGCAAGGCGCTGGCCGCGCCGATCGCGCTCGGCGAGCCGGTCGAGCTGACCATGCGCGCCGGCCCGGACCGGGTCACCGTGTGGCGCGGCACCGAGCAGGTCGCGGTGATGGAGCTGCCGGAGCCGGTGCCGGCCGGCACGGTGACGCTCGGCGCGTCCGGCAGCGCGCGGGAGAACCCGCCGCCCTACACGGTGCGGGTGCGCGACATCAGCGTGCGGTCGACCGGGTGACCGCCCAGTTGATCGCCCAGAGCACCGCGCCGCCGAGCAGCAGCCAGAACGCCAGCAGGTAGACCCCGGCCTCGCGGACCACGGGCAGCAGGAAGACCGCCGAGACGAGCGCGCCGAGCACCAGCACCGCGGTCGGCGCACGGAAGTGGTCGTGCTCCACGGTGTCGCGGCGCAGCACCAGCGCGGAGACGTTGACGGCCAGGAACACGGCGGTGAGCAGCAGCACCGTGGTGTCGGAGAGGTCGCCGAGGTCGTCCACCGCGATCAGCAGCAGGATCGCGACCGCGGTGGTGAACGCGATCGACACCCAGGGCGTGCGGCGCGCGCCGACCCGGCCGAAGACCGCCGGCAGCACGCCGCGGTTGGCCATGCCGTAGAGCAGCCGGGACGCCATCAGCATGTTGATCAGCATGGTGTTGCTGACCGCGATGATCGAGACCGCGGAGAAGACCCGGTCGGCGGGCAACCCGGGCGCGCCGATCCGGACCACCTCCAGCAGCGGGCCGGTGGACTCGATCAGCGTGCCCAGCGGCACGGTCATCGCGGCGGTGAACGCGACCAGCAGGTAGACGACGCCGGCCAGCACCAGGCCGGTGACCAGCGCGGGCGGGAAGCACGTGCGCGGCTCGGTGACCTCCTCGGCCAGGTTCGCCGAGTCCTCGAAGCCGATGAACGCGTAGAACGCGGTGGCGGCACCGGCGAGCAGGCCGGTGACCACGCCGAAGCCGGTGCCGGAGAACTCGAACGCGGCGGACGGGTCGCCGCCACCGGTGGCCAGCACCCAGCCGCCCAGGCCGATGATGAACAGCAGGCCGGCCAGCTCGATGCAGGTGATCGCCACGTTGACCCGCAGCGACTCGGCCACGCCCCACAGGTTCACGGCCGCGACCAGCAGGATGGCGACGACGCCGATCAGCACGGCCGGCGGGTTCTCCACGCCGGTGAGGCCGGTGAAGTAGCGGCCGCCGACCCGGCTGGCCGCGAACGCCGCGGACGTCACGCCGGAGGCCATCACCGCGAACGTGACCATGAACGACAGCGCGCGGATGCCGAACGCGCGGTCGACGTAGAGCGCCGCGCCGGCCGCCTGCGGGTACTTGGTGACCAGCTCCAGGTACGCGAACGCGGTGAGGAACGCCAGCGCGAACGCGATCAGGAAGCTGGCCCAGATCGCACCGCCGGAGTCCGCGCCGACCTCGCCGGTGAGCGAGTAGATGCCGGCGCCCAGTACATCGCCGAGGATGAAGAACGTCAGCACCGGCCGGCTGATCACGCGCCGCAGCTCGGTGCGCTCCGTGGTCGTCATGGCGGCAGGAATGCCGCCGGTACATGATCGGTAAACGTGGTCTTAACGACCGGCGGTGTCGGTGGCGGTGCCGGTCGCGGGGAGCTGCGGCATCGCGGAGATCGCGCGCGCGTAGTTGTCCACCTGACGCTGGCCGGCGGTGGCGCCCATGCCGCGCAGCCGCTGGGCCAACTCGATGCGCACCTGCTCCTCGGGCAGGCCGCGGTGGGTGGCCATCACCTGGGTCACCACCCAGTCGATCCGCATCTGCACCTGCCAGCCGACCGGGCGGATGTCGGGGGCGGTGGGGTCGAACCGCACCTTCTCGTTGTCACGCATGGTCACGACGGTAGGAAATCGGGTGCGGCCCGGGGAAGGTCCGGCCGCCCGTTGCTACCCGGCCGCAACCGAACTGCTCCGGGTGCTTGCGTCGCGGGGTGGTGGGCGGTAGGTCTGGTCTGACACTCGTCGATCTCGGAGGGCCACTGTGAAGCAACTCGCGGCGCTGACCGCCGCCACGCTAGCCGCCACCATGATCAGTGCCACGCCCGCGCAGGCGTACCAGCCGGCGATCTCCCCCACCGCCACCGGGTACGGCGGCGCGGTCTCCTCGGTCGACCCGACCGTCACCGCGGTCGGCCTCGAGGTGCTCCGCCGGGGCGGCAACGCGGTCGACGCCGCGATCGCGGCCGCGGCCACCATCGGCGTCACCGAGCCGTTCTCGGCCGGGATCGGCGGCGGCGGGTTCTTCCTCTACTACGACGCGCGCACCCGGCGCGTGCACACGATCGACGGGCGGGAGGCGGCGCCCGCGTCCATGCGCGAGACCTCGTTCCAGAACCCGGACGGTACGGCGCTGGACTTCAACGCGGCCCGGGTCAGCGGCCTCTCCGTCGGCGTGCCGGGCACGCTCGCGACCTGGGAGGCGGCGGCGGACCGGTGGGGCAGCCGGCCGCTCGGCGAGCTGCTGCGCCCGGCCGCGGACGTGGCGGACCGCGGCTTCACGGTGGACGCCACGTTCCAGGCGCAGGTCGCGGCGAACGCGGCGATCTTCGGGCAGTTCGACTCGTCCGCGGAGCTGTTCCTGCCCGGCGGCGCGCCGCCCGCGGTCGGGTCCACGTTCCGCAACCCGGACCTGGCGGACACGTACCGGCTGATCGGCAAGCGCGGCACGGACGTGTTCTACTCCGGCCCGGTCGCGCGGGACATCGCGGCGGCCGTGCAGGACCCGCCGGTGTCGGACACGCCGATCGGCACCTGGGCGCACCCGATCCGGCCGGGCGGGATGACGGTCCGCGACCTGGCGCGCTACCAGGCGCGGTTCCCGGCCCCGACCCGCTCGGGATATCGCGGGCTGGACGTCTACGGCATGGCCACGCCGTCCAGCGGCGGGACCGCGGTGGGCGAGGCGCTCAACATCCTGGAGGGGTACGACCTGGGGGCGCTCTCCGACGCGGACGCGCTGCACCGGTACCTGGAGGCGTCCGCGCTGGCGTTCGCGGACCGCAACCGGTACGTGGGCGACTACACCCGCCGCGCGGTGCTGGACGAGCTGCTCAGCGACCGGTTCGCGGCGGAGCGGCGGTGCGCGGTCTCCGCGACGGCGCTGCCCAAGCCGGTCGCGCCGGGCGTTCCGGACGGGCGGTACACGGGCTGCGCCACGGCGGCCTCTCCGGCGCCGGACACGGACAACAGCGTGAGCACCACGCACCTGACCGTGGCGGACAAGTGGGGCAACGTGGTGTCGTACACGTTCACCATCGAGCAGATCGGCGGCTCCGGGATCGTGGTGCCGGGCCGGGGCATCCTGCTCAACAACGAGCTGACCGACTTCAACTTCACGCCGACCCAGGGCACCGCGGCTGACCCGAACCTGCCCGGGCCGAACAAGCGCCCGCGCAGCTCCATGTCGCCGACGATCGTGCTCAAGGACGGCAAGCCGTTCGTGGCGGTCGGCTCGCCCGGCGGCGCCACCATCATCACCACCGTGCTGCAGATCCTGGTCAACCGGATCGACCTGGACATGACCCTGCCGGAGGCGGTGGCCGCGCCGCGGGCGTCGCAGCGCAACTCGCCCACGCCGCAGGCCGAGCCCGCGTTCATCGCCGCGTACGGCGCGGACCTGACCGCGCTCGGGCATCCGGCGTTCACCTCCACGGCCGAGATCGGCGCGGCGACCGCGATCGAGTTCGGCCGGAACGGGCAGCTCACGGCCGTGGCCGAGCCGGTCCGGCGAGGGGTCGGCGCCGCCGGGGTGGTCCGCGCCGGACGTTAGGGGACGGCACGGTGACCGGACGGTGAAGCGAAAGTACGACGTCGGGCCTGGTGTTCCTGGCGCGGGCGTCGTACGCTGAGCGCACAAGGGGTTGACCACCTTCCCCCGTGGGTGGTCAACCCCTTTTCCGTGTGCGTCTGCTCACCTTGGGTTCCCGTGTGCGTCTGCTCACGTCGCGGTCACGTCCTGTTCGCCGGTCCGGCGCCCCGTCCTCCCTAGCCTGGGATCATGGACCTGCTCTGTGAGCCGTACCTGCTCGATCCCCGGCCCGGATCCGTCACCGTCGTCTGGCACACCACCTCCCCCGGCACGGACAACGCGGTGCTGCTCGGGCCCGCGGTGGCCGCCGCCGATCCGGCCGCGGCACTGCGCGGTGCGGTTCCGGGCGTACGGGTGGTGCGCGCCGGCACGACGCCGCTGCCCCGGATGCGGGAGGACTCCCCCGCCGGGCCGGTCCCGCGGCCGGTGCACCGCCAGCTCGCGGTGGTCGACGGCCTACCGGAGGAGGACACGCCGTACCGGGTGGTCTCGGTCCGGTCGGACGGCGAGGTCTCGGTCTCCGGCGTGCACGCGCTGCGCGGCGCGCCGCCGGCCGGGAGCCCGGTGCGGCTGCTGCTCACCAGCGACCACCAGCTCGGGCCGATGGTCCCGGCCAACCTGGAGCTGGCGGCGGAGACCGCGGGCTCGCTGGACGGCGTGCTGTTCGCCGGCGACATGGTCAACGTGGTGGACCGGGCCAGCGACTGGTTCGACCACGCGAACGGGCGGGCGTTCTTCGCGGCGCTCGGCGGGCGCGCCTCGTGGACCGCGGCCGGGCGCACGTTCACCGGGGCGCCGCTCATCTCGTCCGCGCCGCTGTACCCGGCGATCGGCAACCACGAGGTGATCGGGCGCTGGTCGGCGACGGAGACGCTGGACTTCCAGTTCAACGACGCGGTGCCGGACGACTGGGACGTCAGCACGTACGAGGCGATGTTCCCGGTCCCGGCCAGCGACAGCGGCGGGCCGCGCTGGTGGGCCCGGACGGTCGGCGACGTGTACGTGGTGTCGCTGTTCGGCACGGAGATCTGGCGGCCGGAGCGCTCCGGCACCTACCAGGACGGCCCGCACACGCACGGGCGGTTCATCTTCGCGCCGATCGGCAAGGGGTCACCGCAGTACGAGTTCCTGGTGTCGGCGCTGACGTCGGCGGAGGCGCGGGCGGCGCGGTACCGGGCGGTGATGTTCCACCACCCGAGTCACGGCCTGGGGTTCAACTCGGTACCGGCGTTCACCGACCCGGTGCCGGTGATCACGGAGGACACGGTGCGGTACGAGTATCCGCTGGCGGACGACTACGTGCTGCGGGATCTGGCGCCGGTGTTCTCGGCGTACTACGTGAACCTGGTGCTGAACGGGCACTCGCACGTGTGGGCCCGGTTCCGGGACGACGCGGGGGTGAACTGGCTGGAGACGTCGAACGTGGGGAACACGTGGGGGGCGTTCCACAAGCTGTCGGGGCGGGTGCGGGCGGCGCCCGCGGGTCCGGATTACGTGCTGCAGGGCGATCCGGGCGGGCTGGAGCCGGTGGTGCCGACGGTGGCGCCGTTGACCGGGCCGGGCGGGGCGCCGTTGCCGTTCGTGTCGAGCGACGAGGTGACGGTCTTCAGCGTGCTCGACTCGGCGGCGGGGGTGGTCCGCTCCTACCGCTATGACACGGTGGCGGGTGGGGACGTGCTGCTGTTCGACGAGTTTCCGCTGTGAGGCGGGGTGCGTCGAGGGCGCTCGGCTGATTGCCCAATCAACGTCGCGAGTGGGGACCGGAAGCGAATCGAAATTGATGCACATCATGGCGCGAACCTTTTTTCGCGCAATTTCGCTATGCGGCGCGACCTCCGTACCGGCCGCGTGCGTTTCCAGTTCTTGATATTCCCGCTTCCGGCGGCACGGGATCCGCATGCTCCCGCGGGCACCGGTCGTCGCTGGCGCTCCTCCCTGCCGGAGCCGAGGCGGCAAGTCCGCGCGAGTTCGCCACCGCCATTCCCGGCCGCGCCGCCGTGCCCGGCGGCTCTCTGACGACGGCGTTTCGGAACTCGCGGACCGGCACCGACGCGACCGGGACTGGCGGGGCGGGTTATTCGTGGAGGGAGAGGGCCTGACTGGGGCAGAGGAGGATGGCCTGGCGGGCGCGGGACAGCGCGTCGGCGCTGGTGGGGGTGGGGTGGAGGATGAGGACGAGGCCCTGGTCGTCGTCCTGGTCGAAGGCGTCGGGGTCGGTGAGGACGCATTGGCCGGCGCCGACGCAGCGGGTGGCGTCGGCCACGATCGTGGGCATCAGGTGGTCCAGGTGACGGGGAGTTCGTAGATGCCGTAGATGGTGGCGTCGTCCTTGTAGGGAAGGTCGTCGGCGGGGGTGGCGAGGCGCAGCGTGGGGACGCGCCGGAAGAGGGTGTCGAAGACGATCTGGAGTTCGAGGCGGGCGAGGTTCTGGCCGAGGCACTGGTGGGGGCCGTAGCCGAACGCGATGTGGTGGCGGGCGCCGCGGGTCGACGTCGAAGTCGGCGGGGTTCGCGAACGCGGCCGGGTCGCGGTTGGCGGCGTTGCCGAGCGTCACGACGCCCTCGCCGGCGCGGATGAGCACGCCGCCCAGCTCCACGTCCTCGCGGGCCACCCGGGAGGTGGCGAACTCGGCGATGGTGAAGTAGCGCAGCAGCTCCTCGACGGCGGCGGGCGTGCGCGACGGGTCGGCGCGCAGCGCGGCGAGCTGGTCGGGGTGGTCCAGCAACGCCACCACGCCGAGCGAGATCATGTTGGCGGTGGTCTCGTGGCCGGCGAGCAGCAGCAGGAAGCCGAGGCCGACCAGTTCCTCGATGTCGCCGGTCTTGGCGAGCTGGCGGCTGAGCAGGTCGTCGGCGGGCTGCTCACGCTTGCGGTCGACGAGATCGGCCAGGTACGCCCGGATGGCCTCGGAGGCGGCGGCGCGCTCCTCGGGCGGGGCGGACAGCCGCAGCAGCGTGGCGGACGAGGTCTGGAAGAAGTCGTGATCCGCGTACGGCACACCGAGCATCTCGCAGATGACCAGCGACGGGACCGGCAGGGACAGCGCCTTGACCAGGTCGGCCGGGTTCGGCCCGGCGAGCATCGCGTCGATGTGGTCGTCCACGATCTGCTGGATGCGCGGGCGCAGCGCGGCCATCCGCTTGACGGTGAACTCGCCGATGATCGTGCGGCGCACCTCGCCGTGCTCCGGCGGGTCCATCATGATCAACGACGGCCGGAACCCGCCCTGGCGCAGCTGTTGCGGGCGCTCCTTGACCAGCGTCGGGAAGCCGGGCTGGAAGCGGTCGGAGCTGAACCGGGGGTCGGACAGCATCGCGCGGATGTCCTCGAGCCGGCCGAGCGCCCAGGCCTGCTCACCGTTCGGCATGGTGACCTTGGTCGGCTTCCCGAGGTCGCGCAGCCGCTCGTGCTCGGCGGGCGGCGCGAACGGGCAGGTGCGCGTGGTCTGGAGGTGCGGAGCGGTCATCGGTGCCATCCCATCGCAAAAGATCGATTAGAAGTGGATGAAACGCTTCCGGTTACAGTCCGACCGTAGACCGGCCACCCGGCGAAGTCCACGGCAGAATCTGGCCATGTCCACCGAGCAGGGGATGCGGCTGCGCGCCGACGCGCGGCGCAACCGCGACCAGATAATCGCCGTGGCCAAGCAGGTCTTCCTGGACGAGGGCACGGAACACCCGATGGAGGAGATCGCGCGCCGGGCCGGCGTCGGCACCGGGACGCTGTACCGGCGGTTCCCGGACCGGGACGCGCTGATGCGCGCGGTGGCGCGGGATAACCTCGGCGCGCTGGCCGCGGAGGCGCGCACCGCGGTGGCGGAGCAGCCGTCGGCCTGGGACGCGCTGGTCCGGCTGCTGGAGCACTCGCGCGACCTGCGCCTGAGCCTGCGCCTGTCGCTGCTCTCCCCCGCCGCCTGCCGAGCCGCGCACGACGACCCGGCGGCCGCGCGGCACCGGGACGAGATCCTGGACCTGCTGGACGAGATCGTCCGGGGCGCGCAGGCGGAGGGCGCGCTGCGCGCGGACGTGGGCGCGGGCGACATCGCGGTGCTCGGCTCACTGCTGCTGAGCCGGGGCGAGTTCGGTACGGACGAGATGCGCGCGCGGGCACTGTCGATCATGCTGGACGGCCTGCGGGCGTCGCCGGGCGCGCCGCTGCCCGGCCGGGCGACGGGGGCGCGCGAGGCGGTGGAAGGGCTGGGCTGAGCCGAAACCCGTGGCGGCCCCGGTCGTTCACCATGCGACGGCGACACCGATTCGGATGCGAGACCTCCTTTATGTCCCGAATGCATTAATGCGCGAGGGAAAGCAGATGATCACGCCACAGAGTCGCCGCGCAAACGACGGAGCGTCGCGGGCTGGCGGGCGTGCTTCATGCTTGTGGGTAGATCTCGGCAAAACATCGTGCGGGGCCACGAACGCGCACATAGATGGTGTATAACTAGGTCCGTCCAATATGGCCACTCAACTGGCTCCATCACAGTGACAGCACACCGACCGGGGTCGGGTCTCCAAAGCGAGTCACCGCGCACATCCGGAGCCGACCCGGAACCCCAAGTTGAGTGCTCGCGACCAACGAGGGAGTTACAGTCGGTTATGACCGATACACGGACTCGGTCGAACGCGGAGTGGGCGTGGGACGCATTCGACTCTGACTGGTACTTCGAGCACAACTACGGCAGCCTGCGGGACGACGACAGCGAGATCCTGGATTATCTCGGTGACTTCTTCGCCGCGGCCCAGCCACGCCGGCACGGCCGGGCGATCGACGTCGGCACCGGCACGAACCTCTACCCCGCCCTCTCCATGCTGCCCTGGGCCGACCGGGTGACGCTGTACGAGCGGGCCAGGACCAACCGGGCGTGGCTGACCCGCCAGCGGCAGTCGCCGAGCCCGAGCTGGGCCGCGTTCACCGAACGGCTCCGGGCCGGCCGTCCCGACTACGACGCCATCGCCGATCCGGCCGCCGCCATCCGGGACCGGACCGAGGTCGTGCCGGGAAACGTGTTCACGCTGCCGCAGGACGGTGAGTACGACATGGGCACGATGTTCTTCGTCGCCGAGTCGATCACGCAGAACGGCAAGGAGTTCGAGCGCGCCACCCGCAACTTCATCGGATCACTGAAGCGATTCGCCCCGTTCGTCGCCGCCTTCATGAAGGAGTCCCAGGGCTACCGCGTGGGTGGGCTGGACTTTCCCGCCCTGGCCGTGGACGAGAACGACATCGAGCGTTGCCTTGCGGGGCTGACGCACAATATCGATGTCCACACCGTGGACGACACCACCCTCCGCGACGGCTACAAGGGAATGATCGTCGTAACTGGTTTCGCAGGTAGAGGCAGTGCGTCTCACAGGAAGGTGAGCCACCGGGATGGACGTCCAACCTCGCCAGCACCTCCTGGAAATCTGGCGGGCATTCGCCAGCTACTCGGGTAACGGCGCCGACTGGCGCTGGGGCGGCCGCGACGGCAGCAACTCGATCAGCGACGCGGAGCAGCTGCTCTGCATCATGTCCCCGGCCGCGGACGTGCCGACGTTCCGGATCGACCGACCGGACGAGACCGAGGATGACGTGATCGGCTCGCTGGCCGCGCTCGGCGACCACCTGGAGGTGCCGAAGCGACTGGTCCAGTTGATCACGGTGTACCTGGAGAAGTACACGGCGGACGACGGCACGCCGATCTTCTCCGGTGACAGCTACTTCAGCGCGGCCGACCCGGAGGCGATCGACGAGATCAAGCCCGAGCAGCGCGGCCTCGACGTGGTGGACTCGTTCTCGATCTCGGTCACGCTGATGCTCGCCACCATCGGTTTCGCGAAGACGTTCCGCGCGGTGCTCACCCGCGAGGCGCTGCGGCAGCAGGTCGACCGGCTGGAGCAGATGGCCAGCGCCCGGCTCACCGCCGCGATGGTCGGGCTGCTGCGCAGCTTCGCGGTGAACGTCTTCGACGCCACCGAGGAGGAGGGCCGGCAACTGCTGCGCACCACCAACCAGGGTGCGCAGCCGGAGCGGCAGGTCGTGGAGGAGCTCCGCCGCTCGCTGCGGGAGATCAACGCCCGCCTGCGGGACGACGTCACGATCGGTTCCGGCGCCGAGGAGGGCAGCCGGCTGGACAACCCGCACCGGCTGTTCGAGTGCGGCTGGTCCTGGGGGCTGGTGGAGGACGCGCCGGTGGTCCAGGTCAACGACCCGATCGGGCGACAGCGCGACGGCGTGGCCGAGCCGAAGCCGTACCTGTACTTCACGGTGGTCGCGCTGGACGCGATCCGGTCGCTGTTCTCCGAGCGCACCCGCCTGCTCGGCCTGCTCAACGAGGACCAGCTGCGCCTGGCGCAGGCGCTCCAGCTGCGCTGGGACCTCACCCAGTCGTACTGGTCGGTGGTCGGCACGTTCGGGTCGGACCGCTGGCCGCTGGAGGACCTGCCGTGGCAGACCACGGACGGGCGCGCCTCCGACTACTTCAGCCTGCTGATCAGCGGCATGGTGGTGCAGGACCTGATCACCCGGCGCGCGTCCGACGCGGATCTCGCCCGGGTCGGCGTGGTGCTGGACGAGCTGGCCAACCGCAGCCGCATCACCCGCCGCCCGTTCGAGCACGACCCGGCGATCCGGCTGCACCACCCGGGTGAGGCGTTCCCGCTGGTGGGCAGCGAGAAGTCGGGCGGGCCGCAGCTCGGCTGGGTGGCGTCGGACTTCGCGCCGGTGCTGCTCAAGCGCACGGTGCACCTGGCCGGCCTGCTCTCCGACAACGAGGCCCGGCAGAACGCCACGTCGCTGGCGGGTCGCGTGTGGACGCACCTGACCGAGCGCCGGATCGCGGACGACCGCGCCGCCGACCTGTGGGACGACCCGTCCCGCGTGTTCGACGTCGGCACCACGCAGACGCTCCCGTCCTGGTACTACACCAAGCGGGTGGTCGACTGCCTGATCACGGCCGCGCAGGTGATCCGCAGCTCGCCGCCGCGCAGTGAGCGGCTCGCGGACATCGCCTCCGACCTGCTGATCGAGGCCGAGCACCTGTACGACCAGGAGCAGCTCAACGGCCTGCCCCAGCGCGGCGAGCGGCTGCGCAACGAACTCGAGCAGGTCAACCGGCAGCTCCAGCGCGCCCGCCGAATCCTGCGGCAGCGGCCGGGCAGCGCCAAGGCGCTGGCCGAGGACGTGCTCATCCGGCTCGACCGTCTCGCCGCCGCGCGCGAGGCCACCGCGGAACCGGTGTGACATGCTCGTCTTCGCCACGTCCGACAAGGGCGGCACCGGGCGGTCGGTGACCAGCAGCAACGTGGTCTACCGGCACGCGTTGCAGGGCGGCAACGCCTGCTACCTCGACTTCGACTTCGGCTCGCCCACGGCGGGCGCGATCTTCCAGATCTCCGCCGCGCAGGCCGGGGTCGAGCGCGAGGGCATGCACTCGTACCTGCGCGGTCAGTGCGCGGCGCCGCGCCGGCTGAACGTCTGGGCCGAGTCGCAGCGGCCCAGCCTGCGCACCCGGCCGGCCGGGGCGGGCCGGCTGATGCTCTACCCGGGTGACGCGGGCGGCGGCGAGTTCGCCTCGACCGGCGACATCGTGGACCGGTGCGCCGACCTGTTCCTCCGGCTGGACGAGGAGTTCGATCTCTGCCTGGTCGACCTCAGCGCCGGCCGGTCGTACGCGATCGACATCGCGCTGGCCGCGACCGCGCGGGACGAGCTGGCCCACCTGCGGCACCGGTGGCTGGTCTTCCACCGGTGGACCAGCCAGCACATCGTGGCGGCGTCCAGCCTGGTCTACGGCGCGCGCGGCATCCTGAAGATCGGCGCGGTCCGTGGGCACGACCCGGACCGGCTCGCGAACTCGGTGCGGTTCGTGCGCACCGCGGTGGTCGACCCCAGCTCGCCCGAGCACGCCGGCCTCCGCCCGGAGCAACTGGCCTGGGTGAACGCGTGCAACCAGGAGCTGCAACGCCAGGCCGCGCGGGAGCGCGTCGGGCGCACGCTGATGCTCGGCCAGATCCCGCTCGACCCGGTGCTGCAGTGGCGCGAGCAACTGCTCACCGACGGCGACGTGTGGCAGCGGCACGCGGCCAACCAGCAGACCGTGGACGCGCTGGAGACGCTGGCCAAGCGGATCGTGGACGACGCCGCGTGGGAGGGCCTGTGACCGTTCCCGAGGTGACGTACAGCGAGAGCACCGCGACGCCGAAGGTCAGGTCCACCCCGCTCTCCCACCTCTCCATCGAGCTGGGTCACCTCTACATGGAGGACTTCGCGGCCGGGCCGGAGCGGCTGCGCGCGCAGTTCCGGCGGGTCCGGCCGTGGGCGGAGGCGCTGCGGCGGATGGAGGCGGACAGCCGGCCGGGCCAGGCCACCCGGATCAGCACCTGCTTCCTGATCGACGACTACTTCGCGCCGTTCGGCTCGCCCGCCGAGGTGCTGCCCGCGCTGGTGAGCGCGGCGGAGGAGAGCGGGCTGCGGATCGACTACATCGCGCGGGAGTCCGCGTGCGCCGCCGCGGACGGCGTCGAGGTGGCGCGGATCGTGGAGGGCCGCCTGGTGGCGGACCCGCCCCGGGGCACGAACGGGTCGCGCCCGCCCACCCACCAGAGCGGCTGGCTCTCCAACGGCGAGCCGCCGTCCACCGGCGTGGCCGTGTCCGAGGCGATGGACGCGCACCCCGGCTGGCAGCCGCCCCGGCAGAACGCGGTGAAGAACCACTCGATCTACGTCGACGTGGAGATCTGGCAGGAGCACAAGACCGGCCGGCTGTGGGCGTGCCCGTTCCTGGCCGCGGTCTGGCAGCTGCTCCGGATGGGCCTGCTGCGCGACCACGGTGAGCCGGTGTGGCGGCCGGAGCCGGTCACGCCCGCGGAGCTGCCGGGCACCTGGCACGAGATGCCGGCCGTGGTGCAGTGGGAGCCGCGGGCCGCGCCGTTCGCCGCGTTCCGTACCGCCTCGGTGCTCGACACCCGGTTCATCGAGATCGAGCAGGCGGTACGGGTGATCCTGAGCCAGGTCGCGATCCAGCCCGAGGTGGGCGCGCAGGTCGCGCGGCGCGCCGCGGCGGAGGGCGTCACGCTGCCGGACGAGGTGGTCGACCGGATCGACTACGTCTTCACCTCCCGGGCGTAGGAACCTCCGTCGCCAGGTCCCAGACCTCGCCGTAGAGATCGCACCGTTCCCGTACCCGGGAATCGCGCATGACCAACCGGGTCTCCGCCACCACCGGCCGGATCTTCCCGTCCAGCATCACCGGCGTGGTCTCGTAGCTGACCAGGCCGTCGAAGACGATGAAGTCGCGCATCTGCACGCTGAGCGGGCCGGGGAGCGCGGCCGGGTCCAGCAGCCGGACCTCGATGCCCATCCGGCTCTGCTCCTCGCAGGCCTCGCTGATGCCGGGCGCGAGGCCGTCGCCGGGCCGGTCGATGAGGAAGATGCGGCGCACCTTCACGCCGCGCTCCACGGCGCCGCGCTGGGCGTGCAGATAGCGCTGGCCGATCTCGCTGTCCCACAGCCCGCGGTCGACCCACTCCATGCTGACCGCGTCGATGCTGACCCGCGCGTGCCGGGTGAGGCCGAGCAGCCAGTCCCGGTCCTCGCCGTAGTAGGTGACGCTGCCGCCCTCGGCCAGTTCCTTGAGGAAGTCGGACATCCGGCTGATCTCCGACTGGACGAAGTCGTAGACCAGCGGCGGCGAGGCCGGCGTGATCTGCGTCGAGTGCCGGACCAGCTGCGTGACCAGGTCGGTCTGCAACGCGGACGCCTCCACCAGCCCGAACAGCTCGGTCGCCTCATTGATCTTCGAGAACGCCTCCCGGACCAGCTCCTCCATCCGCTGCGACCGGTCGCGTTCCAGCTCCTCGACCGCGGCCAGCCGCTGCTCGAACTCGATCAGGAACTGGCTGATCAGCGTGACGCTGCCGAGCAGGATGGAGAGCGCGATCGCCAGGATCGTCGGCTGCTCGAAGTAGTCGGTGACCAGGTACGTCAGCGCGCCGATGGCCAGCGTGACCGCGACCCGCCGCACCACCCGGGACCGGGCTGTGCTCTGCATCAGACCCCCACCCCGGCGGTGGACGACATCGCCTGGACGGTGCCGGCCAGCAGCTGGTCCCGGATGCGGCCGACCAGCGTGTCCCACTGCCGGGTGAAGCCGGGCCGGCGCTCCAGCGACGCCCAGACCGCGGCCATGTCGTCGTCCAGCCGGGCCGCCGGCATCCACAGGTCCAGCAGCGTGTCGATGGCCGGGGCCAGCCGGCGCAGCGCCTCCTCGCGCGACCGGACGCCGAGCGCGCTCGCGCCGATCACCTCGATCAGCGTGCTGAGCAGCCAGTCGTGCCGCGCGATGTCCGCGCACAGGTCCGCGATCCGGGCGGCCGGCAGCTCGGGCAGCGTGAGCCGGAGCCGGCGCAGGTCACCGTCCTCGATCGCCAAATGCACCGCGCTCGCGCCGGGCGTCGCGGACCAGCGGAACCGGGTGCGCGGCGCGCGCAGCGCCACCCGGCGGTCCAGCTGCGGCGCGGCCTGCACGCGGTCGAACGTCCGGGCGCAGATGCCGCCCAGGTCGAGCGCGGCGGGAGCGCGCTCGGTGGACAGGAAGCCGTCCGCGAGGGCGTCCAGCGGCCCCTTGGTCAGCACCTCCAGGTGGCCGGGCCGGGCGATGTAGTGCGACCACGGCAGCCGGCGGACGTCGGCGGCCCGGTCCACCACCGCGTGCGCGGACGCCTGCACCACCCGCCCGCCGGTGATGACGGCGCGGTGACGCACCGTACCGACGGCCCGGCCGGTCCCGCCGGACGCGCCGGTGAGGCCACAGTCGACACCCGTGGTCAGGTCCGGCGACCAGACGCACGATATCGGCCGCTCCGAGACGCGCACCGTCTCGCCCGCGACCAGATCGAGCAATTCCCGCGCCAGACCCGTGGTGACCGGGGCGGAATGCCGTAGCAGCCCGGTATGGATCTCTCCGAGGATCAACATGGATTCCTTATCGGGATCCGGGGTCGCCCCCGGAGTGGCTCAGCTCACGCAGATCCTCCGATTGCACCGCACTGCGTGTCGATAATGCAACGCTCAGTTTTGGATTCAGCACCATACAGTCGCAAGGTGCCCATTACAGATATATCGACGAACGACATAGCGCGGATCACTGTCGGACTACGCAGAGCCCCGATATCGTCACGGAATGACCAGCGTTCGCGCGGATGTACTGATCATCGGCGCCGGCGTGTCCGGCCTCACCACGGCGGTGCTGGTGGCGGAGGCCGGGCTGGCTGTCCACGTCCGCACCGCGACCCCGCCGTCGGAGTCCACCTCGTGCGCGGCCGGGGCGATCTGGGATCCGCTCTACGCCTCGCACGAGCGGGTTCCGCTGTGGAGCGGCGTCACCTATCGGACACTCGCGGAGCTGTCCGCCGCCGCGCCGGACTCCGGCGTCCGCCTGGTGGACGGCACCGAGGCGTCCCGCACCCGCACCACCCCCGCGGAGTACGCGCCCGGCCTGCCCGGCTACCGGCCGTGCGCGCCCGGCGAGCTGCCGCCGGGGTTCACCGCCGGGTGGCGGTACTCCGCGCCGGTCGTCGACATGCCGGTCTACCTGGAATACCTGCAACGGCGGCTGAAGGCGGCCGGGGGCACGATGGCGATCGGGCACTCACCGCGGCTGGCCGGCGTCGCCGGGGAGGCGCCGGTCGTGGTCAACTGCACCGGCCCGGGCGCGGGCGCGTTCGTGCCGGACCCGCTGGTCGTACCGATCCGGGGGCAGTTGGTCGTGGTGGAGAACCCGGGCATCGAGGAGTTCTTCGCGGAACACACGGACGACCTGCGGGAGATGACGTACCTGCTGCCGCAGGGCCAGCTGCTGCTGCTCGGCGGCAGCGCCGAGACCGGCCGGGCCGACGTCGCCGAGGACGCCCGCATCGCGGCCGGCATCGTCGACCGGTGCGCCCGCGTCGACCCGCGGATCGCCGCGCTGCCGGTCGTCGGCCACCGCATCGGCATCCGGCCGGCGCGTGACCCGGTCCGGGTGGAGCACGAGCTGGTCGACGGCCATCACGTGGTGCACAACTACGGCCACGGCGGCGCCGGCGTCAGCCTCTCCTGGGGCTGCGCGGCCGAGGTCCGCGACGTCGTGACCGGCCTGCTGCGCTGACCGTCACGCCCTCGGCAGTTCCTGCCCCGCCTCCCACAGATCGTGGAAGATCTCGGTGAACTTCCGCACCCGCTTCTGGGACAGCAGCAGCCGGGTCTCCGCGATGGCCGATCGCGCCTCGACCTCCATCGACGACGGGATGACCTCGTACGTCATCAGGCCGTCGAAGACGATGAACCCGAGCCCGTCCACGCGCCGCACGTCGGGGATCATGGCGCGGTCGAGCAACCGGATCTCGATGCCCATCCGGCTCTGCCGCTCACACGTGCGCCGGACCTCGGGCTCGATGCCGCCACCGGGCTGATCGATCAGGAAGATGCGGCGGACCTTCACCCCGCGCTTAGCAACGCACCGCCCGCGGCCAGCACGGCGAGCGGGACGCCCACGGCCGGCGGCACGGCGGCGAGCGCCAGAATCACGTAGCCGAGTGCGCCGGCGGCCACCGCGACGGCGATCGGCCAGACGGATCGTACGGGCTCGGAAGCCATGGAATCCCCCACTCGATTCGGCCGGGCCGGGGGTCAGAGGGGTGGGTCGGTGGCGAGCATGTGGAGGACCGGGCGGAGTTCCTCGAGATCGACGCCGCCGACCTCCTCGGCGAAGCGGACTACGTCGTCGACGTCGAGGCGGGGGAGGTCCTGGCCGGGGGCGAACGAGTCGGGCATGTCCGGCAGGTCGGGGATGCGCGGCAGCGGTGGCAGCGCGCCGAGGTCGAGCGCGGTACGGACGGCGGAGAGCATGGTGAGCAGGTCGGTGCGGGCCAGCTCGCAGAGGAACGTGCGGTCGGTGCGGGCGAAGCCGCGCGGGTCCAGGATCGCGTCCACCACCACGCGCTGCCGGCCCCGGCGGATCGTCACGCCCGGCGCGTCACCGTCGCTGTAGTACGGCGCCAGGTCGAGCGTGTGCACGCCGGCCCGGGACCACCAGCGCCGCCAGCGCGGGTCGGCGTCGACGGCGGCGATCAGCACCTGCATGGTGGCGTCGTAGGCGGGGCGGGTGCCGAGCACGGTGTGCAGGCCGCCGCCGTACGTCAGCCAGCTCTCCTCGTCCGTGTCGTCCGCCGTGATCGGAGACCAGAGCGGGTTGCTGCCGGTCTCCACACTGACCGGCGGCTCGTGCGTCCAGGCCGTGCCGGTGGCCCGCTCGTACGCGTTGGCCGGCACCGCCAGCAGCCACTCCGCGCCCGGCGCGGCGAACGCCTCGATCTCCGGCGGAGCCGCGAACACCCGCTGGTACGTGTCTCGCCCGGCCGCCACGACGGCGCACCGGGCCGCCAGGAACGCCTCCGCGCCGCCGGGCACGTAGGACGCGTGCGCGGGCGTGTCGATCGCGTGCACGACCACGGCCAGGTGGTCCGCGAACGCGGTGATCTCGTGGATCGGGCGGGCGGCCAGCTCGGCCGTGAGCGTGGCCACCGCGGCGTCCGGCTCCTCCGCCGTCAGCAGCGCCACCGCGGTCCAGAACGAACGCTCATCCATCTCGCTCACCCCGCTCCCGCCACACCGGCCACCAGGCACAACGTAACCGCTCGGCCGTACCTCCGGGGTGGAATCCGCCATCGGTAGCATCGTCTCCTTGTGACCGCCACGATGATTGCCCGCGACCTCGCCGCCGGCCATGGGGACCGCGTCCTCTTCTCCGGTCTGGACCTCGTCGTCGCGCCCGGCGACGTGGTCGGGCTGGTCGGGGTGAACGGCGCCGGGAAGTCCACGCTGCTGCGCACGCTGGCCGGCCTGATCCCGGCCGAGCAGGGTGCGGTGCAGGTCAATCCGCCGACCGCGACCGTCGGCTACCTGCCGCAGGAGGCGGACCGGGTGCCCGGCGAGTCGGTGCGCGCGTTCCTGGCCCGGCGGACCGGCGTGGCCGCGGCGCAGACGGCGCTGGACGAGGCCACGGCGGCGCTGGCCGAACAGCGGCCGGGCGCGGACGACGCCTACTCGGCCGCGCTGGAGCGCTGGCTCGACCTCGGCGGCGCGGACCTGGACGAGCGGGCCGGCGAGGTGGCGGCCGACCTCGGGCTCGCGGTCGACCTCGACCACCCGATGACCGGGCTCTCCGGCGGCCAGGCGGCCCGTGCCGGGCTCGCGTCGCTGCTGCTCAGCCGGTACGACGTGGTGCTGCTCGACGAGCCCACCAACGACCTGGACCTGGACGGCCTGGCCCGGCTGGAGCGCTTCGTGACCGGGCTGCGTGCCGCGACCGTGCTGGTCAGCCACGACCGCGAGTTCCTGGCCCGGACCGTGAACCGGGTGGTCGAGCTGGACCTGGCGCAGCAGCAGGTCAACACGTACGGCGGCGGCTACGAGGCGTACCTGGAGGAGCGGGAGACCGCGCGCCGGCACGCCCGCGAGTCCTACGAGGAGTACGCGGACACGCTCGGCGGCCTGGAGGCGCGCGCCCGCATGCAGCGCAACTGGATGGAGAAGGGCGTCCGCAACGCCCGCCGCAAGTCCACGGACA